>NZ_JABWQX020000001.1:322500-645000 GCF_014268655.2 Pseudomonas marvdashtae
ACAAATACGCCGCCATCGGCCTGGGCATCGAAGCACGCATTCCCTACTACCTGTTCGCCGTGCTGCCGCAGATGTGCCCGGAAAAACTGCCCAAGCCGGGCGGCTACGAGGTGTTCGGTTTCCTCTATGAAGACGGCAACGACCTGCCCATCGGCATGGCCAAGCGGCAACTCGGTTACCCCACGGTCGAGCCGAATTGCGCCTTGTGCCACACCGGTTCCTATCGGGCCAATGCCACTGACGTCGCGGTGCCCGTTGCCGCCGCGCCGGCCAATACCCTGCAGCTGCAAGCCTTCCAGTGGTTCGCCTACGAGTGCGCCAGCGATCCGAAATTCACCCCCGATGCGGTGATGGCGGCGATCAATGGCAAGTTCCAGTTGGGTTTTTTCGAAAAACTCTATAACCGCTACCTGATCATTCCGATGGCCAAGAGTGCGCTGCTCAAGCAGAAGCAGGCCTACGCCTGGCAGAAGCTGCGTCCGGCCCAGGGACCTGGGCGGACCGACACCTTCAACCCGACCAAAATGGTGGTGTTCGGCTTCCCGGATGATTCCACCATCGGCACCGTGGACCTGCCACAGGTCTGGAACCAGAAACCCCGCGAGTCCATGTACCTGCACTGGGACGGCAATAACAACAAGATCCACGAACGCAACTACGCCGCGGCCATGGCCGTGGGAGCGACGCCGGAATCGGTGCTGCCACCGAGTTTCAACCGGGTGACCAACTGGCTGCTGGGCCACAAGGCACCGGCCTGGCCGTTCGCCCTGGACCAGGCGAAAGTCGCCCAGGGCAAACCGATCTGGGATAAGAACTGCGCCAGTTGCCACGATTTTGGCCGCAGCGACACCGGCCAGGTCACCACCCATATCGACCAGTTGGGCACCGACCCCCATCGCCTGAATTCCTTCACCACCGGCCTGGTGACGGCGTTCCACGGCTTCAAGAAACCGCCGTTCGACTTTGGCGCCTACCGCAAGACCCAGAGCTACAGCAACACGCCCACCGACGGCATCTGGCTGCGCGCGCCTTACCTGCACAACGGCTCGGTGCCGACCCTCTGGGATTTGCTGCAAGCGCCGGAGCAACGGCCGCAAGTGTTCTACACCGGCTCCGACATCTACGACCAGGAGAAAGTCGGCTTCATCACCCGCGGGGCGCAAATGAAGGCGTCGGCGGATTTCAAATACGACACCCGCCTGGAAGGCAACCACAACGGCGGTCACCTGTATGGCACGCAGCTGCCGGACGTCGACAAGCGGGCCCTGATCGAATTCATGAAAACCCTGTGACCCAGGGCACAACGAAGGAGCGTTCACATGTCATTACTGCACCATTGGGAACATGAGTTCGACAAGGTCAAGGTCCGCCTGCACGGGTTGGTCACGCGGCTGGAAATGTCCTGGAAAAAACTCGTTAACGACCTGGAACCCGAGGAGTTCGAGGCCATCGTCAAACTGCTGCAACGCGGCCACGACCAGGCCCGGCACGTCATCGACCACGGTGATCTGCCGGACGATGAACCGGCCGTGCCATGGGAACTGGCCCACGGCTTGTCGATCCTCAAGCTCGGCAACGCCACGCCGTTGCCGCAAAAAGAAGAGGATTTGCCGACCCGCGTGCTCAAGGACGGTACGTTACTGGGCTGTCGTAAATGGGAGCTGTTGGACTTGTTGTGGAGCGAGGCGCTGCTCAAGTGGATCGAAAACCTGCGCCACCACGCGCCGTTCGCCACGAACCCGGCGCTGGTGAAAATGGACAACGACGTGGTACTGGCCATCGCCGGCGACTGGGGCACCGGGCCGTTCGACAGCCACGCCCCGGCGGTGGCGGTGGCCAACCAGATGCAATTGGCCCTGGCGGATTTCACCATCCACCTGGGCGACGTGTATTACGCCGGCACCCATTCCCAGGAAGACGTCGACATGGCCGGCTGGCCCCAGGGCAAGCACGGCGCGTTCACCCTCAATTCCAACCACGAGATGTACAGCGGCGGCCACGGCTATTTCAAGGAACTCGCGGCGCGTTTTCCGGTGCAACAGGGCACCAGCTATTTCGCCTTGTACAACGATGATTGGCTGGTGGTTGGCCTCGACAGTGCCTACGCCTCGGACGCGATGAACCTATACATGGACGGCACCCTCAACACCCAGCAGATCGAATGGATGAAAACCCTGCCCAAGCGCAAGAAATTGATGGTGCTCAGTCATCATCAGGGCTTCGATATTTCCGGACACAACAAGACCGCGCTTTACCAACCGGTGTGCGATGCCCTGGGGCGTGAACCGGACTACTGGTATTGGGGCCATCTGCACAACGGCATTTGCTACGCGCCGCAAGGCGGGCTGCACGCGCGCTGTGCCGGGCATGGTGCGATCCCTTACGGCACCACCAGCGAGCTGAACGGGCATGCGCGGGTGTTGTGGTCGGAAACCGAATTGGCGGGGGACGAGGCGTATCCGGAGCGGGTGTTGAATGGGTATGTGAAAGTGCAGCTGAGGGGGGAGGAGATTATCGAGACGTTTTATGGGGAGGATGGCAGTGTGCGGTGGTCGTCCAGCCGATGATCGTTCCCACGCTCTGCGTCACTGGTGTGATGATCGTTCCCACGCTCTGCGTGGGAATGCCTCTACGGACGCTCCGCGTTCGGCTTTTTGGACGCAGAGCGTCCCGGGCTGCATTCCCACGCGGAGCGTGGGAATGATCAGCCGAAGCGCTGGGTTTTAACCCTGGACCGGCACGCCCTTGAGGTACGGCGCCGGTTCGGCCCCCAGGTTGTTGAGCATGCGCTCGCTGTACCAGTCCACGAAGTTCACCACGCCAAACTCATAGGTCTTGGAGTACGGGCCGGGCTGGTAGGCGGTGGAGTTGATGCCGCGCTGGTTTTCTTCGGCCAGGCGACGGTCCTGGTCGTTGGTGGCGTCCCAGACTTCGCGCATGCGCGCCACGTCGTAGTCCACGCCTTCGACCGCGTCCTTGTGCACGATCCACTTGGTGGTGACCATGGTTTCCTGGGCGCTGATCGGCCACACGGTGAAGACGATGATGTGGTCGCCCATGCAGTGGTTCCACGAGTGCGGCAGGTGCAGGATGCGCATCGAGCCCAGGTCCGGGTTCTTGATGCGGCCCATCAGCTTGGCGCAGCCTTGCTTGCCGTCCATGGTCATCGACACGGTGCCCTTGAGCAGCGGCATGCGCACGATGCGGTTGCGCAGGCCGAAGCTGGCGTGGGCGTAAGGGATCTTCTCGGCGTCCCAGGCGGCGGCGGAAGCGGCCACGTGGTCCTTGAAAGCCTGGTCGGCCCGTGGGTCGGTGACATCGTCCCATTCCAGCAGGGTCTTGAGCAATTCGGGGTGCGAGGCGTTGCAGTGGTAGCACTCGCGGTTGTTTTCCAGTACCAGCTTCCAATTGGCCTTTTCGAACAAGGTGGTCTGGATCGCCACCTTGGTGTTCTCCATGTCGTAGGGTTCCATGTAATGGTTCAGGGTCGACAGGAAGTCATCGATGGCCGGCGGGTTCTCGGCCAGGCTGATGAAGATATAGCCGCCAGCGGTCTTCACGTTCACCGGCTTGAGGCCGTACTGCTTCATGTCGAAGTCGGCGCCCATCTCGGTACCGGCGAACAGCAGGCGACCGTCCAGCTCGTAGGTCCACTGGTGGTAATGGCAGACCAGCTTGGCGACCTTGCCCTTTTCGCTGGTGCACAGCCGCGAACCGCGGTGGCGGCAGACGTTATGGAACGCATGCACCACGCCCTCGGCGCCGCGAATCACGATGATCGGGTTCTTGCCGATCTGCAGCGTCAGGTAGTTGCCCTTGGCCGGGATTTCGCAGGTCATGCCGGCGATCAACCACTCCTTCTGAAAGATTTCCTGCATGTCGATATCAAACAGGCGCTCATCGGAGTAGAACGGCTGCGGCAGCGAGAAGGTGCGCTCGCGCTCTTGCAACATTTGCGCGGTGGCCTTGCGTGCGGGTTCCAGCGGATCGCCCAGGCTCAGGGTAGTGGTGTCCATCGTTTTATCCTCGTGGCTCTCTAAGCGGAGCCGGTGAAAATGGCTAATCGGTTGTGCTACGCAAGGCAGAAAACTTTGTTTATCTGTTGGGGCGAGTGTGGGGCCGCGCAGGGGCGCAACCTTATCCATGGGCGACATGGCCCAATCTGTTCCCGACGCGCAAGCCCCGGTAGTTGGGGGCTGGTCGCGATAAGTATGTGAATGTCGCAGATAGGTAAATGGTCACCCAGGCGCCTGCGCACAATCGCCCTCATGAAGGCCGACAGTCGGCCGTGGAGATCAGCATGTCCAATAACTTCCTGAACCCGGTCACCACCCAGACCTGGGCCAATGGCCGACATATCGTACGTTGCGTCAAAGTCATCCAGGAAACCTGGGATGTGCGCACCTTCTGCTTCATGGCCGACCAGCCGATCATGTTCTTTTTCAAGCCCGGGCAATTCGTCACCCTGGAGCTGGAAATCGAAGGCCAGCCGATCATGCGTTCCTACACGATCTCCAGCTCGCCGTCGGTGCCCTACAGCTTCTCGGTGACCATCAAGCGCGTGCCGGGGGGCAAGGTGTCCAACTGGCTGCACGACACCTTGCACGAAGGCCAGGAGTTGGCGGTGCACGGGCCGGTGGGGTTGTTCAACGCCATCGACTTCTCCAGCCCCAAGGTGCTCTACCTCAGCGGCGGCGTCGGGATTACCCCGGTGATGTCCATGGCGCGCTGGTACTACGACACCAACGCCAATGTCGACATGACCTTTATTCACAGCGCCCGCTCGCCCAAGGACATCATCTACCACCGCGAGCTGGAGCACATGGCATCGCGGATCGACAACTTCAGCTTGCACCTGATCTGTGAAAAACATGGCCTGGGCGAGCCTTGGGCCGGCTATCGCGGTTATCTGAACCACAAGATGCTGGAACTGATGGTGCCCGACTTCCTCGAGCGCGAAGTGTTCTGTTGCGGCCCGACCCCATACATGACCGCGGTCAAGCGTCTGCTGGAAGCGGCCGGCTACGACATGAAGCGGTACCACGAGGAATCCTTCGGCGCTACGCCACCAGAAGCCCGTGCCGATGCGGTGGAACAAGCCGAACAGGCAGCGGACGCTCCCGAAGTCGATGCCGCGGACCTGCACCTGGTGGAATTCACCTCGTCGGGCAAGAGCATCCGCGTGGGGCCGGGAGAAACCGTCCACGCCGCCGCCGCCAAGCTCGGCATGATGATCCCCAAGGCCTGCGGCATGGGCATCTGCGGCACCTGCAAAGTACTGAAGCTGGGCGGGGAAGTGGAGATGGAGCACAACGGCGGGATCACCGAAGACGACGAGGCCGAGGGTTACATCCTGTCTTGCTGCAGCGTGCCGAAGGGGGATGTGCGGATCGATTTCTGATCTGCCCATCCTGGTAGCGGTGAGCCCCCTGTGGCGAGGGAGCTTGCTCCCGCTCGGCTGCGCAGCAGTCGTCATCTGGCAAATACGCGCTACCTGATACAACGCATGGGGGCTGCTGCGCAGCCCAGCGGGAGCAAGCTCCCTCGCCACAAAAGCTTAAAAGCCCCAGAGCCCAAGAAACCGAAGATATCGGTCGATGCTTCAGGCGCTCATCACTTCCCGAATATCCGCCGCCAATTCCCGCACTCGCGCTTCCTCGGTGTCCCAGGAGCACATGAAGCGTGCGCCGCCCTTGCCGATGAAGGTGTAGAAGCGCCAGCCCTTGGCAGTCAGCGCGGCGATAGCCGGTTCCGACAATTGCAGGAATACGCCGTTGGCCTGGACCGGGAACATCAGTTCCACGCCGGGAATGTCGCTCACCAGTTTCGCCAGCAATTGCGCGCAGTGATTGGCGTGGCGAGCGTGCTTGAGCCACGCATCGTTCTGTAGCAGGCCGACCCAGGGCGCGGAGAGGAAGCGCATCTTCGAAGCCAGTTGCCCGGCCTGTTTGCAGCGGTAGTCGAAGTCTTCGGCCAGGTCATGGTTGAAGAACAGGATCGCCTCGCCTACCGCCATGCCGTTTTTCGTGCCGCCGAAGCACAACACGTCCACGCCGGCTTTCCAGGTCAGGTCCGCCGGGGAGCAGCCGAGGAACGCGCAGGCGTTGGAGAATCGAGCGCCATCCATGTGCAGGTTCAGCCCCAGCTCCTTGCAGGTGACGCTGATCGCGCGAATTTCTTCCGGGGTATAGACGCTGCCGACTTCCGTGGCCTGGGTCAGGGTCACGACGCGCGGCTTGGGATAGTGGATGTCCTGGCGCTTGAGGGCGATCTCGCGGATTGATTCCGGGGTCAGCTTGCCGTTTTCGGTGCGTGCCACCAGTAACTTGGAGCCGTTGGAGAAGAACTCCGGCGCGCCGCATTCGTCGGTTTCGACGTGGGCGGTTTCCGAGCAGATCACGCTGTGGTAACTCTGGCACAGCGATGACAGGGCCAGGGAGTTGGCCGCCGTGCCGTTGAACGCAAAGAACACTTCGCAGTCGGTTTCGAACAAGGCACGGAAATCATCCGCCGCGCGGTGGGTCCATTCGTCATCGCCATAGGCGCGCTGGTGGCCCTGGTTGGCTTCTTCCATGGCCGCCCAGGCTTCGGGGCAAATGCCGGAATAGTTGTCGCTGGCGAATTGTTGACTCTTGTCGGTCATGGCCTTGCTCCTTGAATAGAGAGTCCTGGGTAAGAGATCCCTGGCGGAATTCCCGGATGAGGGGTTCCATGGTTCGGCGTGCTTGAGTGCGCAACGCCGTGATCGATGTGGTGCGCACTTTACCCAAGATTAGCGAGGGAGCACATGGGATGTTTCTGTCAGAAAATCACAAAATCATCGGGCTACTGAGCACATGAGCCAACGCGACGTTGCCCTGGACCTGCTCAAGTGGTTGGCACTGTTATCGATGGTCCTCGATCATCTGCGATATGTCGGTTTTTCCGTCGATTGGCTCTATGTGCCGGGGCGGCTGGCGTTTCCGTGGTTCTGCCTGGCGATGGCGGCCAATCTGGCGCGCAGTGGCGCCGGCACCGCTTCGTGGCGTTACTTGGGTTGGCTGTTGTTGTTCAGCGCCGTCAGCGAAGTCCCCTACCGTTTATTCATCCCTAACCCCGTCACCTTGAATGTAATGCCAACGCTGGTGCTGGGGCTGTTGGTGGCGCGCTGTTGGCAGGCGCCAACCTTGGAAGCCCGATGCCTGGCCGCGGTGGCGTTGCTGTTGGCGGCGCTGTTCTCGTCGCGACTGATGTTCGGCCTCTTCGGCGTGTTGCTGCCGTTGGCGATGTTGCTGGTGTTTCGCCGGCCCTGGTATTTCGCGTTATTGCCGGGGTTGGTGTGCCTGGCCGCCAATCAATGGCGGGTGCTGTATGGCGCGGCGTGGCTGGGGGATGCGGTGGCTATTTGGGGATTAGTGACTTGCCTGTTTGCGCCATGGTTGGGGCTGGTGATTCTGCGCCAGGCCGGTCGTGTTCATCCTCCGCCGATGCGGCGTTGGGCTTATGCGCTGTACCCCGCGCATTTCCTGCTGTTGCTCGCGGTTCGCCAGATCACCACAGGGCCGGTGCTCCATTCCATTTGAGCGCATGTCGTAAACGCACCTTTGCGTGGCGTCCATAGGCATTTGACCTGCCTGCGCCGGCCATACCATCGCATCCAAAGGGCACGACCGAAACGGTCCGTGCCTCACCGAGACGAAAGGCGCACCGCCGCCGCTGGGAGAGACGCGATGTTCAGCAAGCAAGACCAAATCCAAGGCTACGATGATGCACTGCTGGCGGCGATGAACGCCGAAGAGCAACGCCAGGAAGATCACATCGAGCTGATCGCGTCAGAGAACTACACCAGCAAGCGCGTGATGCAGGCCCAAGGCAGTGGCTTGACCAACAAGTACGCCGAAGGTTATCCGGGCAAGCGCTACTACGGTGGCTGCGAGCACGTGGATAAAGTCGAAGCCCTGGCCATCGAGCGCGCCAAGCAGTTGTTCGGCGCCGATTACGCCAACGTCCAGCCGCACTCCGGTTCGTCGGCCAACAGCGCCGTGTACCTGGCCCTGTTGCAAGCCGGCGACACCATCCTGGGCATGAGCCTGGCCCATGGCGGTCACCTGACCCACGGCGCCAAGGTGTCGTCCTCGGGCAAGCTCTACAACGCGGTGCAGTACGGCATCGACACCACCACTGGCCTTATCGACTACGACGAAGTCGAGCGCCTGGCGGTTGAGTGCAAACCGAAAATGATCGTCGCCGGTTTCTCCGCTTACTCCAAGACCCTGGATTTCCCACGTTTCCGCCAGATCGCCGACAAGGTCGGCGCGCTGCTGTTCGTCGACATGGCCCACGTCGCCGGCCTGGTTGCCGCTGGCCTGTACCCGAATCCGCTGCCGTACGCCGACGTGGTCACCACCACCACCCACAAGACCCTGCGCGGTCCACGTGGCGGCCTGATCCTGGCCAAGGCCAACGAAGAAATCGAGAAGAAGCTCAACGCCGCCGTATTCCCCGGCGCCCAGGGCGGCCCGCTGATGCACGTGATCGCCGGCAAGGCGGTGTGCTTCAAGGAAGCGGCGGAGCCTGGCTTCAAGGCTTATCAGCAGCAGGTGATTGATAACGCCCAGGCCATGGCTGGCGTGTTCATCAAGCGCGGCTACGATGTAGTGTCCGGCGGCACCGATAACCACTTGTTCCTGGTCAGCCTGATCCGTCAAGGCTTGACCGGCAAGGACGCCGACGCCGCCCTGGGCCGCGCCCACATCACCGTCAACAAGAACGCCGTGCCGAACGACCCGCAGTCGCCGTTCGTGACCTCGGGCCTGCGTATCGGCACCCCGGCGGTGACCACCCGTGGCTTCAAGGTCAGCCAGTGCGTCACCCTGGCCGGCTGGATCTGCGACATTCTCGACAACCTCGGCGATGCCGATGTCGAGGCCAATGTCGCGCAGCAAGTGGCGGCCCTGTGCGCGGACTTCCCGGTTTATCGCTGAGTCGGTTTTGGAGTAATGACTATGCAACGCTATTCGGGCTTCGGCCTCTTCAAACACTCACTCAGCCATCACGAAAACTGGCAGCGGATGTGGCGCACGCCGACCCCGAAAAAAGTCTACGACGTGGTCATCGTCGGCGGTGGCGGGCATGGCCTGGCGACCGCCTACTACCTGGCCAAGGAGCACGGCATCACCAATGTGGCCGTGGTCGAGAAGGGCTGGTTGGGCGGCGGTAACACCGCGCGCAACACCACCATCGTGCGCTCCAACTACCTGTGGGATGAATCGGCCCACTTGTACGAACACGCGATGAAACTCTGGGAAGGCCTGTCCCAGGACCTGAACTACAACGTGATGTTCTCCCAGCGTGGCGTCTACAACCTGTGCCACACCCTGCAGGACATTCGTGATTCGGAGCGTCGCGTCAGCGCCAACCGCCTCAATGGCGTGGACGGCGAGCTGCTCAACGCCAAGCAAGTGGCCGACGAGATCCCATACCTGGATTGCTCGAAAAACACCCGCTACCCGGTGATGGGCGCCACCGTCCAGCGTCGCGGCGGCGTGGCCCGTCACGATGCCGTGGCCTGGGGCTTTGCCCGGGCGGCGGACGCCTTGGGCGTGGACCTGATCCAGCAGACCGAAGTGATCGGTTTCCGCAAGGAAAACGGTATTTGCATCGGCGTGGAAACCAACAAGGGCTTCATCGGCGCCAAGCGCGTCGGCGTGGTCACTGCCGGTAACTCCGGGCACATGGCCAAGCTCGCCGGCTTCCGCCTGCCGATCGAATCCCACCCGCTGCAAGCGCTGGTGTCCGAGCCGATCAAGCCGATCATCGACAGCGTGATCATGTCCAACGCCGTGCACGGCTACATCAGTCAGTCCGACAAGGGCGACCTGGTGATCGGTGCCGGTATCGACGGCTACAACGGCTACGGCCAGCGTGGCTCGTACCCGGTGATCGAACACACGGTCCAGGCCATCGTCGAGATGTTCCCGGTGCTCTCGCGGGTGCGCATGAACCGCCAGTGGGGCGGCATCGTCGACACCACGCCGGATGCTTGCCCGATCATCTCCAAGACCCCGGTGCCGAACATGTTCTTCAACTGCGGTTGGGGCACTGGCGGCTTCAAGGCGACACCTGGCTCGGGCAACGTGTTTGCCGCGAGTCTGGCCAAGGGTGAAATGCACCCATTGGCTGCACCTTTCTCCATCGACCGTTTCCATAACGGTGCGTTGATCGATGAACACGGCGCTGCTGCGGTTGCCCACTAACAGGAGAAATCCCCATGTTGCATATCTTCTGTCCTCACTGCGGCGAACTGCGCTCCGAAGAGGAATTCCATGCATCCGGCCAGGCGCATATTCCGCGTCCGCTGGATCCGAACGCCTGCACCGACGAGGAGTGGGGCGACTACATGTTCTTCCGTGACAACCCACGCGGGTTGCACCATGAACTGTGGGATCACGTCGCCGGTTGCCGCCAGTACTTCAACGTGACCCGTGACACCGTGACCTACGAGATTCTCGAAACCTACAAGATCGGTCAAAAGCCGCAATTCACCGACAAGACTGACAGCCCGAAAGCGGCCGCACAGGCTCTGGGAGAGAAGGTATGAGCCAGATCAATCGCCTGTCCAACGGCGGACGGATCGACCGCAATAAAGTGCTGACATTCACCTTTAACGGCCAGAGCTACAAAGGCTTCGAGGGCGATTCCCTGGCCGCCGCGTTGCTGGCCAACGGTGTCGACATCATCGGCCGCAGCTTCAAATATTCGCGTCCGCGCGGCATTTACGCCGCCGGTGCCGAAGAGCCGAACGCAGTGCTGCAGATCGGTGCCACCGAAGCCACGCAGATTCCTAACGTGCGCGCCACGCAACAAGCCTTGTACCAGGGCTTGGTCGCCACCAGCACCAACGGCTGGCCGAACGTGAACAACGACATGATGGGGATTCTCGGCAAGGTCGGCGGCAAGCTGATGCCGCCGGGCTTCTACTACAAAACCTTCATGTACCCGCAATCGTTCTGGATGACCTACGAGAAGTACATCCGTAAGGCTGCCGGCCTGGGTCGCTCGCCGACCGAGAACGATCCGGACACCTACGACTACATGAACCGTCATTGCGACGTGCTGATCGTTGGCGCCGGCCCCGCTGGCCTGGCTGCCGCATTGGCCGCGGCTCGCAGCGGTGCCCGCGTCATCCTGGCGGATGAGCAGGAAGAGTTCGGCGGCAGCCTGCTCGACTCCCGCGAGAGCCTGGACGGCAAGCCAGCGACCGAATGGGTCGCTGCCGTAGTGGCTGAACTGCGCTCGATGCCCGAAGTGGTGTTGCTGCCTCGCGCCACGGTGAACGGTTACCACGACCATAACTTCCTGACCATCCACGAGCGCCTCACCGACCACCTCGGCGACCGCGCACCGATCGGCCAGGTCCGCCAGCGCATCAACCGCGTCCGCGCCAAGCGTGTGGTGCTGGCGACCGGTGCCTGCGAGCGGCCGCTGGTCTACGGCAACAACGACGTGCCGGGCAACATGCTGGCCGGCGCAGTGTCCACCTACGTGCGTCGCTACGGCGTGGCACCGGGCAAGAAACTGGTGCTGAGCACCAACAACGACCACGCCTATCGCGTGGCCCTGGACTGGTTCGACGCCGGCCTGCAAGTAGTGGCCGTGGCCGATGCTCGCAGCAACCCACGTGGCGCGCTGGTGGAAGAAGCCCGCGCCAAGGGCATCCGTATCCTCACCGGCAGCGCCGTGATCGAGGCCCGTGGCAGCAAGCGCGTCACTGGGGCACGTGTTGCCGCGATCGACGTTCGCGCCCACAAAGTCACCAGTCCTGGCGAATGGCTGGACTGCGACCTGGTGGCCAGTTCCGGCGGCTACAGCCCGGTGGTGCACCTGGCTTCGCATCTGGGCGGCAAACCGATCTGGCGGGAAGACATCCTCGGTTTCGTACCGGGCGAAGCACCGCAAAAGCGCGTCTGCGTCGGTGGTGTGAACGGCGTCTACAGCCTCGGCGATAGCTTGGCCGACGGTTTTGAAGGCGGCGTGCGGGCGGCCAGCGAAGCCGGCTTCAAGGCCGTGGAGGGCGTGTTGCCCAAGGCCCTGAGCCGTCACGAAGAGCCGACCCTGGCGCTGTTCCAGGTGCCTCATGAAAAAACCACCGCACGGGCGCCGAAGCAATTCGTCGACCTGCAGAACGACGTCACCGCCGCCGCCATCGAACTTGCCACCCGCGAGGGCTTCGAGTCGGTGGAACACGTCAAGCGCTACACCGCACTGGGCTTCGGCACCGACCAGGGCAAGCTGGGCAACGTCAACGGCCTGGCCATCGCGGCCCGTTCGTTGAACGTGAGCATCCCGCAGATGGGCACCACCATGTTCCGTCCGAACTACACGCCGGTGACCTTCGGCGCGGTGGCGGGCCGGCATTGCGGGCATATCTTCGAGCCGGTGCGCTTCACCGCGCTGCAGGCCTGGCATGTGAAGAACGGTGCCGAGTTCGAAGACGTCGGCCAGTGGAAGCGTCCTTGGTACTTCCCGAAGAACGGCGAAGACATGCATGCCGCGGTCAAGCGCGAATGCAAGGCCGTGCGTGACAGCGTTGGCCTGCTCGACGCCTCGACCCTGGGCAAGATCGACATCCAGGGCCCGGATGCCCGTGAGTTTCTCAACCGCGTCTACACCAACGCCTGGACCAAGCTCGACGTGGGCAAGGCCCGCTACGGCCTGATGTGCAAGGAAGACGGCATGGTCTTCGACGACGGCGTAACGGCCTGTCTGGCGGACAACCACTTCCTGATGACCACCACCACCGGCGGCGCGGCGCGCGTGCTGCAATGGCTGGAAATCTACCACCAGACCGAATGGCCGGACCTGAAGGTGTACTTCACCTCGGTCACCGACCACTGGGCGACCATGACCCTGTCGGGTCCCAACAGCCGCAAGCTTTTGAGCCACGTCACCGACATCGACCTGGACAAGGACGCGTTCCCGTTCATGACCTGGAAGGAAGGCCTAGTGGGCGGCGTACCGGCCCGGGTGTTCCGGATCTCGTTCACCGGTGAACTGTCGTACGAAATCAACGTGCAGGCCGACTACGCCATGGGCGTGCTCGAACAGATCGTCGAGGCTGGGAAGCAATACAACCTGACCCCGTATGGCACCGAGACCATGCACGTATTGCGGGCCGAGAAGGGCTTCATCATCGTCGGCCAGGACACTGACAGCTCGATGACCCCGGACGACCTGAACATGGGCTGGTGTGTCGGCCGGACCAAACCGTTCTCGTGGATCGGCTGGCGTGGCATGAATCGCGAAGATTGCGTGCGGCAAGAGCGCAAGCAATTGGTGGGCCTCAAGCCGATCGACCCGAATGTCTGGCTGCCGGAAGGCGCGCAACTGGTGTTCAACACCAAGCAGGCGATCCCGATGACCATGGTTGGCCACGTGACCTCCAGCTATGCGCATAACTCCCTGGGTTATTCGTTCGCCATGGGTGTGGTCAAGGGCGGCCTCAAGCGGATGGGCGAGCGGGTGTTCGCGCCATTGGCCGATGGCCGGGTGATCGAGGCAGAGATCGTTTCTTCGGTGTTCTTCGATCCGAAGGGCGATCGGCAGAATATTTGATACCTGACCGTTCCCACGCAGAGTGTGGGAACGATCAATCTACGAGACAGGTGCTCCATATGACCGCAGCCAACGTGTACCAACAACGCCCAACCACCGGGGCCAAGGCCGAGTCGTCGCTGCACCATGCCGACCTCGCCAGCCTGGTAGGCAAGGGCCGCAAGAACGCCGGTGTGACCGTGCGCGAGAAAAAACTCCTGGGCCACCTGACGATTCGTGGCGACGGCCACGACCCGGCGTTTGCTGCCGGCGTGCACAAGGCCCTGGGCCTGGAACTGCCAGGTGCGCTGGCCGTGATTATCAAGGGCGAAACCAGCCTGCAATGGCTCGGCCCGGATGAATGGTTGCTGGTGGTGCCCACTGGCGAAGAATTCGCCGCCGAGCAGAAACTGCGTGAAGCCCTGGGCGACCTGCACATCCAGATCGTCAACGTCAGCGGCGGCCAGCAGATCCTCGAACTGTCCGGCCCGAACGTGCGCGACGTGCTGATGAAATCCACCAGCTACGATGTACACCCAAGCAACTTCCCGGTGGGCAAGGCCGTGGGCACGGTGTTCGCCAAGTCGCAACTGGTGATTCGCCACACCGCCGAAGACACCTGGGAACTGGTGATCCGTCGCAGCTTCTCCGATTACTGGTGGCTGTGGTTGCAGGATGCCGCGGCTGAGTATGGGTTGAGCGTGCAGGCCTGAAACACTAAGGGCCAAAGCCGACCACCTTTGTGGCGAGGGGATTTATCCCCGCTGGGCTGCGCAGCAGACCCCAGACTTGCTACTTCAGAGTCTCAGGTTGATTACATCAAGTTTTTGGGGCTGCTTCGCAGCCCAGCGGGGATAAATCCCCTCGCCACAGGGTTCTGTGTTTAGCGGGGGATTTGTCCATAACGAACAGGAGTCACCGCAATGAGCCGCGCCCCAGACACATGGATCTTGACTGCCGACTGCCCCAGCGTGCTCGGCACGGTGGACGCGGTGACCCGCTTTCTGTTCGAGCAGGGCTGCTATGTCACCGAGCACCATTCCTTCGACGACCGGCTCTCGGCGCGTTTCTTCATTCGCGTGGAATTTCGCCAGCCCGACGGTTTTGACGAGCAGAGCTTCCGCGCAGGCCTGGCCGAGCGTGCGCAAGCCTTCGGCATGGTCTTCGAACTGACGCCACCCAACTACCGGCCCAAAGTGGTGATCATGGTCTCCAAGGCCGATCACTGCCTCAACGATTTGCTCTATCGCCAGCGCATCGGCCAATTGTCCATGGACGTGGTGGCCGTGGTCTCCAACCACCCCGATCTCAAGCCGTTGGCCGACTGGCACCAGATTCCCTACTACCATTTCCCCCTGGACCCGAACGACAAGCCTTCCCAGGAGCGGCAGGTGTGGCAGGTGATTGAAGACACCGGTGCCGAGCTGGTGATCCTTGCCCGCTACATGCAAGTGCTGTCGCCGGAGTTGTGCCGCAAGCTCGACGGCAAGGCGATCAATATCCATCACTCGCTGCTGCCGGGCTTCAAGGGCGCCAAGCCGTATCACCAGGCCTACAACAAAGGCGTGAAACTGGTGGGCGCCACGGCGCACTACATCAACAACGACCTGGACGAAGGCCCGATCATCGCCCAGGGCGTGGAGGTGGTGGACCACAGCCACTATCCCGAGGACCTGATCGCCAAGGGCCGGGACATCGAAGGGCTGACCTTGGCCCGGGCGGTGGGGTATCACATTGAGCGACGAGTGTTCTTGAACGCCAATCGTACCGTGGTGCTTTAGCCACAAGCTTCAAGCCGCAAGAAAAGGCGGTATGCGTGCTTCTTGCGGCTTGTAGCTTTCCGCTTGAAGCTCAGGCATCAAACCCGAGCAATCAACGCGCTGCCTGCCTGGGCAACGCAGTTCCACAAAAACAACAGCGAGGTGAAAGCATGTCTGGTAATCGTGGTGTCGTGTATCTCGGCAACGGCAAGGTCGAAGTACAGAAAATCGACTATCCAAAAATGCAGGACCCGCGCGGCAGGAAGATTGAGCACGGTGTCATCCTGCGCGTGGTCTCCACCAACATCTGCGGCTCCGACCAACACATGGTGCGCGGCCGTACCACTGCCCAGACTGGCCTGGTCCTGGGGCACGAGATCACCGGTGAAGTGATTGAAAAGGGCAGCGACGTCGAGAACCTGAAAATCGGTGACCTGGTGTCGGTGCCATTCAACGTGGCTTGCGGGCGCTGCCGTTCCTGCAAAGAGCAACACACCGGTGTCTGCCTGACCGTCAACCCGGCCCGTGCCGGCGGTGCCTACGGTTACGTGGACATGGGCGACTGGACCGGCGGCCAGGCCGAATACGTGCTGGTGCCGTACGCCGACTTCAACCTGCTGAAACTGCCGGACCGCGACAAGGCCATGGAGAAAATCCGTGACCTGACCTGCCTGTCCGACATCCTGCCCACCGGCTACCACGGCGCCGTCACCGCCGGTGTTGGTCCTGGCAGCACCGTCTACATCGCCGGTGCCGGCCCGGTTGGCCTGGCGGCCGCCGCTTCCGCTCGCCTGCTGGGCGCAGCGGTGGTGATCATCGGCGACGTCAACTCCGTCCGCCTGGCCCACGCCAAGGCCCAGGGTTTTGAAATCGTCGACCTGTCCACCGACACGCCGTTGCACGAACAAATCGCCGCGCTGCTGGGTGAGCCGGAAGTGGACTGCGCTGTCGATTGCGTGGGCTTCGAAGCCCGCGGCCACGGCCATGACGGCGTCAAGCACGAAGCCCCGGCCACCGTGCTCAACTCGTTGATGGGCGTGGTCCGCGTCGCCGGCAAGATCGGCATCCCCGGTCTTTACGTCACCGAAGACCCTGGCGCCGTCGATGCGGCGGCGAAAATGGGCAGCCTGAGCATCCGCTTCGGCCTGGGTTGGGCCAAATCCCACAGCTTCCACACCGGCCAGACGCCAGTGATGAAGTACAACCGCCAGCTGATGCAGGCGATCATGTGGGACCGTATCAACATTGCTGAAATCGTGGGTGTGCAGGTGATCAGCCTGGATGACGCGCCAAAGGGCTATGGCGAGTTCGATGCGGGCGTGCCGAAGAAGTTTGTGATTGACCCGCACAAGTTGTTCAGTGCGGCGTAAGGCTGTAGGCAAGACGGAAAAAGGGCGACAGTGATGTCGTCCTTTTTATTTGACAGGAATTGTCCTCAAGGCTGTTTATTGAGTGTCAGCTGTTTGTTCCTCCAAGCCTGCTGAGGAGGGGGCCCTCATCCACATATTCCTCCCGATAATTATATAAACAGGTGTTCGCTATAGGGTTGGGCGTTGTTAACGTCATTTGGTACTGCGGTTGTAAAAAGTTAGGGCCCACGGCCTCGCCCCGCCAGATAACTTTTCCAGAGGGATCCTTCACAGTGTATTCCTCGGCGACCGGTTGGCCAGGATTGGGCTCTGGCATTAAACGAAACTCTATTTCCCCTACCGCGGGACAGCTTGCTGCGTTCGCAGCATGAGTAACGCCCAGGAGTCCAGCGACGGAAAGTAAACCAGCTATTAAACCGCGCATGTCACGTACTCGCTTGTTGAACGGAGCAATGATGATCGCTGAGCGTCATGCTTGCGCCTACTGTCAGAAATGACAGTAGGTCAGAACAAAAGGAAATAGCCCTGCGGGTTTTCATGCGACGCTTCAGGGGAAGGATCTGTGCGAACCGACGGTTATTCCGGCGTCACTCTCATGGCCTGCATGCCTTTGCTGCCCTTTTCGATTTCAAAAAAGACCGTTTGCTTCTGTTTCAATGTTTTATAACCCTCGCCGGCGATGGCCGAGTAATGAACGAACAATTCCTTGCCTCCTTTGTCGCAAGTGATGAAGCCATAGCCCTTTGCATCGTTAAACCACGTCACGGTTCCTTTGCTTCGGTCGTTCATTTTTATTATTCCTGCTTGCCCGAATGAAGAAAGGCACAGGGACTGTGGCTTGCCCAGGGCCTTGTTTTCCTTGTCAAGGCTGAGCTTAGAGACCGTATGAACAGCTGCCTACTGTCAACGTTGACAGTAGGCAATACCGAGAGGAAATAACGGGTTGCGCGTTGATAGTCGGATGACTCGCGCCGCGGTCATGCCATGGCTACTGCTGGGCAGTCGCAGTCCCGACCCGTTCGCAGAATTCAGGGTAGAAACCTTTGGCGCTGGGGCCTTGGCAATAGTCCTGCGCTTGGGCCAGGGCGTCGCGACTGAAATTCAGGCTGCGCGGCATGCCGGCAAAGGTTTCGTAGCCGCCTTGTTGGGTCTTGATGGCGTCGAAACCCGACATGTCGTAGACCAGCTCCACGTCGTCATCAACGAGCAGTCTCGCCTTGATCGTGACGTGCGTGTATTGCTTGCCCCCAGGTGCGCCATTGAGCGCCGCCAGGCCATGGCCGACTACGCGCAGCATGTGCGCAACCCATGGGTCGGAATTCTCTGTGGACGCTTCGGGACGGTAAAACAGCGTCAGCGCTTGCTGGTCGCGGGTCACTTCGGTCAGGGCCGGGTCTGAGCGCTTGATGCGGTGTTCAATGGTCAGCCAGACTTTGTGTTCTTCGCTGAGGTTGTCCGCTAGTTCGGGGTTCAAGGGCCCACGCTGGCATTCGTTGACGCCCAGGACGATGAGCATGCCTGTCAGGATGACGGCAAGGGTGGCTCCGCCGATTTTTACGTTCATGGACGAACTCTGTTGGGAGACACGGCACTGTACGGTAAAGGAGCCTTGAAGTGCAGGGGCGAAAGGTTGGGCGCTCGATGAGTTACGCTACTCAAAGTTGACTTGGAAATAATCAGCATTAATTAACTCGCAGTTATGAACGTCCGGGCTTTCACAGCGGTTGTTTTCCCAAGGCGAGAATGACGGAACCTGCATCTGGATATCCTTCAGGATTAAATTTATCTCGCCGTATTTGCAGGTAAAGGTAGTCGGGGTGGTGAGTTGTTGATCGTCATCTTCATGGATGACGTATTCGGCTCCGTTGAATACCAATAAAGCAGGGTTGACTGCGTTCACCAGGCTTTGGCTTTGCCAGTCGAGGTCACTCGGTTCATCGACAAAAAAGACATCTTCTAATGCCTCAATATTGCGTTGTATATCGGCGACGGCAGGACACGTTATTTGACCAGCGTAGACTTGGCCGATCATCGCAACTGACAATCCTGCGCTCAGCGCCCATTTATTTAACATCTACGCGCCTCCTGGCTCGGTCATGCTCGATATTTACAGGTCTGTCCGGGCCGCACCACTGTCAGAGTTGACAGTCCTTTATGTCAATTCTGAATTATGTGGGGATATTTATGGGTGCGCTGTTATGGGGCCGAAGATTAAATGGGAAGGCTGAAGTTTCAGATATAGCTGTAGGGCGATTCTGAACTTGATGTGGGAATAGATATAAGCGCCACGACGGAACAATCGCTATTTGCCTCAGTCCAACGCCGTGCTTTTGCGCCGCTTCTTGTGAAGCGGCTTTTTCGCGGTGATCGAGGATGTCGGATGAAAGTTTCGAGCGGTTTTGTACTGTCCTGCCTGCTGTCATTGGCAGCCAGCCCGGCGTTTGCGCAGTTCAACCTGGGTGACGCGGCCAACGTCTTGTCCGCGATGCAAGGCGACGAGCAGGAGGGTGCCGTGGCCGCTGCGCCGAAAGCCGCCGGCTTGCTTAATACCTTGGGCTCGGAGCTGAAGATCACACCGGAACAGGCCGTGGGCGGCGCCGGGGCGATGTTGGGGCTGGCAAAGAATCGGCTCAGCGAGCCGCAGTTTTCCGAACTGAGCAAAAGCGTGCCGGGACTGGATCAGATCGCCGGCAACAGCGCCATCGGCGGGCTCAACGGCCTGGGCGGGTTGCTCGGCGGCGGATCGGACAAGAGCGCCTTGCTCGACGGCCTGCTGGGTAACGTCAAGGACACCGGCGACCTGAACGATGCCTTCAGCGCGCTGGGCATGGACAGCGGCATGATTGGCCAATTTGCCCCGATCATCCTGCAATACCTCGGCCAACAGGGCGTGGCCAGTTCGCTGCTGCAAAACCTCGGCGGTATCTGGGGCACTGGCGCCGGTATCTGATCAGTTGTGCGCGTTGCGCAACGCGGCGATGCGCCGGTCCTTTTCGGCCCAGAGTTGGTTGACCCATTGCTGGACGAATTGGCGAAACACCGGGTCGTTTTCGTAGTCGCCCCGCCACAGCGCAGGATCCAGCTCGCGGGTCTGGATGTCGATGATGACCTTTGGCACGGCGCCGCTGATCAAATCCCAAAACCCAGGTATCCGCTGTTGCGGATACACCACCGTCACGTCCAGCACCGCGTCCAGTTGTTCGCCCATTGCCGCCAGCACGAACGCCACACCGCCGGCCTTGGGCTTGAGCAGGTGGGCGAAGGGCGACTGTTGCTGTTGGCTTTTGGCGGCCGTGAAGCGGGTGCCTTCGAGGTAGTTGACCACGGTGACCGGTTGGCGCTTGAACAGCTCACAGGCTTGCCGGGTGATTTCCAGGTCCTTGCCGGCCATCTCCGGGTTCTTTGCCAGGAACGCCTTGGTGTAGCGCTTCATGAACGGGTAATCCAACGCCCACCAGGCCAGTCCCAGGAACGGCACCCAGATCAGTTCCTTTTTCAGGAAGAACTTGAAGAACGGCGTGCGTCGGTTGAGGGCCTGGACCAGGGCAGGAATGTCCACCCACGACTGGTGATTGCTGATCACCAGGTAAGAAGTGTCGCCGCGCAAGCCTCCACCGCCGCGGATGTCCCATTGAGTGGGAATGCACAGGGCAAAGATCAGCTTGTCGATTTCGGCCCAGGTCTCGGCGATCCACATCACCGCCCACGACGCATAGTCGCGAAAGCGTCCGGGCAGGATCAGCTTGAGCAATGCAAACACCATGAGCGGCCCAAATAGCACCAGGGTGTTGAGCAATAACAACAGGGTGACGAAACAGCCGGTGAGCAGGCGGCGCATACATGACTCTTGCAAACGGGTGGGCGGGCCATGATAAGCAGCTTCGCGTGGCAGGCCAATTCAGTTATTGACGAATGTTTCACTTCGGCCTGGCTAGACTGGGCCAGTCTTTATGGCGAGGAAGCGAGCCCCCTCGCCACAGCTTTAACCGAACGAATTCGTCGGCCACGGTCTAAAATCCCACTCCCACAACGGAAGCTCTTACATGAAATCCATGCTAGCCCTGCTTTCCCTGGTGGCCCTTCCCGTGCTCGCCGCCGAGCCCACCCTGTACGGGCGCTACGAATACATCGCGCTACCGGAAATCGGCGGCGAAGTGCTCAAGGCCAAGATGGACACCGGTGCGTTGACCGCCTCGCTGTCGGCCAAGGACATCGAGACGTTTACCCGTGACGGCGATGACTGGGTGCGGTTTCGCCTGGCGACTAAGGACGCGAGCAACAAAATCTACGAGCACAAGGTCGCGCGCATCAGCAAGATCAAGACCCGTTCCGAAGAGGACGAGGACGACGATGAAAAAATCGCACCCAGCAAACGTCCGGTAGTGGAACTGGAAATGTGCCTGGGTAACGTCAAGCGCACCGTCGAGGTCAATTTGACCGACCGCAGCAGCTTCAACTACCCGTTATTGATCGGTGCCAAGGCCTTGCGCGAGTTTGACGCTGCGATTAACCCGGCGCGGCGGTTTACCGCGGATAAACCGGACTGTTGATTTCCCCGATTGACGTGCTTCGAGGCTTGGGGCACCGTTCCGGCAACTTTACTGTCGGGCTCGGACGCCATGCCTCATATTCTGATTGTCGAAGACGAAGCTGCTATTGCCGATACGCTGGTGTTTGCCCTGCAGGGCGAGGGCTTCGACACCACTTGGTTGAGCCTTGGCGCAGCGGCCCTGGAGCACCAGAAAAATACCCCGGCGGACCTGATTATTCTCGACGTGGGCCTGCCGGATATCAGCGGTTTCGAGACGTGTAAGAATCTCAGACGTTTCAGCGACGTTCCGGTAATTTTTCTTACGGCTCGGGATGGGGAGATCGACCGGGTGGTGGGCCTGGAGATCGGTGCCGATGATTATGTGGTCAAGCCCTTCAGCCCTCGGGAAGTGGCCGCCAGGGTCCGCGCCATTCTCAAGCGAGTGGCGCCAAGGCCCGTCGTGGAAACGGGTTCGGCATTGTTCCAGGTGGACAACGATCGCGTGCAAATCAGCTATCGCGGCAAACCGTTGAACCTCACCCGCCATGAGTTTCGCCTGTTGCACTGCCTGTTGGAGCAACCCGAACGGGTCTTCAGTCGTGAACAGTTGCTTGATGCCCTGGGCGTGCCCAGCGATGCCGGGTATGAACGCAGTATCGACAGCCACATCAAGAGTCTGCGCGCCAAGTTGCGGCTGGTCAGGACCGAGGCCGAACCGATCCAGACCCATCGAGGCCTGGGTTACAGCTACAGCCCGGGGCACAGCTGATGCCGCTGGGCATTCGGATCTTCCTCGCCTACGTGCTGTTTATCGGCTTGGCCGGTTATTTCGTGCTCAACACGGTGATGGAGGAAATCCGCCCCGGCGTGCGCCAGTCCACCGAAGAGACGCTGGTGGACACGGCCAACCTGATGGCCGAGATCCTGCGGGACGACTTCAAGGCCGGGACGCTCAGCCAGAATCGCTGGCCGCAATTGCTCAGATCCTACGGTGAGCGCCAGCCGGCGGCGACGATCTGGGGGCTGCCAAAAAACCAGGTCAGCCATCGGATCTACGTCACCGATGCCAACGGTATTGTGGTGCTCGACTCAAGCGGCGTGGCGGTGGGCCAGGATTATTCACGCTGGAATGACGTCTACCTGACCCTTCGCGGCCACTACGGCGCCCGTTCGACGCGCAGTGATCCGGATGATCCAGCGTCCTCGGTGATGCACGTCGGGGCACCGATCCGTGACAACGGCCGGATCATCGGCGTGGTCACCGTCGCCAAGCCTAACAGTTCGCTGCAACCTTATATCGATCGCACGGAGCGGCGTCTGCTGCTCTATGGCGCCGGGCTGATCGGCCTGGGCTTGTTGCTGGGCGCGGCGTTGTCATGGTGGCTTAGCGCGGCACTGCGGCGTTTGACGAGCTACGCCCAGGCGGTCAGCCAAGGACGTCGGGTGGAGGTGCCGCATTATCGCGGCGGTGAGTTCGAGCAACTGGCGGGCGCCGTTGAGCACATGCGCACCCAACTCGAAGGCAAGGCCTACGTCGAGCGTTATGTGCACACCCTGACCCACGAACTCAAGAGCCCGCTGGCCGCGATTCGCGGTGCCGCCGAGCTGCTCCAGAGCGACATGCCCGCTGCCCAGCGCCAACGTTTTGTCAGCAATATCGACAGCGAAAGCGTGCGCATGCAGCAATTGATCGAACGCCTGCTGAACTTGGCCCAGGTCGAACAGCGCCAAGGGCTTGAAGACATCGTCGAAGTGCCGTTGGCGGCGCTGGTGGATGAGCTGCTCGAAGCCCGTGGCGGCTGGATCGAAAACCGTCAGTTGCGCATAGAACGGCACATAGCCGCCGACCTGGCGCTGACTGGAGAAGCGTTCTTGTTGCGTCAGGCCTTGGGCAACCTGCTGGAAAATGCCTTGGACTTCACGCCGGTCGAAGGGCTGTTGCGCATCAGCGCCGAGCGCCTCGGCAAGCGCGTCGAGCTCCGGTTATTCAATCAGGCCGAGCCGATTCCCGACTACGCGCTGCCGCGCCTGAGCGAGCGGTTCTATTCCCTGCCGCGCCCCGGCACCGGTCGCAAGAGCACAGGGCTGGGTTTGAACTTCGTCGAGGAAGTGGTGCAGTTGCACGGTGGCGAATTCACCATTGGCAATGTCGAGGGCGGAGTCGAGGTGGTGCTCCGTTTGCCCTGAACCCACAGGTTTCACGTTGATCAGGTGAATGCAGTCTCCACACAATCTCCACATTCCACTCATAAAGCACTCACACGGCCTCGCCAGACTCTCTCCATTCGAACAGGGAGAGCCCCACATGAACCGCAGTCTCGCCATAAAACTGGGCATGATCGCCCTATTGATTCTTTTGCTGATGATCCCGCTGTTGATGATCAACGGCCTGATTGACGAGCGCCAAGAGTTGCGTGATGGGGTGTTGCAGGATATTGCCCGCAGCTCCAGTCATAGCCAGCAGTTGATCGGGCCGATGATCGTGGTGCCGTTTCGCAAGGACGTGAAAGTCTGGAACACCAATGAGAAGACCGGCGTGCGGTTCCTGGAAACCGTCGAGCAAACCGGTGAGATGTATTTTCTGCCGGAGCAATTCGAGCTCGACGGGCAGATCCGTACTGAAACCCGGGCCCGGGGGATCTACGAAGCGCGATTGTTCCACGCCGACAATCGGATCGATGGGCGCTTCAAAGTGCCGGAACGCTATGGCATCGCCCCGAAGGATTTTGCCGATTACCGTTTTGACGAGCCGTACCTCAGTGTCGGTATCAGCGACATCCGCGGCATCGAGAATGCCCTGACCCTGACGCTGAACCAGCAGACGGTCGACTTCCTGCCCGGCTCGCGACTCGGCTGGCTGGGGCAGGGCGTCCACGTGCCGCTGCCGATGATCACCGCCCAGGGCAGTCCTGAGTTGACGTTCGGTTTCGACCTGCGGCTGCAAGGCACCGGCGAGCTGCAGATCCTGCCGGTGGGCAAGTCTACCAAAGTGCACCTGGCCGCCGATTGGCCGCACCCCAGCTTCATCGGCAACTATTTGCCGGTCAAACGCGAAATCAATGAGCAGGGTTTCAGCGCTGACTGGCAGACTTCGTTTTTTTCCACCAACCTCCTGGAAACCCTGCAAGCCTGTGAGCCAAGCGATGGTTGCGAGGCATTCCGCAGCCGGGCCTTCGGCGTGAGTTTCGTCGACCCGGTGGATCAGTATCTGAAAAGCGATCGGGCGATCAAATATGCGCTGCTGTTTATCGCGCTGACCTTCGCCGGGTTCTTCCTCTTCGAAGTGCTCAAGAGCCTGGCGGTGCATCCGGTTCAGTACGCGTTGGTCGGTGTGGCGCTGGCATTCTTCTATCTACTGCTGTTATCGCTGTCGGAACACATCGGCTTCACCTTGGCGTATCTGGTATCGGCCAGTGCTTGCGTGTTGCTGATCGGGTTCTATGTCTGCCATGTGTTGCGCAGCGTGAGTCACGGCCTGGGTTTTTCGGCGGGCCTGGCGGGGTTGTACGGTTTGCTCTACGGGCTGTTGAGCGCTGAGGACTATGCGCTGTTGATGGGCTCGCTGCTGCTGTTCAGCCTGCTCGGGGTGTTCATGGTGCTGACGCGCAAGCTGGACTGGTACGGGGTCGGGGCGAAGCCAGCAGCTGCGATGAGCTTCGATCTGGGGGAGGTGAAATGAGCCGGTCGCTGGGGTTGCGGGACGATCAGCGGGTGCGGGAAGCGTTGGTGATGCAGATTGCCGGGTTGTTTGCGGCTCAACCGTGTTGGCCGGTTCACGAGCAATCCCGCTCCCACAACGAACACGCAAGACATGTGGGAAGGGGCTTGTTCGCGAGGAGGCCTATACAGCCAAGGCAGATTTAAACCTTGGGCACCGTTTCGATCATCGACGGCCGCAAACTGACTTCGGCAAACCACTGCGCTAGCTGAGGATTGGCCTTGCGCCACTCCAGGTCCTGGTGGCGCAGGTCCAGGTAACCCAAGGCGCACGCCACGCTGATGGAAGCAACGTCGAAATGGCTGGCCAGCTCGGCAATCGCCTCGGCTTCAAGCGTGGCCAAGGCGCGGCGAATCTTGTCGCGTTGCGCGTCGAGCCATTCGTCCCAGTGTTTTTCCGCCGGGCGTAGCGCGGTTTCGTAACGGATCATCACGGCCGCATCCATGATCCCGTCGGCCAGCGATGCCAGGGTCAGGCGCCGCCAGCGGGCCGCGCCATCCCGGGGAATCAAAGGGTTGCCGACGTGCTGGTGGTCGAGGTAGTCGAGGATGACGCGGCTGTCGTGGATCACGCTGCCATTGGCCAAGCGCAGGGCAGGGATCTTGCTCAGCGGATTGTCGCCGATCAGCGCTCGGTCTGGCTTGACCGGCGAGAGTTGGCTGAGCTGCAAGGCCACGCGGTCCTGCTGGCCGGTTTCATGCAGCAATACCTGGACCTTGCGGACGAAGGGCGAAGCAGGGTTGTGGAACAGGGTCATGCTGGGGGTGGACATGCAAACATCCTCGGTTGACGGGCTAGGCGTAGCCTAGACAGTTACGCAGCGGCTGGCGAGCGGCCAGTTGAGTCCCGCTGTGCTCGGCGAGTCATCCTCGTTTAATTAACCCCCAAGTCCCTAGAACGGTTGGGATTCCCAATCCAACCCAGCTCATCGCATCCCACGCCCCATCGCCCAGCAGCGCTGAAAACAGTCCCGCCGCGCTAAGCGCGCCGATCACCACCGGGATACCAAACACCTTCCAGAAACTCGACTGCCGAGGCTTCACGGGGCAACCTCCGCACCGACGGTTGCGCGCTTGGCGGCTTTACGCCGTACCAGCCACAGATAAACGCCACTGCCCAGGACGATAATCGTCAGCACATCCAGGGTTGCCCAGAAAATCTGCATCGGCCGGCCGCCGTAGTCGCCGAAATGCAATGGCAGGGACAGGCTCATCACGTCCATGTACCACGGCCGCTCGGCCACGGCGGTGACGTCCAGGGTGGTCGCATCGATCAACACGGGCGTCAGCAGATGCGAGGTCAGGTGGGTGTCGCCTTTCATGAAGACGCTGTAATGGTGCTCGCTGGAAAACAGCGTGCCGGGGAAGGCGATGAAACTCGGCTCCATGCCCGGCGCGACGCCCTTGGCGATGTCCAGCAATCGGGTGGCTGGGGCCAATTGTGTCAGCGGTGGGGCGTTGCGATAGGGTTCGACCATGGCGCTGAGGCTGTCGTTGCGCCACGCGGCGATGATCAAATCGGCGCAGGCGGCGATCACGCCGGTCACGCCGACGGTCAGTGCCCAGACCAGCGTGACCACGCCGATCAGGTTGTGCAGGTCCAGCCAGCGCAGGCGCGTGGATTTGTCCTGGCGCACCGTGGCGAACTTCAACCGCCGCATGAACGGCAGGTACAACACCACCCCGGAGATGATGGCGATCACGAACAGAAAACCCATGAATGCCAGCAACAACTTGCCCGGCAGCCCGGCGAACATGTCTACGTGCAGGCGCAGCATGACCATCATGAAACCGCCGTTCGCCGAGGGCATTTCCAGGGCTTCGCCGGTACGCGCGTCGAGCATGAACGTGTGGGAGGAGTTGGGTTCGGTGCCCGGCGTCGGCGCCATGATGGTGATGACGCCATTGGGCTCGTCTTCGTCCCAGCCAAAATACTGGACCACTTCACCCGGGCGATGAGCCTTGGCTTTTTCCACCAGTTGCGCAAGATCCAATGGCGGCGTGCCCGCTGGCATTTCCCGCAGCTCTGGCGCGTCACCCAGCAGGTGCTCGATTTCATGATGGAAAATCAGCGGCAGCCCGGTGATCGCCAGCATCAGCAGGAACACCGTGCAAATCAGGCTGCTCCAGGTGTGGACAAAGGACCAGCGGCGTATGGTTTTGCTTTTCATGATCGATCCGAATGCAAAAGGGTCATGCTGGTGCATGACCCTCTGAAGGTTTGCGCAAATGCTAACCGTTTACCATTTGTAATTCACGCTCGCGACGACGTTGCGTTGGTCGCCGTAGTAGCAGTAGAAGCCATCACAGGTGGACAAATATTCCTTGTTGAAAATGTTCTTGGCATCCACCGCCACGGTGACGCCCTTGAGGGTGTTGTTCAAACGACCCAGGTCGTAGTGGGCCGAGGCGTCATAGACGGTGTAGGAACCGACATGGCCCCAGTCAGTGTTGGTGGTGTTGCCATAGGTGTCGCCGACATAACGTACGCCAGCACCGACACCGAAACCGTCCAGCGGGCCGTTGTGCCAGGTGTAGTCGGCCCACGCGGTGGCCTGGTTGCGCGGCACCTGGGCCATGCGCTTGCCTTCTTCAGCCGCAGTGCCTTTGGTGATCTCGCTGTCGTTGTAGGTATAGGAGCCGATCAGCTTCAGGTTGTCGGTGACGTCGCCGGAGGCTTCCAGTTCGAGGCCGCGTACGCGGACCTCGCCCACTTGGCGAGTGATGTTGTTTTCGGTGACGGAGTTGTTCTGCTGGGTCAGGTCAAACACTGCGGCGGTCAACAGGGTCTTGGTGCCCGGTGGCTGGTATTTGATACCGACTTCGTACTGTTCGCCTTCGGTTGGTTTGAACGAGTCAGTGCTGTTGACGGCTGAACCCGCCACAGCCTGGAACGACTGTGCGAAGGAAATGTACGGCGTCACCCCGTTATCGAAGACGTAGCTCAGCGCCGCGTTGCCGCTGAATTTCTTGTCGCGCTGGGTGTTGGTCGCGTCGTTCTGGTTGTGGAATACAGTGCTGGTGTGAATCCAGTCTTCACGACCACCGAGGGTCAGGCGCCAGTTGTCCAGAGCGATCTGGTCCTGGAGGTACAGGCCAGTCTGGTGAGTTTTTTGGTTGTAGTGGTACATGTCGAAATACTGGACGTTGGAGAAATCCTGTCCGTAAGTCGGGTTGTTGACGTTGCTGGTAGGGACACCACCAGACCCCCATCGCCAGCGAGCGTTGCTATTGGAGCGCTGGTGGTCCAGGCCCAGCAGCAGCGTATGGCTCAAGGCTGCGGTCTGGAAATCGGCCTGGAAGTTGTTATCCACGGCGTATTGGCTGATGTCTTCATCAACAATACTGGCGCTGCGTTTGACGGTGCCATCGGCGCTCACCGATTCGTCCGGGCCATCTGGGGAGAAAGCTCCACCGGCGGAGATACCCTGAAACTCCAGATCGCTCTTGGTATAGCGCAGGTTCTGACGGAACTGCCAAGTGTCGTTCAAGCGATGCTCAAAGTTGTAGCCCAGCGCGTAGTAGGTGCGGTCGTAGAATTCCCAATCCGGATCGCCCAAGTTCTTGTGATGGGAAATCTTGCCCGCCGGTGAAGCCAGTTTGGTGCCTTGCAGTGGCAGGAATTGACCGGTGATGCCGGTGTCGTCGCGGGTGTATTGCGACAAGAACGTCAGACGTGTGTCGTCGTTGATATTCCAGGTCAGGCTCGGGGCGATGTTGTAGCGCTTGTCCGGGATGTGGTCGACCTGGGAATTGCTGTCGCGCACTGTGCCGCTGAGTCGATA
This sequence comes from Pseudomonas marvdashtae, assembly GCF_014268655.2. NCBI lineage: Bacteria > Pseudomonadati > Pseudomonadota > Gammaproteobacteria > Pseudomonadales > Pseudomonadaceae > Pseudomonas > Pseudomonas marvdashtae. The sequence continues at coordinate 351,236 of NZ_JABWQX020000001.1, forward strand.
CAGGAACTGGCCTTCGTCATCGACTTTGCCGGTGCTGTCGAAGTTGATCTGCTTGTGTTCGTAGCTTCCAGCCTGCAATTGGACTTCGTTGCTGCTCTCGGCTTGTGGGCGACGGCTGACCATATCGAGCATGCCGCCAGGTGGCGTCTGGCCGTAGACCGAAGAGGCCGGCCCGCGCAACACAGCGATGCGCTCAAGGTTCCAGGGCTCGATTTTCGTCGTGATGTAGTTGCCCTTGGGCAGCGGTAGGCCATCGAGGAACTGGGTTGGCACGAAGCCGCGCACCAGCAGCCAGTCGTTGCGCGAATCCGAACCGTAGCCGCTGCTTTGCACGCCGGCGGTATAGCGCAGGGCGTCGTTGAGGTTGAGCACGGAGCGCTCGTCCATTTGCTGGCGCGTGATCACCGAAACCGAGCGCGGCAGCTCGACAATCGGCGTATCAGTCTTCGTGCCCGCCGCCGTTCGGGTGGCGACGTAACCTTCGGTCGGTCCCCACGCGGTTTCGCTGACGCCGGCGCCGATCACGCTGGTTTCCGGCAGCACCATCACGCCTTCGGGCACGGCCACCAGGCTGTAGGTGCCGGCGCTGCTTTGCTCCAATTGCAGACCGGTGCCACGCAAGGCCTGACGCAGCGCGCCGGTGGCGTCGAACTGGCCTTGGACCGGTGCCGAAGTTTTGCCCGACGCCAGGGACGGGTTCAGGCTCAGGGCGAGACCGGCCTGGCTGGCGATCTGGTTCAGGGTGCTGGCCAGCGGCGCGGCGGGCAGGTTGTAGGCGCGAACGCCGGAGGCCTGTTCGGCGGCCAGCAACGGGCCGCTGGCCAACGGGCTGGCCAGGGCGATGGCAATAGCCAATAGGCTGGGGCGCAACAGGGTCTCAAACGGGCGGGACATACGGCGGCTCCTGAATGGAAATATTTCTCAATTGCCTGTGTGCCGGATGAAAATCGAAAAGTGATAGGGCTGGATGAAAATTATTTAGATTAAGATTGCACGGGTCGGCGTGGCCGTCGCGAAGACAGGCCCTGAGGGGGATCAACCTCTCACTTCAAGGCTTGGCTTCGGCTCGCGGCCCCACCACGACCCACCAGCGGGTGTGATGCTCGACCTGCACCGGCAATGTCGGTAGCAAAGCGGTCAGCGCCAGATCGGTGTCATGCAGCGGGAAGCTGCCGGTGATGCGCAGGTCCGCCACTTGCGGTTCAACGCCCAGATAGCCGCGTCGATAACGACCCAGCTCATGGACCAGGTCTTCGAGGCGGGCGTTGTCCACCACCAGCATGCCGCGTGTCCAGGCGTCGGCGCCGGGGTTCAGGGCCACTGTTGGCTCCAGGCCGTCCTTGAGCATCAGCACCTGTTGGCCTTCGTACAGGATCTGTTCTTGCTGGGCGCTCTGCGGATGCGCCGCCACGGCGGACTTCAATACGCTCAGGCGGGTGCCCTGGTCTTCGAGCTTGACCAAAAAACGCGTGCCCAACGCGCGCATGCTGCCCTCGCGAGTCTCGACGATGAACGGACGCGGATCGTTGTGACCGGTTTCCACGAGGATTTCGCCTTCCTGCAGGACGATGCGCCGCTGCTTGTCGTCGAAACGCACATCCAATGCACTGTGGGTGTTGAGGTTGATCAGCGTGCCGTCCACCAGGCGCAACGTACGTTGCTCACCGGTGGCGGTGCGCTGGTCGGCCAGCCAATAATCCAGCGGCAAATAACGATCGCCGGCGAACAGCGCCAGCCCGATGACCGCGACGATGCTGGCCAGGCCGCTGCCAACCTTGCGCACCCGGCGCCGGATGCTCGCCTTCGATTGCAGCAGCGCGGCCCGCGCTGGACCACTGGCGATGTTGAAACGCTGGTCGAGCATGCCCAGCTGTTGCCAGGCGCGGGCATGTTCCTCATCGGCCGCGTGCCATTGGGCGAACGCCTCCCGCTCCTGAGGACTGCCGCCGCCTGAATCCAGGGACAACTGCCAGGCGATGGCTGCGTCCAGCACCCGCGCGGAGACCGGTTTGCCATGGGCCGTGTTCATGTCGGCTCACCATAAAGGGCGATGTAGCACTGCTTCAGGCCTTGGGCCAGGTATTGGCGTACCCGTGGCACCGAAACCCCCAGGCGCTCGGCGATTTCGGCGTGGCTGAGGCCGTCGATGCGGTTATAGAGGAAGGCTGTGCGGGCTTTGCTGGACAGTTTGCCGAGCAGGCGATCGATCTGCTTGAGGTCTTCGAGGATCAGTTGCTGTTCTTCCACCGACGGGTGCTCGGCCTCGGGAATCAGCATCAGTTCGGTCAGGTACGCCTGCTCCAGCGCCGCCCGACGGAAGTAATCAAACAGCAGGCCCTTGGCGATCGCGACCAGAAAAGCCCGGGGCTCGCGCGGTGCCGTCAGCTCGCCACGGCCCAGCAGGCGCACGAAGGTGTCCTGGCTCAAGTCCTCGGCGCGCTGCGGGCAGGCCACGTTGCGTCGAAGCCATGCCAGTAACCAGCCGCGATGGTCACGGTACAACGCACCAACCAAATCACTGTGGGAACTGGGGACTGACGACACGGAACATTCACCGACGTATTAAGTAACGAGAATTGTTCGCGATTGTGGCAGAGGCGGGGGAAGGAAAGCAATTGGCGTTGGTCGGGAGTTGTAGCGATATGCCACTCCCGAGAGAAACCTATTATTCAGGGCGGCGGATTAAAGCGAGGGCGCCTGCTGCCGCCGTTTCCATTGTCCGAGGCGTTGTTGCAGCTCGAGTGGGCTGTGGATCGCTTGCTGGCGGGCGCGACTGAACAGGATCAGGGCCAGCTCCGCAGTGGCCAAGGCGTCGGCGCTGGCGTTGTGACGGTCAAAAATTTGCAGTTTGAACCAGTCGATCCACTCATCCAGTCCCCCTTGGCGTATGTGCGCCTGAGGGCAAAGCATCGGGGCCATGTCTGCTACGTCGAGAAAGGGCTGCTGCAAGCGATAGCCCAGGTAGTCTTTCAGCGCGCGCCCGAGCATGTGGCAATCAAAAGGCGCGTGGAACGCCAGCAGCGGACTGTCGCCAACGAATTCCATGAAAGCCAGCAGGGCTTCGGCCGGGTCGCTGCCAGCGGCGATGGCACTCGGCGCCAGGCCATGAATCAGCACGCTCGGCCCGAGCTTCTGCTTGTCGCATTGCAAGGTCCGCTCGAATTGCTGGCTGAAATCGATGGCGCCGTCTTCTATGACCACGGCGCCGATGGACAGTACCTGATCCTTGCTCAGGTTAAGGCCGGTGGTTTCCAGATCGACCACCACCCACCGCTGTTCCCGCAGGCTGCGTTCAGTCAGTTGAGTGGGCGTGGGTAGGTCCCTGAGGCGCTGTTGCAAGGTCTCCGACAACGTCGGTTGGACCGGGCGCAACCAGGAAAACAGGTTCACAGCTGATACCTCAGCGTCAGGCTGCTTTGCAGGCGTTGAGCCTGGCGCAGGGATTCGCGCAGGATGCGCCGGTCCAGATGATTGAGGCTGTCAGGATCGACCCGGTTGGAATAGGGCTGGTTTTCCCGGGTTTGCAACTGGTGCTGTTGCATGCGCGTCTGTTGGATGAAGTGATAAGCCTCTTCATAGGCAGCGCCGTCGAGCGGCTCGATCACTTCCTTGACGACCAGTTGCCGCAAGCGCTCCAGGGTGTTGTTGGCCTCGATACCGTTGGCCAGTGCCAGCAACCTTGCGCCGTCGACAAAAGGGGTCAGGCCTTGCACTTTCAAGTCGAGGGTGGCTTTTTCGCCGTTCTTGCGGCTGAGCACAAAATCCCTGAAGCGTCCGACGGGGGGACGATGGCGCAGAGCGTTTTCGGCCATCATGCGCTGGAACAAGCGGTTGTCGGCCACCTGATCGAGGATCTGCTGGCGCAACTGCTCGCAGCCTTGTTCGTCGCCCCAGACCACGCGCAAATCGAAATAGATGCTTGAGCCCAGCAGATTCTCAGGCGTTGCTTCGCGGATAAAGGCAGCAAAGCGTCGCGCCCATTCGGCGCGGGACAGGCACAGCTCAGGATTGCCGGCCATGATGTTGCCTTTGCACAAGGTGAAGCCGCACAAGGCCAGGCTCTGGTTGATCTGTTGAGCGATGGGCAGCAGCAGTCCGCGGATCTGCGCCGCATGGGCCGCGTCCTGGGCTTCAAAGAGGATGCCGTTGTCCTGGTCGGTGTGCAGCGTTTGTTCGCGCCGGCCTTCGCTGCCGAAACACAGCCAACTGAACGGCACGCCCGGGTCGCCCTTTTCGGCCAGGGTCAGTTCGATGACCCGGCAGACGGTGTGGTCGTTGAGCAAGGTGATGATGTGGGTGATCTGGGTCGACGACGCGCCATGAGCCAACATGCGCTCCACCAGTTGACCGATCTCGCCGCGCAGGGTCACCAGGTTTTCCACCCTCGGGGCGTTGCGAATCGTCCGGGCCAGATGCACCAGGTCGACCCGCTGCAGGGAAAAGAGGTCGCGTTCCGACACCACGCCGCATAAGCGCTGGTCCTTGACCAGGCAGACGTGCGCAATATGGCGCTCGGTCATGGCGATGGCCGCGTCGAAGGCACTGTGGTCCGGTGACAGGAAGAACGGTGCCTGGGTCATGTGCATTCCAATCGACTCGGAAAAGTCCCCGGTACCGTCGGCCACGACCTGCCGCAAGTCGCGCAAGGTAAAAATCCCCACAGGCGCTTTCTGCTCGTCCACCACCACGATGCTGCCGACCTGCTGATCGTGCATCAGCTTGACGGCTTCGCGCAGCGGCATTTCGGGACTGCAACTGACTGGATGACGCATCGCCAGCTCGCCCAGGCGGGTATTGAGCGAATATTGCGTGCCCAGGGTCTGCGCGGATTTTTGCTGTACTTGCTGGTTGACCAGGTCGAGCAAGCTGCTGACGCCGCGCAGGGCAAAGTCGCGAAACGGGCCGGACAAGGCGAATAGCTTGATGAAGGCCAATTTGTTCAGTTGCAGGCAGAAGGTGTCCTCGCCTGCCCGGTGCTCGGTGCGGGTGGCTCGCTCACCCAGCAGCGCGGCGAGGGGGAAGCATTCGCCGGTGGTGATTTCAAAGGTCGTCTCGGTGCCGCCCTTGGCCGTGTGCGGGCGCTCGCCCACTACCCGACCTTGCTTGACGATATAGAAGTGTTCCACCGGACCGTCGGCCGGCTTGATGATGGTTTCGCCCGGCGCATAGAAACGCAACAGGCATTGCTCCACCAGATAGGCCAGATGGGCGTTTTCCATTTGGTTGAACGGTGGGAAGCGCTGAAGAAACTGCAGCGTCCCCTGGATGTTTTGCAACACCGCGGTTTTCCCTGCCTGGATGAAGGCGTCCGCTTTTTTCATAACGATTACGCAGCTTTTTCGAATTATTGTGGTCGGATCTGTGCCCCATGGTCGGCCCCTGAGCGTGCGGTTGCCCATTGGACGTAAGTCTAGGTCGCCGCAACGGGGCCGAAACTACGGAAAAAACCTACGCCCGGCCTCGGAAAATTCTTCTTGGAATGCTCTTGGAAAAAAATCCGACGAAGTGCACATTGAAGCGCCGCAGAACGATGTCTGACCACTGTGCCAGGGGATCGATTCAAGAACGTAGAGAGCACCATGTCCGACCACGATATTTTGAGTGACGCCGAGCGCGAGGCGCTGAGTGCCGTCATGCTGGAACCCGACCTGCCGCCGCAGCGAGTCTTGATTGTCGACGATGACAAGGACGCCCGCGAGTTGCTGTCGGAGATCCTGGCATTGGACGGGATTCACTGCATGACCGCCGCCAGCGGCGAAACGGCGCTCAAGATGCTGGAAACCAAGCCGTCGATCGGCCTGCTGATCACCGATCTGCGCATGGGCAATGTCGATGGCCTGGAACTGGTGCGCCTGGTGCGCGAGTCCGAACGGGCAGCGCTGCCGATCATCATCGTGTCGGGAGACGCCGACGTGAAGGATGCCATCGAGGCCATGCACTTGAGCGTGGTGGACTTTCTGCTCAAGCCGATCGATACCGACAAACTGCTGGGGCTGGTCAAGCATGAGTTGGGGATGGATCTCTAGCCACGGCGGTCCAGTATTTACAAACTAAAAAGCCCTGATCGCAAGATCAGGGCTTTTTTTTGTGCCGCGTTTACCGCTCAATCACAGCCCATTGGCTGCCTTGAACTCACGACGCCGACGGTGAAGCACTGGCTCGGTGTAGCCGTTTGGCTGCCGGGTGCCTTCGACCACCAGTTCGACCGCCGCCTGGAAGGCGATGTTGCTGTCGAAGTCTGGCGCCAGCGGGCGGTACAGCGGGTCGTTGGCGTTCTGGCGGTCCACGACGGTCGCCATGCGCTTGAGGCTTTCCATCACCTGGTCCTGGGTGACAATGCCGTGGCGCAGCCAGTTGGCAATGTGCTGGCTGGAAATACGCAACGTCGCGCGGTCCTCCATCAGGCCGATGTCGTTGATGTCCGGCACTTTCGAGCAGCCGACGCCTTGGTCGATCCAGCGCACCACGTAGCCAAGGATGCCCTGGGCATTATTGTCCAGTTCGTGCTTGATCTGCTCGGGCGTCCAGTTCGGGCTGACTGCCAGGGGAATGGTCAGGATGTCATCCACCGACGCGCGGGCGCGTTTGGCCAGTTCGGCCTGGCGGGCGAACACGTCGACCTTGTGGTAATGCAGCGCGTGCAATGCGGCGGCGGTGGGTGACGGAACCCACGCGGTGTTGGCGCCAGCCATAGGATGAGCAATTTTCTGTTCAAGCATGGCTGCCATCAGGTCGGGCATGGCCCACATGCCCTTGCCGATTTGCGCGCGACCTTGCAGGCCGGTGCTCAAGCCGATATCGACGTTCCAGTTTTCATAGGCGCCGATCCACTTCTCGGCTTTCATGTCGGCTTTGCGCACCATCGGGCCGGCTTCCATGGAGGTGTGGATTTCGTCGCCGGTGCGGTCCAGGAAGCCGGTGTTGATGAAGACTACGCGCTCACTCGCCGCCTTGATGCAGGCCTTGAGATTGATCGTGGTCCGGCGCTCTTCGTCCATGATCCCGACTTTCAGGGTATTGCGGGGCAGGTTCAGCACGTCTTCGACGCGACCGAACAGCTCGTTGGTGAACGCCGCTTCTTCCGGCCCGTGCATCTTCGGCTTGACGATGTACACCGAACCGGTGCGGCTGTTGCGGCGCGAGGTGTTGCCGTTGAGGCTGTGGATCGCCGCAAGACTGGTGATCAAGCCGTCGAGGATGCCTTCCGGCACTTCGTTACCGTCCTTGTCCAGGATGGCGTCGATGGTCATCAGGTGGCCAACGTTACGTACGAACAGCAGCGAGCGGCCATGCAGGGTCACGCCCGAGCCGTCGACGGCGGTGTAGACGCGGTCGGGGTTCATGGTCCGGGTGAACGTCTGGCCGCCCTTGGCGACTTCTTCCGACAGGTCGCCCTTCATCAGGCCGAGCCAGTTGCGGTAGATCACGACCTTGTCATCTGCGTCGACGGCGGCGACCGAGTCTTCACAGTCCATGATGGTGGTCAGCGCGGCCTCCATCAGGATGTCCTTCACGCCGGCGGCGTCGGTTTGGCCGACTGGGGTGCTGGCATCGATCTGGATTTCGAAGTGCAGGCCGTTGTGCTTCAGCAACACTGCGGTAGGGGCTGAAGTCTCGCCTTGGAAACCGATCAGTTGGGCGTCATCGCGTAGGCCGCTGTTGCTGCCGCCCTTGAGCGCGACGACCAGTTTGCCGTCGACGATCTTGTAGCCGGTGGAGTCGACATGGGAGCCAGCCGCCAGCGGCGCGGCTTCGTCGAGAAAGGCGCGGGCGAAGGCGATGACCTTGTCGCCTCGGACCTTGTTGTAGCCTTTGCCTTTTTCCTCGCCGTCGGCTTCGCTGATGGCGTCGGTGCCGTACAGCGCGTCATACAGCGAACCCCAGCGGGCGTTCGAGGCGTTGAGGGCGAAGCGGGCATTCATCACCGGCACGACCAGTTGCGGACCGGCCATGCGCGCGATTTCATCGTCGACGTTTTGCGTCGTGGCCTGGAAATCCGCCGCTTCTGGCAACAGATAACCAATGTCTTGCAGGAAGGCTTTGTAAGCCACGGCGTCGTGGGCCTGGTCGGCACGAGCCTGGTGCCAGGCATCGATCTGTGCCTGGAAATCGTCTCGTTTGGCGAGTAGGGCTTTGTTCTTCGGGGCCAGGTCATGAATGACCTTGTCGGCGCCGGCCCAGAACGCATCGGCGGTGAGGCCGGTTCCGGGAATGGCTTCGTTATTCACGAAGTCGAACAGGACTTTGGCGACCTGCAGGCCACCGACTTGAACGTGTTCAGTCATTGCTTGCCTCACTCTGCTCAGCTATTTCGCTTTTCAGCTCTTCGATTTTGATAATGAAGCCTCGGGACATTTAAACCACAAACCCCGGAACCAGTACATGCCATCGCTGGCGGCTGGGTGTGCAAGCCTTGCTGACGGGGCTTTTCAGGGATGCGAATGGCCTTAAGCAGACATCGGTGCAACCGGTGTATCGCGTTATGTAGTGCGCGCTGCGGAATACTACATGATCAATTGCGGTTGTGAAAATTAGACTAATTGCGTCGTTCCGCGACCGACTAAAGCAGTACAGTCACGGCGCGGCACCGGATGTTCTCAAAAAACAGTCGGATTGTTCCAGATAAATCTTTTGAACTGTACACATTATATGCCGCAAGGCCTTGCCGGCCTGATCCGCAGCGTTGCCTATACTGTCTCATCCACCCCACAGAGGCTGTGCCATGGACCATCTTGTCATCACTGTTTTTGCACCGGACAAGCCCGGGCAGGTCGAGCGTATCGCCCAATGTATTGCCGAACATGGCGGTAACTGGCTGGAAAGCCGCATGTCGCACCTGGCCGGCCAGTTCGCCGGGATCCTTCGCCTCAGCGCTCCGGCCGAGTCTCATGAAGAACTGATCGAAGCCTTGCAGGGGCTATCGGCCCACGGCATTCGGGTGTTGATCGCTGAAAATGCGATAGAAGAGTCCTGCACCTGGAAACCCATCGCCATGGAGCTGGTGGGCAACGACCGTCCCGGCATCGTGCGCGACATCACCCGCCTGCTGAGCGAGCAGGGCGTCAACGTCGAGCGACTGGTGACCCATGTTCGACCCGCACCGATGAGCAGCGAATTGCTGTTTCATGCCGAGGCGATTCTTGGCGTGCCTTTGACCTTGTCGCTGGATACGTTGCAGGAACGCTTGGAAACGCTGGCCGATGAACTGATGGTCGAACTGAAACTGAGCGACGAAAGCTGACGCTGGTTATCCAAGGAAACGTTGCGCCTGCCTGTGGATAACCTGTAGAGACCCGCCGCCAGCCCAGGCCCGCCGGGCCTCAGCGAGCAATGGTTAAAAAATCGCCAATTTTCAAGGGCTTGTGCACAAACGGCGGGGATCAGGTTGTGGATAACCTTGGGAAAGATAAGCGCAGGCCACGCCAGACGTGGCCTGTAGGAGGTTGTGCAATTTATGATCAGTTGCGCCGGCGCATGCTCACCACTGCATCCACGCTGTACACCGCCAGGCCGGCCCAGATAAACAGGAATGCAACCAGGGTGCTGGAGGACAAATGTTCATCGAAAAACAGCACCGCGAGCAGCAGCACGAGCGTCGGCGCGATGTACTGCAAGAAGCCCAGCGTGGTGTAGGGCAAGTGCCGTGCTGCGGCGTTGAAGCATACCAATGGTATGAGCGTCACCGGGCCTGCCGCCACCAGCCACCAGGCTTCGGACGTCGTCCAGAACGCCGCTTGGGCGCTGGTGGCTGCTGGATTGAGCAACAGCCAGGCGACAGCAATCGGTACGAGCATCCAGGTTTCCACCACCAGCCCAGGCAGTGCCTTCACCGGCGCCTGCTTGCGGATCAACCCGTAGAAGCCAAAGGTCAACGCCAGCATCAGCGACACCCACGGCAGGCTGCCCACCTGCCAGACCTGCTGCGCTACGCCGAGCGCTGCCAACCCGACCGCCACCCATTGCATGCGCCGCAAGCGCTCGCCGAGGATCAGCATGCCCAGCAGCACGTTGACCAGCGGATTGATGTAATAGCCCAGGCTGGCTTCGAGCATCCGCCCGTTGTTCACCGCCCAGACATAGGTCAGCCAGTTGGCCGCAATCAGCGTGCCGCTCAGGGCGAGGATCGCCAGGCGACGCGGATTATCGCGCAGTTCGCGCCACCAGCCCGGGTGTTTCCAGACCATCAACAGGGCCGCGCCGAACAGCGCGGACCAGAGCACTCGATGGATGATGATTTCCACCGAGGGCACGCTGGCGATGGCTTTGAAGTAAATCGGGAACAGGCCCCAGATAATGTAGGCGCTCAGGCCCAGGATATACCCGCGACGCGGGTTGGCGGCTTGCATGCAGAGTCCTTGCTTAGGCAGCTAACAAAAGCATGATTGTAAGGAGATTTGTCTGATAACGCTGCTGACCTTTTCGAGCGATGGGCGTCAGAACAACTTCAGCGGCTCTTCGTTGAGCGCCGCCAGTTGTTCGCGCAGGGCCAGCACCTGATCGCCCCAATAACGCTCGCTGCCGAACCAAGGGAAGCTGCGGGGAAACGCCGGATCGTCCCAGCGGCGCGCCAGCCAGGCGCTGTAGTGCATCAGGCGCAGGGCGCGCAGGGGTTCGATCAGGGCCAGTTCGCGCGGGTCGAAGTCGTGGAACTCCCGGTAGCCGTCCATCAGTTCCGACAGCTGCCCCAGGCATTCCTGACGGTCCCCGGCGAGCATCATCCACAGGTCCTGTACCGCCGGGCCCATACGGCAGTCGTCCAGATCGACGATGTGGAACACCTCGTCGCGACACATCATGTTGCCCGGGTGGCAGTCGCCGTGCATGCGGATGTTCTGGTGGGGCGTGGCGGCGTAGACATCTTCGACACGCTTGAGCAGATCCCTGGCCACTGACTCGTAGGCCGGCAGCAGGCTGCGGGGGACGAAACCGCTTTGCAGCACAGTCGCCAATGAGTCATGACCGAAGTTTTTCACGCCCAGGGCTTCTCGATGCTCGAACGGACGAGTCGCCCCAATCGCATGCAGGCGACCGAGCAACTGGCCCAGGCGATAGAGCTGGTCAAGATTGCCCGGCTCCGGCGCACGGCCGCCGCGACGGGGAAACAGGGTGAAACGAAACCCGGCGTGTTCGTGCAGGCTTTCGCCGTTGTGGATCAGCGGCGCCACCACCGGCACTTCGCAGTCGGCCAGCTCGAAAGTGAACCGGTGTTCTTCCAGGATCGCTTCGTTGGTCCAGCGCTGCGGGCGATAGAACTTGGCGATCAGTGGCTCGGCGTCTTCGATGCCGACCTGATACACGCGGTTTTCGTAGCTGTTGAGCGCCAGCACGCGGGCGTCGCTGAGGAAGCCAATGCTCTCGACGGCATCGAGGACGAGGTCGGGCGTGAGGGTTTCAAACGGATGGGACATGCTGACTCCTGCGCAGCGGCAGGGCTGCCGCGTCCGACCCAGCATCTTAGCGTAAAGCAGTCCCGATTGATCGGTGGGCGTTCAATCGGTCATTGTGGCGAGGCAGCAAGCTCCCTCGCCACAATGTGTCAGGCGCCGATGACTCCGCCATCCTCACGGGTAATGACCATCACCGAAGACCGCGGCTTGCCATCAGGCAAGTGCTCGGGGAATGTCGAACCACCGTTTTCACCAGGGTGCTGGATCCCGATGAACATCGTCTTGTAGTCCGGCGCGAAACTGATGCCGGTCACTTCGCAACCCACGGGCCCGACCATGAAGCGGCGGATTTCGCCGCTGTCCGGGTCAGCGCAGAGCATCTGGTTGTTGCCCATGCCAGCGAAGTCCCCAGCGTTGCTGGAATCGCCGTCGGTCTGAATCCAGAGCCGTCCGGCCTTGTCGAAGCCCAGGCCGTCGGGGCTGTTGAACATGTTCTGGGCGTTGACGTTGGACGAGCCGGCCTTGGGCGTGCCGGCGTGTACCGTCGGGTTGCCGGCGACCACGAACAGATCCCAGTCAAAAGTATTGGACGCATGATCGTCGCGCTCGGTGCGCCAGCGCAGGATCTGTCCGTAGACGTTCTTGGCCCGAGGGTTCGGCCCGTCCACCGGTTGGCCGTCTTCGCCGCGCTTGGCGTTGTTGGTCAGGGTGCAATAAACCTGGCCGTCTTTCGGGCTGACCACGATCCACTCCGGACGGTCCATGCGGGTCGCGCCGACGGCACTGGCGGCCAAGCGTGCATGGATCAGCACGTGCGCCTGATCGGGGAAACCTTTGCCGGCGTCGAGGCCATTCTTGCCGTGGGTCAGTTCGATCCACTGGCCCTTGCCTTTTGGATGGTCTGGATTGCCGTCGCCGGCATCGAAGCGCGCCACGTACAAGGTGCCGTCGTCCAGCAGGTCGCGGTTGGCCTTGGCGTTGCCGTGGTCGATGCGCTGGCGGCTGATGAATTTGTAGATGAATTCGCCACGCTCGTCATCGCCCATGTACACCACGGCACGACCGTCGTGAGTTTGCGCCAGGGCAGCGTTTTCGTGCTTGAAGCGGCCCAGGGCGGTGCGTTTCACCGGGGTGGACTTTGGATCGAACGGATCGATTTCCACTACCCAGCCGTGGCGATTGAGTTCGTTGGGGTTCTTCGCCAGGTCGAAGCGTGGGTCATGCAGGTGCCAGTTGATTTCGCGGCTGGTGAGGGTGGCACCGTAGCGTTTTTGCGCGTCGTCGAATTTCAGCTCGGCGTTGCTGCTGCCGAAGCAATCGGTGAAGTTTTCTTCACAGGTCAGGTAAGTGCCCCATGGCGTCATGCCGTTTGCGCAGTTCTGGAAAGTCCCCAGCGCGTTCTTGCCGCTCTTGTCGGCGCTGGTTTTCAGCAGGTCGTGGCCGGCGGCCGGGCCGCCCAGGCGAATCGGCGTGTTGCCGTGGATCCTGCGGTTGTAGCGCGAGTCCTGGACGAACTGCCACTGGCCTCGACGACGCTGGATCTCGATCACCGACACGCCTTCGCTGGCCTGGGCCTTGTGGACCTCTTCGGCCGACTGCGGCTGGCCGCCGTGGGGGAAAAGGTAGCGGTAGTTGGTGTATTCGTTGTTGATCGCCATCAGCGCCCGGTTGTTGTCGCCGGGAAATGGAAAGAGGCTCATGCCGTCGTTGTTGTCGCCAAATTGCATTTCCTGGGCGCGGGCGGTGCCGTTGCCGCTTGGGTCGAATGCCGGCGCATTTTTTTGCAGCGGCTGGCCCCAGCTGATCAGCACCGAGGCCTTGTAGCCTGACGGCAGCGTGATGGTGTCGGTGGTTGCGGCAGCAATGCTGTCGAAGCCCAGCAGGCTTTTGTTGCCTTCGCTCACGGCGGCGGCCATGACGCTGCGACTCAGCAGGTTGCCGCCCAGGAACATCGCCGCGCCGCACAGGGCGCCGGCGCCGATGAAGCGACGACGGCTCATGCCGACGATCTTTTCCAGGTCGGTGGATTGGTTTTCTTCTAATAGGCTCATCGGGAGGCTCCCTGCTGGTTTTGGCAGTCACCTTAAAGCGAGCACATGAAACTTTTGTTTCAGTGCGCTAAAGCGGTGTGCCCAGCAGCACGTTTGACGGCGAAAACCGCACCTGGACCGGGGAACCGGCAGCCAGGTTTCGCTCGCTTAACTGGAGCGGGGCGGCCAGGGCGCATAGCGTCTGTCCGTTGGGGAGGCCGATGCGCACTTCGCTGGGGCCGTCTTCGGCGGCGGCGATGTGTTCGATTACGCCAGGCAAACTGTTGATCTGCGGACGGCCTGGCTGATCGGCGGGATAAAGCTCCAGCCAGCCGGCCTTGATCAATGCAACCACTTCGGCGCCGATCTCCAACTCCAGGCGCAGCGTACTGTCACGGGTGATCTGCGCTTCGATGACCAACCCTCGCGCCAGTTCCAGGCGTATCCGGTCGTTGTGCCCCTGGGCCTCGATGCGTACGACCTTGCCGTGCAGTTGGTTGCGGGCGCTGGTGCGCAACATCAGACGGCTGAGCAGACCCAGGTCGCTGGCATCTTCGCTGGCTTCCAGCAACTGCGCCTGCAACGCTTGCAGGCGCTGGTAAAGGCGCAGCACGCGCCGGCCCTCTTCGGACAATTTCGCGCCGCCGCCGCCCTTGCCACCGACGCTACGCTCGACCAACGGCTGATCCGCGAGGTTGTTCAGCTCATCGATCGCATCCCATGCTGCCTTGTAGCTCAGCCCGGCGCTTTTCGCGGCCCGGGTGATCGAGCCCTGTTCGGCGATGTGCTGCAACAGGGCGATGCGTTGTGGTCGGCGGACGATGTGCTGGGTCAGGAGCGTGGGCAATGACATGACGGAAACTGTGCGCAGCGGGCGATGCGTCGACGTTGGCTCCTCGGCCGCGGCGCGTCAAGCCGGGTCGCCGGGTTTCGGTGTCCGCGCCAGGCAGTAGACATCGACCCGAGCGGCACCGGCCTCGAGCAGCAGGCGCGCCAACGTCTCAGCCGTGGCGCCGGTGGTGAGTACATCGTCCACCAGCGCCAGGTGCCGATTCTTGAATAACGCGTCGGGCATCAACGCGAAGGCCTGGCGCAGATTGCGACGCCTGGCCCGGGCGTCCAGGGCCTGTTGCGCGGGCGTGTCCTGAATGCGCCGCAGCAGGTTCTCTTCGCAAGGGATCTGCAGCGGCCCGCTTAGCCAACGGGCCAGCAGCGTCGCCTGATTGAACCCCCGCTGGCGCAAACGTCGAGTCGCCAGCGGCACCGGCACCAGCGCATCGGGGCGCTCCAGGCCTTCGTCGAAATGGTGCTGCAGGGATTGCGCGAGCAATTCGCCGAGCAATCGGCCCAGCGGCCACTTCGCCTGATGCTTGAAGCGGGTGATCAGGCTGTCCACCGGAAAATCATAGGCCCATGGCGCCAGGACTCGCTCGTAGGCCGGGGCGCGTGTGGCGCATTGTCCGCAACGCAGCCCGGTCGTGGGCAGCGCAAGGGCACAGACGCTGCATTGGCCGCCGAGCCAGGGCAGCTCGCTTTCGCAAGGGGTGCAGATAGGCTGTGGCGTATCGGTGCTCTCGCCACACAGTAGGCAGGATTGTTTGTTTTTTAACCAGATGTAAACCGGTCCTTTGTATCGTGGTTGACAGCGCATGGCTCTTCCTTAAATATGCCGAACATCCGTGTCGCGCCTGTGGGTATTCCATGTCCCAGGCGCCAGCCAAGCATAATCAAGGAAATGCCCATGAGCGCCAGCACCACTGCCAACCTGCGTCATGACTGGTCTTTGGCCGAAGTCAAAGCACTCTTCGTCCAGCCGTTCAACGACCTGCTGTTCCAGGCGCAGACCGTGCACCGCGCGCACTTCGACGCCAACCGCGTCCAGGTTTCCACGCTGCTGTCGATCAAGACGGGTGCTTGCCCGGAAGATTGCAAATATTGTCCGCAGTCCGGCCACTACAACACCGGGCTGGAAAAAGAGAAGCTGCTGGAGGTGCAGAAGGTCCTCGAGGAGGCCGCGCGCGCCAAGGCCATCGGTTCGACCCGGTTCTGCATGGGCGCCGCTTGGAAGCACCCCTCCGCCAAGGACATGCCTTACGTGCTGGAGATGGTCAAAGGCGTGAAAGCCATGGGGCTGGAAACCTGCATGACCCTCGGTCGTCTCGACCAGGAGCAGACCGAAGCGCTGGCCCAGGCCGGCCTGGACTACTACAACCACAACCTCGACACCTCGCCTGAGTTCTACAGCAGTATCATCACCACCCGTACCTACAGCGAGCGTCTGCAGACCCTGGCCTACGTGCGTGACTCGGGAATGAAGATCTGCTCCGGCGGGATCCTGGGCATGGGCGAGTCCCTGGATGACCGCGCCAATCTGCTGATCCAGCTGGCGAACCTGCCGGAGCATCCGGAGTCGGTGCCGATCAACATGCTGGTGAAAGTCGCCGGCACGCCGCTTGAGAATGCCGAGGACATCGACCCATTCGATTTCATCCGCATGCTGGCCGTGGCGCGAATCCTGATGCCCAAATCCCATGTGCGCTTGTCCGCCGGTCGTGAGGCAATGAACGAGCAGATGCAGGCCCTGGCGTTTTTTGCTGGCGCCAACTCGATTTTCTACGGTGACAAGTTGCTGACCACCGCCAACCCGCAGGCGGACAAGGACATGCAGTTGTTCGCACGGCTGGGCATCCAGCCCGAAGCCCGCGAAGAGCATGCCGACGAAGTGCACCAGGCGGCCATTGAACAGGCGCTGGTGGAGCAGAAGAGCAGCGAGCAGTTCTACAACGCAGCGGTTTGAGTGGATCCATAACCCAGTGGGAGCAAGCTGCTGCCACCGGGATCTGTCCAGCCTTTGAATAACGGTTCACCCGAGGCCTGCATGCCCTTCGATCTCGCCGCACGCCTGGCTGCCCGTCGTGCCGAAAATCTTTATCGCCAGCGCCCGCTGCTCGAAAGTCCCCAGGGGCCGGAAGTGGTGGTGGACGGCCAATCGTTGCTGGCGTTCTGCAATAACGATTACCTCGGCCTGGCCAATCATCCTCAGGTCATCGAGGCCTGGCGCGCCGGGGCGTCTCGTTGGGGCGTGGGCGGTGGCGCCTCGCATCTGGTGGTTGGCCACAGCGGACCGCATCACGCCCTGGAGGAGGCCTTGGCCGACTTGACCGGGCGGGCGCGGGCGCTGTTGTTCACCACCGGATACATGGCCAATCTTGGCGCCGTTACTGCATTGGTCGGGCAGGGCGATACGGTGCTGGAAGATCGTCTTAACCACGCTTCGTTGCTTGACGCCGGGCTGTTGTCCGGTGCCCGTTTCAACCGTTATCTGCACAACGACGCCCAAAGCCTGGCTAACCGTCTGGAAAAAGCCGTCGGCAATACGCTGGTAGTCACCGATGGCGTGTTCAGCATGGACGGCGACATCGCCGATCTGCCGGCCCTGGCCCGCGAAGCCAGGGCCAAAGGGGCGTGGCTGATGGTCGATGATGCGCACGGTTTCGGCACGCTAGGCGCCACCGGCGGCGGTGTCGTCGAACATTTCGGCTTGAGCCAGGACGACGTGCCGGTGCTGGTCGGCACGCTGGGCAAGGCGTTCGGCACCGCTGGTGCCTTTGTAGCCGGTAGCGAGGAATTGATCGAAAGCCTGATCCAGTTCGCACGACCTTATATCTACACCACCAGCCAGCCGCCGGCATTGGCCTGCGCCACCCTCAAGAGTCTTGAATTGCTGCGCAGCGAACATTGGCGGCGCGAGCACTTGCAGGTGCTGATCCGCCAGTTCCGCCTGGGCGCCGAGCAGATCGGCCTGCAATTGATGGACAGCTTCACGCCGATCCAGCCCATTCTGATCGGTGACGCGGGGCGGGCTATGCGCTTGTCGAAAATGCTGCGAGAGCGGGGGCTGATGGTCACGGCGATCCGCCCACCGACCGTGCCGGCCGGCAGCGCCCGTTTACGGGTAACGCTGACCGCTGCCCACAGCGAAGCCCAGGTGCAACTATTGTTACAGGCACTGGCCGAGTGTGTTGCCCGGCTGGGACCGGAGCCAAGTGATGCGTGATCGACTGATTTTGTTGCCCGGCTGGGGGCTGGGCATTTCGCCGCTCGAACCTCTTGCGGCGGCGCTACGAGGGCTCGACGAGCACTTGCAGGTGGAAATCGAGCCCTTGCCTGCACTGGCATCGAGCGACCTCGATGAATGGCTCGATGAGCTGGATGCCACCTTGCCCCAGGATGCCTGGCTGGGCGGCTGGTCCCTGGGCGGTATGCTGGCATCGGAGCTGGCGGCGCGCCGGGGCGAGCGCTGCTGCGGCCTGTTGACCCTGGCGAGCAATGTTTCTTTCGTGGCCCACGAACAATGGCCGAGCGCGATGGCCGGCGAGACCTTTGATGGATTTCTTGCCGGATGTGCCGCCGACCCGCGCCAGACGCTCAAGCGCTTCAGCTTGCTGTGTGCCCAAGGGTGCAGCGACCCGCGCGGGTTGTCGCGATTGTTGCTCGCCGGTGCACCGACCACGTCGCCAGATGGCTTGATGGCCGGGCTCGAACTGCTGGCGCAACTCGACACTCGTGCTGCGTTGCAGGGCTTTCGCGGTCCGCAATTGCATCTCTTTGCCGGGCTCGACGCCTTGGTGCCGGCCGAAGCGGCCGGTGATCTGCTGGCGTTACTGCCGGATGTCGAAATCGGCCTGATTGAACAGGCCGGTCACGGATTCCTTCTGGATGATCCCCACGGCGTGGCGGGGGCGATCCAGGCTTTTTTGCATGAGTCCGGTGATGACTGATTTGGCTGTTGTGAGATTACCCGGCGCCTTGCCCGATAAACGCCAGGTAGCGGCCTCGTTTTCCCGGGCGGCGGCCAGCTATGACAGCGTCGCGCAATTGCAGCGCGATGTGGGTGAGCAATTGCTCGGGCGTCTGCCTCCGTCATTCAAGCCAGGGCGCTGGATGGACCTGGGGTGCGGCACGGGTTATTTCACTCGGGCGCTGGGCGAGCGCTTCGGCGAGGCGACCGGCCTGGCGCTGGATATCGCCGAGGGCATGCTCAAGCATGCTCGCCCCCAAGGCGGCGCGGCGCATTTCGTCGCCGGCGACGCGGAGCGCCTGCCTTTGCAATCGGCGAGCTGCGAGCTGGTTTTCTCCAGCCTTGCGGTGCAATGGTGCGCCGATTTTGCCTCGGTGTTGAGTGAGGCCCATCGCGTCCTGAAACCGGGCGGAATGTTCGCTTTCACAAGTCTGTGTGTCGGCACGCTGTACGAGCTGCGCGACAGCTGGCGGCAGGTGGATGGCTTGGTGCACGTCAACCGTTTCCGTCCATTCGAGACTTATCAACAGCTGTGCGCGACCAGCGGAATGAAGGTCGTCAGTCTTGAAAATCAGCCTCATGTGTTGCATTACCCGGACGTGCGCGGCCTGACCCACGAATTGAAAGCTTTGGGTGCGCATAATCTGAACCCTGGCCGCCCAGGTGGGCTGACGGGCAGGGCGAGGATCCTGGCGCTCGTTGAAGCCTATGAACAGTTCCGTCAGGCCCAGGGTTTGCCAGCGACTTACCAAGTGGTCTACGCAGTGTTGGAGAAACCGCTATGAGCCAGGCTTATTTCATCACCGGCACCGACACCGACGTCGGCAAGACCACCGTTGCGGCGGGCCTGCTGCACGCTGCCCGGCAGGCCGGCATGAGCACGGCCGCGGGCAAACCCGTGGCCTCTGGCTGCGAAGTAACGCCCAAGGGCCTGCGCAACGCTGACGCGTTGGCGTTGCTGGCCGAGTGCTCGGTGCCGCTGACTTATTCACAGGTCAACCCGGTGGCATTGGAGCCGGCGATCGCGCCGCACCTGGCCGCCCGTGAAGCCGGCGTGGCGTTGACGGTGCAGTCGCTGCTCGGCCCGATGCGCGAAGTGCTGGCGTTGGACGCCGATTTCACCTTGATCGAAGGCGCGGGTGGTTGGCGTGTGCCGCTGGCCGGCCAGGACAATCTCTCGGACCTGGCGATAGCGCTGGGCCTGCCGGTGATCCTAGTGGTGGGCGTGCGCCTGGGTTGCATCAGCCATGCGTTGTTGACCGCCGAGGCGATTGCCCGTGATGGCTTGCAGCTGGCTGGTTGGGTGGCCAACATCATCGACCCGGCCACCTCGCGCCTGGAAGAGAACCTGGCGACCCTGGCCGAACGACTTCCGGCGCCGTGCCTGGGTAGAGTGGCGCGCATCCAGAGCGTGACGGCCCAAGCTGTGGCCGAACACCTGCAACTGGATCTGCTGGACTAAAGACGAGCCAAGGTTTTGCCTATGACGAGGCACTGTGCCATTAGTGTTTTTGTCGGGCCTTTTACCGGTGCATCTGTTTCAATGCCGATGTCGACCCTTCAAGAAGACGAGTCCTGCCATGGAAATCTCAGGAAACACCGCGTTCTATGCCGGTCTGAGCACGATTCAGACAGGACAGAACCGCGTCGATCTGGCGTCTGGCCAGATTGCCCACAATACGATTGAACGCTCGGTCACCAGTCAATCGTCCGAGGTCCAGGTTGATCGCTTGCGGTCGGTGGATCGCAGCCAGCAATCGGACCTGTCCAGCAACATGGTCGATCTGGCCCAGGGCAAGTTCCAAGTGCAATTGGGTGTGAACGTTGCGAAGGCTTCCGACGAAATGCTCGGAACCTTGATTGATACCTTTGCCTGATCCGTTCTCCCTGCTTTGCCAAAGCGCCGCGATTATTCGCGGCGTTTTCGTCTCTAAGCCCTTCTCGCTCAACTAATCTTTCCCTGCGTGTTCCGGGCCTGCTTCCTGGCGAAGGATTCTGTCGCCTGCCGTTGCGGCGAGACGATGACGAACGGCAAAAGATCGACGCTTGACAAGCTTTGGGCGTAAACGTATGTTTCAAACAACTGTTTGACCGCTACAACAAATCCACGCGGTCGCTCATCCCCGGTTACATCAGCAGAGGTTTATCGCTATGCCTGACTACAAGGCCCCCTTGCGTGATATTCGCTTCGTTCGTGACGAACTGCTCGGCTACGAAGCGCATTATCAGAGCCTTCCGGCTTGCCAGGACGCAACTCCGGACATGGTTGACGCCATTCTCGAAGAAGGCGCCAAGTTTTGTGAGCAGGTGCTGGCTCCGCTGAACCGCGTGGGTGATCTCGAAGGTTGCACCTGGAGCGAGTCCGGCGTGAAAACCCCGACCGGTTTCAAGGAAGCCTACAAGCAGTTCGTCGAAGGTGGCTGGCCAAGCCTGGCCCACGACGTCGAGCATGGCGGCCAAGGCCTGCCGGAATCCCTGGGCCTGGCGGTCAGCGAAATGGTCGGCGAAGCCAACTGGTCGTGGGGCATGTACCCGGGCCTGTCCCATGGCGCGATGAACACTATTTCCGAGCACGGTACGCCTGAGCAGCAAGAGGCTTACCTGACCAAGCTGGTGTCCGGCGAATGGACCGGCACCATGTGCCTGACCGAACCCCACTGCGGCACCGACCTGGGCATGTTGCGCACCAAGGCCGAGCCTCAGGCCGACGGTTCCTACAAAGTCAGCGGCACCAAGATCTTTATCTCGGCCGGTGAACACGACATGGCCGACAACATTGTCCATATCGTTCTGGCACGCCTGCCGGATGCTCCGGCTGGCACCAAGGGGATTTCGCTGTTCATCGTTCCTAAATTCCTGCCGAACGCTGACGGTTCCATCGGTCAGCGCAACGCCGTGAGCTGCGGCTCGCTGGAACACAAGATGGGCATCCACGGCAACGCCACCTGCGTGATGAACTTCGACGCGGCCACCGGTTACCTGATCGGCCCGGCGAACAAAGGCCTGAACTGCATGTTCACCTTTATGAACACCGCACGCCTGGGCACCGCGCTGCAAGGCCTGGCCCACGCTGAAATCGGCTTCCAGGGCGGCCTGAAATACGCTCGTGACCGCCTGCAAATGCGCTCCCTGACTGGCCCGAAAGCGCCGGACAAGGCCGCGGACCCGATCATCGTGCACCCTGACGTGCGTCGCATGCTGCTGACCATGAAGGCCTTCGCCGAAGGTAACCGGGCGATGGTGTACTTCACCGCCAAGCAGGTCGACATCGTCAAATACGGCGTGGACGAAGAAGAGAAGAAGAAGGCCGACGCGCTGCTGGCGTTCATGACGCCGATCGCCAAGGCGTTCATGACTGAAGTCGGCTTCGAAGCGGCGAACCACGGCGTGCAAATTTATGGCGGCCACGGCTTTATCGCCGAGTGGGGGATGGAGCAGAACGTGCGCGACAGCCGTATCTCGATGCTGTACGAAGGCACCACCGGCATCCAGGCCCTCGACCTGCTGGGCCGTAAAGTGCTGATGACCCAAGGCGAAGCACTCAAGGGCTTCACCAAGATCGTCCACAAGTTCTGCCAGGGCAACGAAGGCAACGAAGCCGTCAAGGAATTCGTCGAGCCGTTGGCTGCCTTGAACAAGGAATGGGGCGAGCTGACCATGAAAGTCGGTATGGCCGCCATGAAGGATCGCGAAGAAGTCGGGGCTGCCTCGGTGGACTACCTGATGTATTCCGGTTACGCCTGCCTGGCCTATTTCTGGGCCGACATGGCGCGCTTGGCGGCGGAAAAACTCGCTGCCGGCACCACCGAAGAAGCCTTCTATACCGCCAAGTTGCAGACCGCGCGCTTCTACTTCCAGCGCATCCTGCCGCGCACCCGCACCCACGTTGCTACCATGCTGTCGGGCGCCAATAACCTGATGGACATGAAGGAAGAGGATTTCGCGCTGGGCTACTAAGCCTTACGCGGTTCTTCACAAAAGCCGCTGCTCCTTCGCAAGCAGCGGCTTTTTTGTGTCTGTTGCCCCAATCAAGACCGTCGCCACAGGGGTTGCTGTGATCCTGAAACAATATTCATCCAACTGAACCCTAAGAAAACCTCCCGCTCTGCCGTTACAGCGATGGCAGTGTGACATCTGTCACATCCCGCGTGCCTTAATGCTCCAGTTGCAGGCACAATGCCATCTTTGATCAGCCGGGTCGGAGCTTTACCCTTGCCGCGTTTTTCTGCGATGCGTTTCAGCCATTTCCTGCCGTCGACTGTGCTATTGCTTGCGGGGCTGGCGGCTGCCTACGTCAAGGACCTCAACGTTTTCTTCACTTCCCTGTTCAACGTCCTTCCCACGTTGGTGCTGCTATTGGGAGGTGCGTACTGCGCGGTTTACCGACGCCAGCGTGAACTGTTTCTGATGGCGACGGTGTACATCGCTTATTTCCTGCTGGACACCCAGACCGATTTCTACCGCGATAACGGCAAGGTGCGCGAAGACGCAGCTGTGGTGTTCCATCTTGTCTGCCTGTTGCTACCGCTGTTATTCGGGCTGTTCGCGGCGTGGCAGGAGCGCACTCACTTGTTCCAGGATATGGTGGCGCGTTTTGCGGTGCTACTGGCATTTGGTGGCGTGGCCTTGGCCTTGGAGCAAAGTTTTCCCCAAGCCTTGCTGCTGTGGCTCTCGGAGATCCGCTGGCCGGCGTTGCACGGCGCCTGGATGAGCCTGATCCAGCTGTCTTACCCGGTGTTCGCCGCTGCGTTCGTGCTGCTGGCCTGGCAATACTGGCGCAACCCGCG
The DNA here is from genome assembly GCF_014268655.2 of Pseudomonas marvdashtae. Lineage (NCBI taxonomy): Bacteria > Pseudomonadati > Pseudomonadota > Gammaproteobacteria > Pseudomonadales > Pseudomonadaceae > Pseudomonas > Pseudomonas marvdashtae. The sequence continues at coordinate 374,241 of NZ_JABWQX020000001.1, forward strand.
TCCCTTGCACGCGGCGCAACTGGTGGGATTGCTGGGGCTGTTCTGGATGCTGCCAAAGACATTCATCTTGCCGTTCACCCTGAACATCATGTGCAGCCAAGTGATGCTGATGATCGCTGCAGCGGTTGCCCATGAGGCCTATCAAATGGCCTTCCGCGATGAGTTGACCGGCCTCCCGGGCCGTCGGGCATTGAATGAACGCATGCAGCGGCTGGGCCGCAACTACGTGCTGGCGATGAGCGACGTGGACCACTTCAAGAAATTCAACGACACCCACGGCCATGACGTGGGTGATCAGGTGCTGCGCCTGGTCGCCAGCAAATTGTCGAAGATCGGCGGTGGCGGTAGGGCATATCGCTACGGCGGTGAGGAATTTGCCTTGGTGTTCGCAGGCAAGACCATCGATGAATGCATGCCCCATCTGGAAGTCATCCGCCAGTCCATCGAGACGTATGCCATTCAGCTGCGCAATCCCGACAATCGTCCCCAGGACGATCAACAAGGTCGCCAGCGTCGCGCCGGTACTGGCGCCTCCAGCGTCTCGGTGACGGTCAGCATCGGCGTGGCCGAGCGCATCGACCAGCGCACCCCCGAAGAGGTGCTCAAGTCGGCGGATCAGGCGCTCTATAACGCCAAAGGCGCGGGGCGTAACTGTGTGATTGCCTTCGGGCAGAACCGGCGCGGCGCGGTGCGCATGGAGGCCGCCGCGGGTTGAGTGATGACGGCGCATTCAGCGTCTGGACTGTGATTGTGGGCCTTGATCGCCGGCAGTAGGTTGAAACGATCTGCTACCGGAGAAAATCACCATGCCCGAGTACAAAGCTCCCATGCGCGACATGCGCTTTCTGATCGATCACGTCTTCGATTTCCATGGTCGTTATGCCGAACTGGGCGCCAGCGATGCCAGCCCGGACATGGTCAGCGCGATCTTGGAGGAAGGTGCCCGGTTCTGTGAAAACGTGCTGGCGCCACTCAATCGTCCAGGTGACGAAGAAGGCTGCCATTTCGACAATGGCGTGGTGACGACGCCTACAGGTTTCAAGCAGGCTTTCGCACAGTACGTGGAGGGCGGCTGGCATGGGCTGGCGGCGGACCCGGCTTATGGCGGCCAGGGCTTGCCCAGTTCCCTGGGTCTGGTCATCAACGAAATGATCGGCTCCAGCAACACGTCCTGGGGCATGTATCCGGGCCTGACTCACGGCGCCATGTCGGCCATCCACGCCCACGGCACCGAACAGCAGAAACAGACCTACCTGAGCAAACTCACCGCCGGCCAGTGGACCGGTACCATGTGCCTGACCGAGGCCCACTGCGGCACCGACTTGGGCATCATCAAGACCCGCGCCGTGCCCCAGGCCGACGGCAGCTACGCGATCTCCGGCAGCAAGATCTTCATTTCCGCCGGCGAGCACGACATGAGCGACAACATCATTCACCTGGTGCTCGCCAAGTTGCCGGACGCCCCCGCCGGCACCAAGGGCATTTCGCTGTTCATCGTGCCCAAGTTCCTCCCCGATGCCACGGGCGAGGCCGGCGAGCGCAATGATGTTTCCTGCGGATCGATCGAACATAAGATGGGCATCAAGGCATCGGCCACCTGCGTGTTGAACTTCGATGGGGCCAAGGGTTTCCTGATCGGCGAGCCGAACAAAGGCCTCAACTGCATGTTCACCATGATGAATCATGCCCGCCTTGGCACCGGCATGCAGGGCCTGTGTCTCGGCGAAGCAAGTTTCCAAGGCGCGATCAAGTACGCCAATGATCGTTTGCAGATGCGCTCGCTGACCGGTCCCAAGGCGCCGGAAAAAGTTGCCGATCCGATCATCGTTCATCCCGACGTGCGCCGGATGCTGCTCACCATGAAGGCTTTCAATGAAGGCAACCGGGCGCTGACGTATTTCACCGCGCAGTTGCTCGACACCGCGCACTTGAGTAGCAACGAAACCGCCCGCCAGGAAGCCGAAGACCTGCTGGCCTTCCTGACGCCGATCTGCAAAGCCTTCATGACCGACACCGGCCTGGAGGTGACCAACCACGGTATGCAGGTCTTCGGCGGCCACGGCTTCATTCGCGAATGGGGCATGGAGCAACTGGTGCGTGACTGCCGCATCGCGCCGATCTATGAAGGCACCAATGGCATCCAGGCCTTGGACCTGCTGGGGCGCAAGGTCTTGGGCAGCCAAGGCAAGTTGCTGCGCGGCTTCACCAAAATCGTCCACACCTTTTGCACCGTTAATGCCGGGCACCCACAGCTCAACGATTACCTTGCTCAACTCGACGGACTCAACCGGCAATGGGGCGAACTGACCACCCAGGTCGGTATGGCTGCCATGAAAAACCCGGATGAGGTGGGGGCCGCCTCGGTGGATTACCTGATGTACAGCGGTTACATCATCCTGGCCTACCTGTGGCTGCGCATGGCTTTGGTGGCTCAGTCGCAACTCGACAGTGACCAGGGCGACGCGGATTTTTGCCGGGCTAAACTGGCGACTTGTGAGTTTTATTTCAAACGATTGCTACCGCGGACAGCCGCTCATCGTGCCGCCGTCGAGGCGGGAAGTGATTGTCTGATGAAGTTGCCGGCGGAGCTATTTGCGCTTTGACGGAGGACGCATTTTGGTAATGGAGCTTGCCCCGCAGGGCTGTGGAGCGGTTCCTCATGGAGGTGACCAAAAACAACAAAATAGTCACTGCTTGACTCTATGTGTCTCAAAAGTTGTTGGGGTACACTCAAGCCCATTGCGTTAACTGCTTTCCTACGAACCAATTGTTTAGATCCTGCGAGGTTTGCCATGGCTGACTACAAAGCGCCCCTGCGCGATATGCGCTTCGTCCTCAATGAAGTGTTCGAGGTCTCGAAACTCTGGGCTCAACTGCCGGCGTTGGCCGAAACCGTAGACGCTGAAACTGTCGAAGCGATCCTTGAAGAAGCCGGCAAGGTCACCAGCAAGAGCGTCGCGCCTCTCAGCCGCGCGGCTGACGAAGAGGGTTGCCATTGGACCGACGGTGCCGTCACCACGCCAGCAGGTTTCCCACAGGCTTATAAGACTTACGCTGAAGGCGGTTGGGTCGGTGTCGGTGGTGATCCGGCGTACGGCGGCATGGGAATGCCCAAGGCTGTGTCGGCCCAGGTCGAGGAAATGGTCAACTCCGCCAGCCTCTCCTTCGGCCTGTATCCGATGCTGACAGCCGGGGCCTGCCTGTCGATCAACGCCCATGCCAGCGACGAATTGAAGGCGGCTTACCTGCCGAACATGTACGCCGGTATCTGGGCAGGCTCCATGTGCCTGACCGAACCGCATGCCGGCACGGACCTGGGCATCATTCGCACCAAGGCTGAGCCTCAGGCCGATGGTTCGTACAAAGTCAGCGGCACGAAGATTTTCATCACCGGCGGCGAACACGACCTGACCGAAAACATCATTCACTTGGTGCTGGCGAAACTCCCCGACGCACCGGCGGGCCCAAAAGGCATTTCGCTGTTCCTGGTGCCCAAGTTCATGGTCAATGCCGATGGCAGCCTGGGCGCGCGTAATGCGGCCAACTGTGGTTCGATCGAACATAAGATGGGCATCCAGGCGTCGGCCACCTGCGTGATGAACTTCGATGACGCGGTGGGTTATCTGGTCGGGGAACCGAACAAAGGCCTCGCGGCCATGTTCACCATGATGAACTACGAACGGCTGGGCGTCGGCATACAAGGCCTGGCCACCGGCGAACGCTCGTATCAGAACGCCATCGACTACGCCCGTGATCGCCTGCAAAGCCGTTCGCCTACCGGCGCGCAGAACAAGGACAAGGTCGCCGATCCGATCATCGTCCACCCGGACGTGCGCCGCATGTTGCTCACCATGAAAGCCTCGAACGAAGGCGGTCGCGCATTCTCCACCTACGTGGCGATGCAACTGGACACCGCCAAGTTCAGCGAAGACCCGGCCACCCGCAAACGCGCCGAAGACCTGGTCGCCCTGCTGACGCCAGTGGCAAAGGCCTTCCTGACCGACCTCGGGCTGGAAACCACGGTCCATGGCCAGCAGATTTTCGGCGGTCACGGCTACATTCGCGAATGGGGCCAGGAACAACTGGTGCGCGATGTTCGCATCACCCAGATCTACGAAGGCACCAACGGTATCCAGGCGCTGGATCTGGTCGGGCGCAAGATCGTCGGCACCGGCGGGGCGTTCTACAGATTGTTCGCCGATGAAATCCGTCACTTCACCGCTACTGCGAGCAGCGACCTGGCGGAGTTTACCCAGCCATTGAACGATGCCGTCGGCACGCTGGACGAATTGACCGAGTGGTTGCTGGACCGGGCGAAAAACAACCCTAATGAGATTGGCGCGGCTTCGGTGGAATACCTGCAAGCCTTCGGTTACACCGCCTATGCCTACATGTGGGCCCTGATGGCAAGAGCAGCCATGGGCAAGGAAGGCCAGGATGACTTCTACGCGAGCAAACTGGGCACGGCGCGATTCTACTTCGCCCGCATGCTCCCGCGTATTCACTCCCTGAGCGCCTCGGTGAAGGCCGGCAGCGAGTCGTTGTTCCTGCTGGAGCCCAGTCAGTTCTGAAATGTGACGTCATGTAAGCAAATGCTTACATGACGTGCTGGCGATTTCCCTCTATCGGCTGATTGGATCCAGAGCTAATCTAGCTTCCATGGACGTAGCGCAGGACGCGCAAGTAACAACACGGACACGTAGGATTCTGCCAGGAAGGCGGAGTGAAATGGATGTCAGGGAAACAGTCTGCAAAACCCCGCTTCGGCGGGGTTTTCTTTTGTCCGCGTTTTTTGTCTTGTCCAAAGGCCCATTCGGGCCGTCTCTGTGTCGACTCTCACTGAACCCTGACGAGTGGTCAGGTGTCCATGGGCTATGGCAATGTGGCCATCGTCTATCAGGAGCTCTCCATGGATTTCGTTCGGATCATCATCGCCATTCTGCTGCCACCGCTGGGTGTCTTCCTGCAAGTCGGGTTTGGCGGGGCATTCTGGCTGAATATTCTGCTGACCTTGTTGGGGTATATCCCCGGCATCGTGCATGCGGTGTACATCATCGCCAAGCGCTGAGTTCTCTGCTGGAACTGATATCTACTGTGGCGAGGAGCTTGCTCCCGCAAAAAACTCAGGGCCGCTTCGCGCCCAGCAGGAGCAAGCTCTCTCGCCACAAGTGATCGCCGGTCTAGATCCGGATGTCCATCACCTTGCGATAAAACAACCACTCCTGCTCCAGCGCATGCGCCTGGTTCGCGGCCTTGCGAAAGCCGTGACGCTCATCGGCGTAATAGTGCGCCTCGACCGCGACACCGTTGTCCTCCAATGCCTTGACCATGTCCCGGGTCTGCCGTGGCACGACCACGGCGTCCAATTCGCCTTGGAAAAAGATCACCGGGGCGCGAATGCTTTCAGCGTGCAGCAGCGGAGTCCGGGCCCGGTAGCGTTCGACGTCCTGTTGCGGGTCGCCGATCAACCAGTCCAGATAGTCTCCCTCGAATTTATGGGTGGCCTGGGCCAGGGCGATGGGGTCACTGACGCCATAGAGACTGGCGCCGGCACGGAATACATCACGGAACGCAAGGGCGCACAGCGTCGTATACCCACCGGCGCTGCCACCGCGAATGAACGCGCAACGGCCATCGATCAGGCCTTGCTCGTTCAAGTACGCAACGACCGCGCAGGCATCCTCGACGTCCGCCACGCCCCAGTTCAGATGCAATGCTTGCCGATAGGCGCGACCGTAGCCGCTGCTGCCGCGGTAATTGAGGTCGGCGACGGCAAAGCCGCGCTGGGTCCAGTACTGGATGCGCGGATCGAACATCGGGTAGCACGCTGAAGTCGGTCCGCCGTGGATAAACACCACCAGGGGCGGTTTCTCCTCGGCGTTCATGGCCGGATAAAAGAATCCGTGGGCTTCACTTGAGGCAGAAGGGTAGCGCAGGGTCTGAGGGCGACTGATCTGCTCGGTGGGCAATGGCGCGATGCCGCCCGCCAATACCACCGCTTCACGGCTTTGCCGTTCGATGGCGATGATTGCCGATGGGCCGACCGGTGAGGCGGCAACGGCATAAACGAATTGCTCATCGAGCGCCAGGCTGCGGAAGCGGCTGTAACTGCCGGTGAGATCTTCGAGCACGCTGCCGCTGCGCAGGCCCAGCCGCCCAAAGCCAGCTTCGGTCCAGCTTGCCAGGTAGGTGGTTTCATCTACCGGCAACCAGGTACAACCGCCTAACTGCCAAGGTGCGGGGCCGTGATCGGCGTCGACGGCGGGCAGCGGCTCGAGAACGCCGGCACGTTCAACCCAGGGCTGCCAGTACCCGCCGCGGTCGGTCAGGCAATAGAGGCGACTGGAGGCGTCGAAGCGCGGTTGTTGAATCGACTCTTCGTCCTTGTCGCCAGCCACACAACGCGGCTCTTTCCAACCTGTGGCGTTGCGCTCGGCAAGCATCAGCCGCGTGACCGTCCAGGGCTGGTGTGGGCGACTCCACTCGATCCAGGCGAGTCGCTGGCCATCGGGGCTCTGCGTCGGCGAGGCATAGAAATCAGCACCGGCTGCCAGCACGCGCCGCTGGTGGTCCACCAGCCCGATCGAGACCAACCGATGCTGATTGGCCTGTTCTTCCACCGCCAGCACCTGCCCGGCGGCGAAGCGCAAATCCCCATATCGACAATCGCCCTGGGTCAGAGCCAACGGAGGCCCTCCCGCCAGCGCCTGGTGGTACACCTGTTGGTCCGCCTCGTTGACAAACAGCACGCCGTCATCGCTCAGGCAGAATGATCCACCGCCGTATTCGTAGACCCGACTGCGTGCGCTGAAGCCGTCCGGGGTCAGGCAGCGGGCCTTGGCGTCTTGCCACTGCCAGATCCGGCAAGCGCCGTCTTCGGGACGGTATTCATTCCAGAACAGGCCCTGCGGCCCCCGTTGCAGTTCGGCGAAGTCGACGCCCGCCGCGACGGCTTGGGCGGCGCTGAAGGGCTCAGCCTTTAACGATGAGGCGCGAATTTCGTTCATTGCGAAAGGCCAGTTGCTCGATGGTTTGAGTGGCGTGCTCGGCGTCTTCGCGAGCCTGGAGAATCATGCCGTGGTGCGCGGATTTGCTGCACACCGGATCAGCATTGCTGGCGTCGCCGGTGAGCATGAACGCCTGGCAGCGACAGCCACCGAAGTCCTTCTCCTTTTCATCGCAGGAGCGGCACGGTTCGGGCATCCAGTCATAACCGCGGAAACGGTTGAAGCCGAACGAGTCGTACCAGATGTGCTGCATGCTGTGGTCGCGCACATTGGGAAACTGCACCGGCATCTGCCGGGCGCCGTGGCATGGCAATGCCGTGCCGTCCGGCGTGACGGTCAGGAAAATACTGCCCCAGCCGTTCATGCAGGCCTTGGGACGTTCTTCGTAATAGTCCGGGGTTACGAAGATCAACTTGCACGGATTGCCCTCGGCTTCCAGCTTGGCGCGGTATTCGTTGGTGATGCGTTCGGCCCGCACCAATTGTTCACGAGTAGGCAGCAGGCCAACGCGGTTGAGGTGCGCCCACCCATAGAACTGGCAGGTGGCGAGTTCGACGAAGTCGGCTTCCAGGGCAATGCACAGCTCGATGATGCGGTCGATCTTGTCGATGTTGTGCCGATGGGTGACGAAATTCAGCACCATCGGGTATCCGTGGGCTTTCACCGCCCGAGCCATTTCCAGCTTTTGCGCGAAAGCTTTCTTCGAGCCGGCCAGCAGGTTGTTCACCTGCTCGTCGCTGGCCTGGAAGCTGATTTGGATATGGTCCAGGCCAGCCTTCTTGAAGTCGCTGATTTTCTGTTCGGTCAAACCGATGCCGGAGGTGATCAGGTTAGTGTAGAAACCCAGTCTGCGCGCCTCGCCGATCAGCTCGGCCAAGTCCTGGCGCACCAGCGGCTCGCCCCCGGAAAAGCCTAACTGCGCGGCGCCCATTTCCCGGGCTTCGCGAAACACCTTGAACCACTGCTCGGTGCTGAGCTCCTTGCCTTGCTCGGCAAAGTCCAGCGGGTTGGAGCAGTACGGGCATTGCAACGGGCAACGATAGGTCAGCTCGGCCAGCAACCATAGCGGGAGGCCGACGTCGGGCTTGGGCGGCAGGCCGGTGATGTCAGGCAAGTTCGATCCAGTGCTCTGCACGGGCGACCTCCATGAATTGCTCGATGTCGTCACCGAGTTCCGGCACGTCGGGAAACTGCTTCGCCAACTCGCCGATGATCGCCGCGACATCCCGTTCACCGTCGATCAAGCCGCCAATCAGCGCCGCGCTGTCATTGAGCTTGATCATGCCTTCAGGATAGAGCAACACGTGGCCTTGCTGGGCCGGTTCGTACTGGAAACGGTAGCCCAGGCGCCATTTCGGGATTTTGCTGCGGTCGAAGCTCATAACGTGATCCCTTTGTGCCAGACGCGCTGCCCGGTCACGCTGTGATAGGGCGGGCGATTCAATTCGTAGGCCATGCTCATCGCGTCGAGCATGCTCCAGAGGATGTCCAGTTTGAACTGGAGAATCTCCAACATGCGCTCCTGACCCGCACGAGTGGTGTAGTGCTGCAAGGTGATGGCCAAGCCATGCTCGACGTCGCGCCGGGCCTGGCCCAGGCGGGTGCGGAAATACTCGTAGCCGGTCGGGTCGATCCAGGGGTAATGCTGCGGCCAGCTGTCCAGGCGCGACTGATGGATCTGTGGGGCGAATAGCTCGGTCAAGGAACTGCTGGCGGCTTCTTGCCAAGAGGCGCGGCGGGCGAAGTTGACGTAGGCGTCCACCGCAAAGCGCACGCCCGGCAACACCAGTTCCTGGGAGCGCAGTTGATCGGGGTCCAGGCCCACCGCTTGGCCCAGCCGCAGCCAGGCTTCGATACCACCGTCTTCGCCGGGCGCGCCGTCATGGTCGAGCAGGCGCTGGATCCACTCGCGGCGGATTTCCCGATCCGGGCAGTTGGCCAGGATCGCGGCGTCCTTGAGCGGAATGTTTACCTGATAGTAAAAGCGGTTCGCGACCCAGCCCTGGATCTGTTCGCGAGTGGCGCGGCCTTCATACATCGCCACGTGATAGGGGTGATGGATGTGGTAATAAGCGCCCTTGGCACGCAGGGCTGCTTCAAACTCTGCAGTGGTCAATGGTGTGTCAGTCATTCCGGGCGCTCCTACAGTTCGATGCTCATACCGTCGTAAGCGACTTCGACATCGCGTCGCACCAACTCGGCCCGCTCGGGGGAGTCTTCATCGAGGATCGGGTTGGTGTTGTTGATGTGGATCAGCACCTTGCGCTGCTTCGGCAGATGCTCCAGCACTTCGAGCATGCCGCCCGGGCCATTTTGTGCCAGGTGACCCATTTCCCGGCCAGTGCGGGTACCGACACCACGGCGCTGCATTTCATCGTCGTCCCACATCGTGCCGTCCACCAACAGGCAGTCGCTGCTGGCCATGATGTCCAACAACCCCTCGTCGACCTTGCCCAAGCCCGGGGCATAGAACAGCTTGCCGCCTGTGCGCAGGTCTTCGACGATCAGTCCGATGTTGTCGCCCGGATGCGGGTCGAAGCGGTGCGGAGAATAGGGCGGTGCGGCGCTGCGCAGCGGCAGCGGGGTGAAACGCAGGTTCGGGCAGGCCGGGACGGTGAAGCCCTGGTCCAGTTCGATGCGGTTCCAGCTCAGCCCGCCATTCCAGTGAGTCAGCATATTGAACAACGGAAAGCCGGTGCTCAGGTCTTCATGGACCATGTCGGTGCACCAGACCTGATGCGGGCAGCCCTCGCGCAGGCTGAGCAGGCCGGTGGTGTGGTCAATCTGGCTGTCCATCAGGATGATCGCGCCAATGCCGGTGTCGCGCAGGGCCCGGCCAGGTTGCATCGGGGCGAAGCCCTGGAGCTGGGCGCGGATGTCTGGGGAGGCGTTGCACAGCACCCAACTCACACCGTCATCGGAAATCGCGATGGACGACTGGGTGCGCGCCTGGGCCCGCAGGCTGCCGTTGCGAAAGCCTGCGCAATTGGCGCAGTTGCAGTTCCACTGGGGGAAACCGCCGCCGGCGGCGGAACCTAGAATCTGGACGAACATGGCCGCTCCATCTGCAAACCGAAATAAAAACGCCCCGGATGACCGAGGCGTTGTGTTGCGTACTGATCGCCTGCTGTCATTAACGGCTGGCGAAGTACATGGTGACTTCGAAGCCGATACGCAGATCGATATATGCGGGTTTGGACCAGGACATGGGAATACTCCTTTGGTTGGGGTGCTTGGGTTAGTTAGGACTATTGGGACCTATACATATAGTCCATCTCCGACAGAAGATGTTCAGATGCCTAAACACCTATGTTACTAAATCTGACAAATTCGTTCGCCGCGATTCTTTGAGAAAGCTCGTTGCACGGGCTGCAATGATCACTGCGCCGTTTGCCATGGGGTTCCCGGAGACGGCTCGTTGCTGAGGCAGTAACGCCCTCCTTGTGCGTTGATCAAGCGGCGGGCCGCGTTTATCAATGGCTCGCGCTCCGTCTGCACGATGGCATCGGCCAGCAGCTGCAGATAGTCCGAAGAACGTCCGGCCAGTTTGCCTTGCCAGAGCAATTCCGCCGCTTGTGCACAGGGCAGCACGGCGCTATTAAGTTGGCGGGCCAGCGCTTGCTGCTGGTTGGCCAGGCTTGAATCATCGATCTGTTCGATCAGCGCCGGCATCTCGCCCAAGAACTGCTCCATGTGAGCAATCAACTGCGCTGCCGAGGCGCTGGGGGATTGGGCACCGAACAACAGGCCTGTCTGGCCGTTGATCTGCTTCAAGCCACTGAACACGGCATAGCCCAATTGCAACTCAACTCGCAGGCGCTGGTAAAACGGCGTCTGGCAGAGCTGGGCAAGCAACCGCCACGCGGCCTCGTCAGACAAGTCTTGGGTCGGTGTGGGACAAAACAGCAAAACGGCGTGTTCGTCGCCCTGGGTCTCAAGCCTGTTCCAGACGCAGCCGTGGGATTGCGCCAAGGCTGGCGGGTCGTCCTCACTGGCGATGCCTGGAACCCGGGCCAGCGCAGGGCCCATGGCGGTCTGGGTAGCGGCCGAGAGTCCGATGGCCAGGCCATCCCAATGGGCGCTTGTCCAGATACCTTGTTCGCTGTCGGGCCGTGGCAACGCCGGGTCTTGAGCATGTGGCTGACAATGATTCGGCAACGCCTTCAACAGGTGTCGAATTGGTATCAAGGGCGTGTCGCTGTCGGGCTGGGCGGGGGGCAGCGGTTGCCCAAGCTTCGTCAGGAGGTGTTCGAGCACTAGCGGCATCGGCGCCTGCAAGCCAACCATTTTCAGCAGCCATTGATTGCCGCAAGGTTCAAAGACAAGGTCCACGCCGGCCTGCCGGGCGTCTTCGCGCAAGTCCGCCAGATGCTGATCGAGCCTGGACTGGAGATCGAGCGGCGCCTGAGTCGCCAATCGCCAGCGCAAATACACCGCACTTTCACGGATGTCATCCGCCAGCGCCTGGCTGAACTGCATGGGCGAGCGTTCCCGCCGGCCTCGGCTGCGGTCCTGTGCAAACGTCCGCAAGCCACGGTGGGCGCTGGTTTGGCCGCGTATCAAGCCGGCGCGAGGCGGCTCGCTGGCGGTTTGCAGGAACGGGTTGGGCGGCGGCAATTGCCATGGCCCGGCGACGTTATCCACCGGGTGCAATTGCGTGAGGATTGCCCGGAGCCGCATCAAGTCGTCTTCCGATAGAGGCCCGTCGCGTCCTTCGCTGTCTCCGCGAGCCAGTTGCAGGGCTGTTGCCGTCTCTTGACGACGTTGCAGCCGTGCGTTGAATTCCTTGCGCAACGGCGCCCAATCGTCGTGGGCGGCAAAGAACCCCAGCCAGTCGCGTAACAAAGGCTGGATCTCGGTAGGTACCTGGTCGTTGCCGAGCTTGAGTTCGATGTGCAGCAGCGCCTGGCCGGCAAATTCGTACAGTGGCGTGGCCTTGAGGCTGTCGGTCAGGCTGCGCTGGCGCAACAGCGCCAACAAGCTGCCCGGTTTATGGGTGTTCAGCCAGTTGCACAAGAAATCCAGGGCTTGCGGCGAGGCGGCCGGCAGTTGTTCGAAGGCGAACAGCATGTCCCGCCCGCCCGCACGAGCACGTTGATAACTGGACTCGGAGGTCTCCATGAGTGGCGGCGGCAATTGCCTGTCCACCTTTTTACCCGCAGGCACGCTTTCAGCAAACGTGGCGGCCAGCGTACCCAAGGCCTCGATACTTTGCGGGCCGACCAGGCTCAAGGTCATTTGCCCGCCCTGATAGAAGCGCTGATAGAAACCGTGCAGTGCCGTTTGAAATTCAGGCTGTGACACCGCCAGGCTGTCGCGATTGCCGGCATGAAAACCTCGCAGCGGGTGAGCGGCCGACAATCCGTCCTGCAGGGCAACTTGTCGCTGGGCTGCCGCGTCTTGGGACCAGGCTATGAATTCGGCGTGCAGTACTTCCCGCTCGCGCAACTGGCTGTCTTCGTCCAGGCGCGGATGACGGAGCATGTCCGACAGTCGCTCCAGTCCGCTGGCGATAGCGGCGGGCGGTAATTCAAGAAAAAAATCGGTGGTGCGTTCGCTGGTGCGGGCGTTGATTTGCCCGCCGTGGCCCTGCACGTAGGCCATCAGGTTCTGCCCTGTGGGAAAGCGCTCTGTCCCCAGGAAGAAAAGATGCTCGAGAAAGTGCGCCAGTCCCGGCCAGGCCTCAGGCGCATCGTGGCTGCCGGCCGCCACGCGCAACACCGCTGCGCAGCGTTTGAGGCCGCAGACATGACGCAAAGTCACCTGCAGACCGTTGGCCAGGGTTTCAGTGTGAGGATGAAGGGAATCGGCGGCCAGCATGAGCACTTCCAGGAAAAAGATCTGCTCATGCTAGCGGATTCGTTCGGGTCAGTGTTTATGCAAGTCGCCGTAAAGCGTTGGTTGACGGTCGTGCAGATAGCTGTAGGCGGCACGGGAGTCTTCCATCAGTTGGCGATCCAGCTCACCCACGATCAGGGCCTCGTCCAGCCCCGCCAGGGCAGGGCGGCTGCCGTCCGGTGCGGCGATGCTGCTTTGGCCGCAATAGCGCAATTCGCCTTCATGGCCGCAATAATTGGCGTAGGCCACGAAGCATTGATTCTCGATAGCCCGCGCACGCACGGTGACGTCGGCGATGAAGTCGTAGGGTTGCATGTTGGCGGTCGGCACCAGGATCAGCTCGGCGCCGGCCAAGGCCAGGCGCCGGGCATTTTCCGGGAATTCCAGGTCATAGCAGATCAGGAAACCGAGCTTCCAGCCATTGAGCTCCACGATTGGCAGCGCCGCGTCGCCAGCGCTGAACATCGTATGATCCAGGTCGCCGAACAGGTGGCTCTTGCGATAGTTGGCCAGGCGTTCGCCGTGGGCATCGATCAGTTGGACGGCGTTGTAGATCTGCCCGTCTGCGCTGCGTTCTGGGTAGCCATAAAGAATCGCCAGGCCGGCCGCCTTGGCGATTCGACCAATCTGCTGCGCCCATTCGCCGTTGTAGACCTCCGCCAGAACATTCACCGCATCGACGCCAATGTTGTAGCCGGTCAGGAACATTTCCGGCAGCACCAATACATCGGCGCCCCTGGCTTCCAGCGCGACCTGGTGCAGGCGCTGCAGGTTGCCGGCCGGGTCCATCGGCAGTGGTGGACATTGGTAAAGGGCTACGCGCATCGAAAACTCCTTTTATTCGGGCAGGGCGATGGGGCCGATTTCGTCGAACACATCCCCAGGGCCCGGGTTCTCGGGGTGAGTTTCACCACCGAAGTGCTTCATGATTCCCCACACGGCATTGAGCGAGGTCTGCACCGCGCCTTCAACCCAGGCGGGTGTCCATGAGACGTCGTCGCCGGCGATAAAGATCCCTTTTTGTTCGGCCGGCATGTCGTCTTGCATGAAATGCGCGTACATGCGCTGGTTGTAACGGTAGTGGCCGGGCAGGGCGCCCTTGAATGCGCCAAGGAAATACGGATCGGCTTCCCAGGACACGGTAATGGGATCGCCAATGATCCGCGCCGCGATGTCCACCTTCGGATAGATTTTCTTGAGGGCATCGAGGGCCAGCTTCACGCGTTTCTCCACGGGATACGGGAGCATCTTCATTGCATCGCTCATCCAGGAGTAGGACAGGCAAATGACCCCTGGCTTGTCGTCGCCGTTATCGAACAGGTAGGTGCCACGGGTCAGGCGGTCGGTGAGGGTCATGCTCATCAGGTCACGGCCGGTTTCCGGATCCTTGTCCTTCCAGAATGGTCGGTCGACCATCACGAAGGTCTTTGACGCCTGCATGTAGCGGGTGCGGTCCAGGGCCATCCACATTTTTTGCGAGAACAGCGCTTCCTCGCACTCGATCTGGGTGGTCAACAGCCAAGTCTGGCAGGTCACCAGCACGGCGGCATATTCACGCGTGTCGCCCCAGACGTCAGTCACGCTGAACCGACCGTTGTCGGCCCGTGCGATACGTTTCACGCCGCTACGAGGCGCGCCCAGGTGCAACGAGTTCAGGCTGGTGCCTTGCGGCCAATGTGCGCAGCGCTCCGGCACGTGTTTCCAGATCCCGTGCGGTACCTGCTCCACCCCGCCAACCACTAGATGCTGATGGTCGTCGCAGTTGGTCATCACCACGCGGAAGATTTCGAGCATCGAGTTGGGGAAGTCCGAGTCCCAGCCGCCGGTGCCGAAACCGACCTGGCCGAACACTTCGCGATGTTGGAACGAAAGCTTGGCGAACGCCTTGGAGGTGGCGACGAAGTCGTAGAACGTGCGGTCATCCCAAAGCGGCACAAGGGTGTTCCACAGTTCCTTGAGACGCGGCACGTCGCGGTCGCGGATCGCTTGCTGGATCTCGCCGAAGCGCGAGCCGGCCTCCAGTGCATCGGCCCAGGCGTCGGCGACTTCCTGGAACAGCGCGGGGAGGTCAGCCATGCTTTCGGCGTAATAGGTCTGGCCTTCCAAATCGATCACAGTGCTGCCCGATGCCGAGGTCAGCGGGTTGGGGAAGGGTTTTGTCTCCAGGCCCAGCTTGTCGACGTAGTGATAAAACGCCGTGGACGACACAGGGAAACGCATGCCACCCAGCTCGGCAACGATGCCGTCGGCGCCGTTGAAGGCTTGGGAACGCAGGCGCCCGCCCAGCTTCGAGGCCTCATAGACCACAGGCTTGAGGCCCATCTTCATCAACTCATAAGCCGCCACCAGGCCAGCGATGCCGGCCCCGACAATCGCCACTTCGGCCCCGTGGTTGTGCTCGGGAATAACGCCGAGGCCGGCCGGGTGTTCGATCCAATCGTCAAAGGCGAACGGAAAATCCGGTCCAAAAATGGTGATGGGCTTCTTGCCGTCTGCGGGGTGGCGATTGTTCTTGTTCATGGCTGACCTTGATGGGCGACTCGACGCGGCGTGAGCGTCTGAGTATAGGAAAGATGCCAGCCATTCTAGAGAGGGTGAAACACGTTAATAAGACGCAATGTGTCGTCGTTTTTAACGGGTTTACGTCAATATGACGCCGCGGTGATCGTTTACGACGAATATCCTGATGGCAGGCTTCAGACCGGCTGGCCCCGATCAATCTTGCTGCTGAGAATGATCGATGTGGTGGTCTTATCAACCCCGTCCACGCCGCCGATCTGGTCGAGCAACTGATCCAGTTGCTCCGGCGAGTCCGTGCGCAGCCAGGCCACGTAATCGAATTCGCCGCTGACCGCGCACAACTGCTGGACTTGAGCCATGGCGCTCAGGCGTCGCAGCACTTCCTTGCCGGAGCGCGGTTGAACCTTGATTCCAACGTAAGCCTGCAAGCCGCCATCGATCACTCGTTGCCCCAGGCGCACGCCATACCCGGTGATCACCTTGGTTTTTTCCAGCCGCGCCAGCCGTGACGTCACCGTCGTTCGGGCAATGCCCAATTGTCGGGCGAGCATGGCGACGCTTTCGCGAGCATTGATTTGCAGCGCCGCGATCAACTGGCGATCGATTTCGTCGAGGACGGGGGGGCGGGTGTCAGTCACGGTCGGCTCCGGCGCAAGCATCAAAGTGGGGCATGTTACAGGCTCTGGCGCTCGAAATAGCCAATGGCAGGTAAAGCCAGCGCTTGCCAGGCGGCTGCCCGCTGCGTTTGCGAAGCGTTGAGCCAGAAACCGTCCTGGCAGACCAGCGGCTCAATGGGCGCTTGCAGCAAAACGTCCAGTGAGAAAGCCTGCACCGAGCCAGGGTCTTCAGCGTCTTGCGCTTCCCATTCCCGCTCGAAACAGCGTATTCGCAGCTGACTTTCATCGAAGCCCTCGAACAAGGGGCGATTGCCCAGCCATTGCGGATGAACCCGCAACGTGCGGTCCTGAACATCAAGCAGCAGCAGTTGCCAACCCCGGTAGCTTCCACACTGTTCTGTCACGTCGGTTGCCATGCGGGTCAGGGCCAGATAACGGCCATCCTCCGACCAGATCATCGAAGGCGCCAGGTCAACCAGCGCGCAACCTGACGCCGTCAGCAAATGCCCTCCAAGACGGGGCGTGCCGGCACGCACCCAACTGTCGGCGTATTCCGTCTCGCTGCCAAACAGCCAGGCGGCATCCTGATGATTTGGAGTGGGCTGAATGAAGTCGCCGTCGGCGGTGGCCGCTTGCGGGCGATCGACCAGTCGCCACGGGGCGACGACACTCAATTGGGAATCTTTCGGCTGCAACTGCATCGTGTCGTAATAAAGCCGGGTTCGCTCGTCAGGGCGAAAGAAAGACGAGTCGTTGCCGACCGCTGGCGCGGCGACGCTGAAGCGCTGCAATGGGGTGGTTTCCACATCGTTATCAAGACGGCCTGCGATCACGGCCAGACTCAACCTACCATCACGAAAATCGAGTATTCGCTCTACCCACATCGCTGGTCCCTGCAATAGACGTTGACCCTGCACGTCCGCGACCACGCCATGGGTGGCGATCTTCGACGAGTCTTCAAAAGGCAGCAGCGCCAGGTAGCGCCCGCAATCAGAGACCCGGTGATCCAGGAACCAGCTCCCCGGCAAGGTCCATTCTCCGATCTGGCAGCGATAACCTCCCAGCCCTTCGCGATTGTCGCAAAGCCAGGTCAGGCGAGCCCTTACTCCGTCCCGCAAAGGTTGCGTCTCGATGGACGAGTCGCCTCGCCGCCCCTGGCTGTCCAACGGCATCACAATGGCCATGCGGGTCAGTTTGAATTCGCCGACCTGCACCCGACCTTGGGCGTCATGACCGGTCTGGGTCTCGGTATCGCTGTGGATACTGTCCAGGCGGTAGCCATACCGGCCGGAACCCAGGCGCGGATAGTCGAGGTACGCGCCGATACGCACATGGCTTGCATCGAGGCTCAACACGTCATGCCAGTAGAAAGAAGGTTCGGCGGCGGCGCTTACCCAAGGTGAGGGCAGGGCGCGCCAGCCGCTGTCCAGTTGCCATAGCCAGTACTGGTCGCCATCCGCATCGTTGGCTTGCTCGCGAGCCAGGCACGCCAAGGTTCGGTGATCGGTGCCCCATACCAATGGCGCATCGGCGGCCATCGTCAGCCCGGACGATTGCCCATTGACGCTGACGGCATAGCGCGGCGAATACAACGGCTCCAGCGGTTGATCCAGGTCGCGAAAAGTCGAGGGCAATAACAGGCGGCCCTCCAGGCATTGACGTCCATCGGCAGACGGTCGCGCGAAGCTGTGCGCAACATTGTCTGGATGCCAGCCAGGCTCCAGCCAAAGGTCCGCGACGGCAATCAGGTCGGTGACTTCGGCGGTTTGTAGCAGCTCATCCAGCCGGGCCTGACGGACGCTGTTGTCCACCAGTGGGCTATGGCGGCCACTCAACTGGTCGAGGTCCATGGCGTCCAGTTCCCAGAACTCGCTGTCGGAACAGCGGTATACCTTGCGTTGCTGGCGGTCGAGGACCACCAGCCCCCATTCCTGTCGGGACGGCACGGGCGCTGCAAAGTAACGACCGTCATTGGAAAACACCGCCGAAGCACCGAGCCCTTGCAAGAGCACGCCATCGGGAAACAGATAGTCGCAACAGACAGGGCCGCCCATGGCGATTTCGCCGTGGTTGAACACCCGGATCGGCTCGCCCTCGGGCGTCAGCTGCGGCTCGTTTCCACCCCAGGCACTCGGGCCATTCTTGGGCGCCGACGCCGGCGCCAATCCGAGGCGCCGCTCCCAGCTACTGACGCACGCGAGCCCGACAACGATGCCGACAATCGCCACTAAAATCCCCCACCACTCAGGCAACGCCCGGCCCAGGCTGAAACCCAGGCCAAACACTGCCCCGACTGTCAGCCGGGCAACGCCTTGTCCCACCGCTGAAAAACCCAGTCGCGCGGCGAGTCCCATCATCAATCCGAGGAACACCACCGCCAGTAAAGCCAGCAGGGGCGGCAGGATTGTGACGAAAAAGGCTGGGACAACCAGAATGCTGATTTGCCAGAACAGCTCGAGGAACAGTCGGGAAAGGCTGGGGCTGGCGATGATGGGCGTCTCGATGGGGTGGGAATTTTCGATTGTAAGTGAGGTGAAGCAAAAAAGACGATGGCGTGGCCTGGATTTTCCACGCCCTGGAACGACAAAAGCCGCGCAATGCGCGGCTTTGGAGTTGGTGGGCCCACACGGACTCGAACCGTGGACCAAAGGATTATGAGTCCTCTGCTCTAACCAACTGAGCTATAGGCCCTCAGTAGGCCGCGGATTATAGCGACGGTTTCTCGGCTGTGCTATCCGAAAAATCCGATACGGTCACATGCAGAAACGTGGCGGCGAATTCTTCGGCGCACAGGGGCAGGCTGACGATGTAGCCCTGGATCTGCTCGCAGCCTTCCTCTGCGAGGAATTGCTGTTGGGCCAAGGTTTCGACGCCTTCGGCGATGATGGTGAATTGCATGCTTCGGCCCAGGGCGATAATTGCCCGCACGATGGCCGCATCGTGCGGGTCATCCGGCAGGCCGCGGACGAATGACTGGTCAATCTTGAGGATGTCCAGCGGCAGGCGCTTGAGGTAGCTGAGGGAGGAATACCCCGTGCCGAAGTCGTCGATGGCCAGTTGTACGCCAAGTTTTTTCAGTTGGTGCAGCACCGCCAGGGCTTCTTCGGCCTGGCTCATGATGAAGTTTTCGGTAATCTCCAGTTGCAATAAGCCAGGCTCAAGATGGTTTTCTCGCAATAGCTGCTCGATGCGACCCAGCAGATTGGGTTGGCGCAGTTGGACTCCCGCCAAATTCACGGACAGCGGGCCGAGGCTATCGTGGCTGCTGTTCCACTCATGGAGTTGCCGGCAGGCGGTTTCGAGCACCCAGTCGCCGATCTGCAGGATCATGCCGTTTTCTTCGGCCAGGGGAATGAAATGCTCAGGCGGTACGTCGCCAAATGTTGGATGCGTCCAGCGAATAAGCGCTTCGGCGCCCACCAGCCGGTTGTCGATGAGGCTGATTTTCGGCTGGAAAGACAATGACAACTCGTTGCGTTCTATCGCCCGTCGCAGTTCGTGTTCCAATGCCACGCGCTCACTGGCTTGGGCGGTGAGGTCGCGGGTGTAGCTTTCCACCCGGTTGCGGCCCTTGGCTTTGGATCGGTACATCGCCGC
This sequence comes from Pseudomonas marvdashtae, assembly GCF_014268655.2. Taxonomy (NCBI): domain Bacteria; kingdom Pseudomonadati; phylum Pseudomonadota; class Gammaproteobacteria; order Pseudomonadales; family Pseudomonadaceae; genus Pseudomonas; species Pseudomonas marvdashtae. The sequence continues at coordinate 393,820 of NZ_JABWQX020000001.1, forward strand.
GTCGGCATTCTTGACCAGCGTGGCGACGTCGCAGCCGTCCTGCGGATACAGGCTGGTGCCAATGCTGGCGCTGATGAAGAACTCATGCTCGCCGGCCTGGAACGGCGCGCCAAAACAGCTGAGGAGTTTCTGGGCGATATGCTCGGCATCGCTGGGCTGTTGCAGGCCGGGCAGCAGGATGATGAATTCATCGCCACCCAGGCGCGCCACGGTGTCGATATCCCGTAGCTGCTCGCGCAGGCGCACGGCAATGCCCTTGAGCAGCAGGTCGCCGACCGGGTGTCCGAGGCTGTCGTTGATGTGCTTGAAACGATCCAGGTCGAGGAACAATACCGCGCCCTGGCCGCCGTTCTCCTGCTGGTTATTCAAAGCCGTCAGCAAACGGCTTTCGAACAGGGTGCGATTCGGCAGGCCGGTAAGCGGGTCGTGATGCGCTTGGTAATCGAGCCGCGCCTGGGCGTGTTTGAGGCTGGAGATGTCGGCAAAAACCGCGACGAAGTGGGTGATTTGCTGTTCATGGTTGCGCACGGCGCTGATGGTCAGCCAACTGGGATATAGCTCGCCGTTCTTGCGTCGGTTGGAGATTTCTCCCTGCCAGTGGCCCTCCGCCGTCAGCTGGTGCCACATCGCGGCGTAAAACGCGCTGTCATGCAGGCCGGACGCCAGCAAACGAGGCGTATGGCCCAGGGCTTCGGTTTCGCTATAGCCGGTGATTTCGGTGAAGGCTCGGTTCACCGCGCTGATGTGCTGTTGCGTATCGGTGATCAGTACGCCCTCGGCGGTGCTCTCGAACACCGTGGCGGCCTGTTGCAGTTTTTCCTGCATGAAGTGGCGTTCGGTGATATCCCGGGCGATGGTCAGCATGCAGTCTTCGTTGCCGATGGGCAGGGGGCGGCTGGACACTTCGCAGAGCCGGATCTGCCCGTCGTTGCGACGGATATGGCAGCTGAAATCCCTCACGAAGCCGTCTCGCTGCAGCAGGTCGAGCATCTGTTTGCGTTCGTTGAGATTGACCCAGATGCCCAGGTCGAGAGTGGAACGGTCGACCGACAATGCGCTGTTGAAGCCGGTAATGCGACTGAAGCCTTCGTTGACTTCAATCAGCAGCCCGTCGCTCTGGCGGGACAGCAACAGGCCATCGGGCGAAGCATGGAAAGCCTTGGCGAACTTCTCTTCCGAGGTTTGCAACTGCTGCTGGGTTTCCTTGAGCTGGCTGATGTCTCGCACGACCACGACCAGGGCGGGCGTCGTGTCGAGATCGAAGGGTTCGGCGGAAATCAGTCCGGTAAAGACTTGGCCATTATTGCGCCGGAAGGGCATTTCAAGATTGCGAATGCTCCCGGCCTGCAGGCGTAGCAACAGATCAGGGCCAACGCCCTGTATGCCCCAGATGTCCAGGTCGGTGGCGTTTTTGCCCACGACTTGTGCCGCACTCAGGCCGATCTGTTCTTCAAAGGCTTTGTTGACTTCCAGCAGGCAGCCGTCATGCAATCGTGCAATCACCAGGATGTCCGGGCATTGGCGAAACACCGAGGCGAACTTTTGCTCGGAAAGGCGCAGCGCTTCTTCGGTGTGCTTGGCTTCACTGATGTCGATCATCAATCCGCGCATCAACGGCTCGTGGCCATGCTCGATCAGGCTGACGATGTCCCGTACCCACAAGCAGCGACCGTCCGCGGTGATCACCCGGTAATCGATGCAATGGTCGCGACCGGCGAGCACTTCGTGATCGCAATAAGTCTGGGCGCGGATAAGATCGGCCGGGTGAATGATGTTGCGCCAGAAGCCCGGAATGAGCCAATGGGCGAGGGGATAGCCAAGCAGTTCTTCGGCATGGGGCGACACATAGCTGTAGGTAAAGTCGCTGACCCTGGCTTCCCAGGCAATAGCCGAAAGGCTCTCGACCAATCCGCGATAATGGTATTCGCTGCTGCGCAGCTCTTGTTCGAGATCGACGCGTCGGGCTATTTCCGAGCTAAGGCGGCGATTGATGCGAATCACCACGGCCAGAATACCGACCAGGAGCAGTAGTCCTGGCAGGCCGTAGACCAGCAGGTCCGACCAGAACCGCCGATAATCGCGGACGTTGCCGATCCATTTTTCCTGGATCTCAGCGATTTCGACCGGCGTCATATCCGCCATGACCTTGTCCAGGATGCCCGCCAGTATCTTGTTTTCCTGCGGGACGGCCATCGCCAGCTGATAACGATAAGGCGTTTCCCCGCTAACGTAGAGCCCGTCGAGCTTGAGCTGGCGCAGGCTCCAGACACTGGATGCCAAGTCGCCCACCACGGCATCCACTTCGTCGGTCGCCAACGCCTGCAAGGCCGAGCTGACGTTGGGCAGCGCGACGAGGTTCAGGTCGGGATGATGGTTACGCAACAGTTCGTGGGGCGCATAGTTTTCCACCACGGCGATTTTCAACCCGTAAAGATCTTCCAGTCTGCGCGGTTGGGCGCCGCCGTGATGGGCAAGGATGACAATCGGAAAATCAAGGTAAGGGCGCGTGAAGGCCAGGTAGTTCTGGCGTTCGGGGGTGGACATGATGCCCGGCAGAAGGTCGATCTTGCCCTGGGCGACCTGTTCCAGCACCACGGTCCAACTGACAGGTTCGATGGGCGTGAGGGTAACTGCCAGCCGCTCGCGAATGATGTCGACGTAATCGGCAGCCAAGCCTTGGTAGCGGCCCTGGTCATCACGAAACTCGAACGGCGGCCACGAAGCATCAACGCCCAGGCGTAGGTCGGGGTGGTCCCTGAGCCAGCGGCGCTCTTCATCGGTGAGCGTCAACGCGCCGGCCGTTGCGGTCCAGGTCATCAGTGACAGCAAAAGCACGGCCGTCAGTCTGGGCATCTACGGTCTCGTCATGGCTTGGGGAGGATGTTTCGAGTGTAGACGGGCAATAGGGAGGGGGTGGCAGCGAAGGACGTTTTATCTGCACATAACAAAACCCCCGGCAGGGCCGGGGGTTTGATGGTCACTCGTCGAGGAACGAACGCAAGTGTTCACTTCGCGTCGGGTGGCGCAGTTTGCGCAACGCCTTGGCTTCGATCTGACGAATCCGCTCACGCGTCACGTCGAACTGCTTACCGACTTCCTCAAGGGTGTGGTCGGTATTCATGTCGATGCCGAAGCGCATGCGCAGTACCTTGGCTTCACGTGCTGTGAGGCCGGAGAGTACCTCGCGAGTCGCTTCCTTGAGGCTCTCAACGGTGGCGACATCGATCGGCGATTGCATGGTGGAGTCTTCGATGAAGTCACCCAGATGGGAGTCTTCGTCATCACCAATCGGGGTTTCCATGGAGATCGGCTCTTTGGCGATCTTCAATACCTTGCGGATCTTGTCCTCAGGCATTTCCATGCGTTCGCCCAGCTCTTCCGGGGTCGGTTCGCGACCCATTTCCTGCAACATCTGCCGGGAAATGCGGTTGAGCTTGTTGATCGTCTCGATCATGTGCACCGGGATACGGATGGTGCGGGCCTGGTCGGCGATCGAGCGAGTGATCGCCTGACGGATCCACCAGGTGGCATAGGTCGAGAACTTGTAGCCGCGACGGTATTCGAACTTGTCCACCGCTTTCATCAGGCCGATGTTGCCTTCCTGGATCAGGTCGAGGAATTGCAGGCCGCGGTTGGTGTACTTCTTGGCGATGGAGATCACCAGACGCAAGTTCGCTTCGACCATCTCTTTCTTCGCGCGGCGGGCCTTGGCCTCGCCGATCGACATGCGACGGTTGATGTCCTTGATCTCGGCGATGCTCAGGCCGGTCTCGGCCTCCAGCGCGCTCAACTTCTGCTGGCAACGGATGATGTCCGGCTGCAGGCGAGCAATGGCTTCGGCGTATTTGCTCTTGCCTTTGGCCAGTGCGTCGGTCCAGCTTTCGTCGACTTCATGGCCTGGGAACTGGCGCAGGAAGTCGGCACGCGGCATACGGGCATCACGAACGCAAAGCTGCATGATCGCGCGCTCTTGCTGACGCAAGCGATCCAAGGCACTGCGAACGCGCTCGACCAGGCCTTCGAACTGCTTGGGCACCAGCTTGATCGGCATGAACAGCTCGGCCAACGCCAACAGCTCGGCGATCGCCTGCTTGTTGGAGCGGCCATGCTTTTTCAGCGCCTTGCGGGTGATTTCCATCTGGTCGGACACAGCGCCGAAACGCTGCGCAGCGATGACCGGATCCGGACCGCTTTCGGCTTCTTCTTCGTCGTCGCTGGCTTCGGCGTCGTCGTCATCGGTCTCGTCGTCGGCCTTGACGGCTTTCGGGTCGACCGGTGGCGGAACCTCGGCGGCAGGCGGCGCGATGCCGTCGTCCGGGTCGATATAGCCGCTCAGAACGTCGGACAGGCGCCCACCTTCGGTGGTGACGCGGGTGTACTCGGAGAGAATATGGTCGACCGTGCCAGGGAAGTGCGCGATTGCGCCCATCACTTCACGGATGCCTTCTTCAATACGCTTGGCGATTTCGATTTCGCCTTCACGCGTGAGGAGCTCTACCGTACCCATTTCGCGCATGTACATGCGCACGGGGTCCGTGGTGCGACCAATGTCGGTCTCGACCGCTGCCAACGCTGCGGCCGCTTCTTCAGCGGCCGCCTCGTCGGTATCGGCGTCGGCCAGCATAAGGGCATCCTTATCTGGAGCAACCTCGAATACGTTGATCCCCATGTCATTGATCATGCGGATGATGTCTTCCACCTGTTCCGGATCTGAAATATCTTCCGGCAGGTGGTCGTTGACCTCCGCGTAAGTCAGGTAGCCCTGCTCACGACCCAATAGGATCAACTCTTTGATACGAGACTGCTGTTGCGCTTTTCCGGACATAACACCCTATCCACTGAAGGTCTTGGCGGGCAAAAAACAAGCCGAGGATTATACCTGAGCTGTGACCTCACGCGCCAGTTGAGGTCGGGTTTGATGCGCAAACATTGCGGCTGAGTAAATCACGCAATTGATTTTTCTCTTCGCTGGTCAGCTCGCTTTGCCGAGCCTTGCGCAGAAGTTGTTCCAGGTTTCGCTCGCGTTGGCGGGCGGACAAGCTAGTAATGGTGTCGAAAAACTGTTGTTCAAGGTTCTCTCCGTCTATCAGCCATTCCTTCTCGGCCAGCGCCTTCAACAGGCGCCCCTGCTCGGTGCCATGCCACCGTGCGATCAACTGGAATGAGTTTAGCTTGGGGTTCTTCTGCACAGCTTCAAGGAGTGCGATCAGCAATTGTGTGTTGCTGTGGTCCTCGGCGGCGAAGTGCCCGGCGTCCTCGACTTTTTCAGCCAGTTGCGGGTGGTGGAGCAAAGTGCGCAGGGCGGCCAGTGTTGGTGGTTCGACGGCGGCCGGCACGCGCGGGGCACGTGGCTGGTCGCGATCGCCCCGCTTGCCGTTCTTGTCCCAGGGTTTCTTGTCCCATTTCTTGCCGCCGCTGCCGGGTTTCTTGGGTGTCCATTCCTGTGCAGGTGCGTAGTCCTGCTGAGGTTGATGATAGTCGGCGAAGTCTGGCATCGCGTCGTAATCGACGCCCGGATCGTAGGCAGGCGGCGCCTCTTGGGGGGCGTTGTGGACCAGCTGGTTCATCGCTTCGCTGTTGAGACCGGTGATTTCGGTCAGCCGCTGACGCATCAGCGTTCGAAGATTGGCGCCGGGGACTTTGTCGATCAGCGGCGCCGCCAGGGTGGCCATGTGGGCCTTGCCTTCTAGCGAGCGTGGGTCGGCTTCCTCGGTCAACTGCTGGAAAAAGTAATCGGCCAGCGGTTGCGCATGTTGGTTGATTCGCGCCCGGAACGCATCGGTGCCTTCGGAACGCACCAGGGTGTCCGGGTCTTCGCCCTCGGGCAGGAACAAGAAGCGCGCGCGTCGTCCGTCCTGCAGGCAAGGTAACGTCGCTTCCAGTGCGCGCCAGGCGGCATTGCGGCCGGCCTGGTCGCCGTCGAAGCAGAACAGCACGCTGGGCACGACCCGAAACAGGCGCTTCATGTGCTCTTCGCTGGTAGCCGTGCCGAGGGTCGCCACAGCGTTGCGCAAGCCTTGCTGCGCCAGGGCGATGACGTCCATGTAACCCTCGACGACGATGATCTCGTCGAGGTTGCGGTTGTTCTTGCGAGCCTCATAGAGGCCGTAGAGTTCTTGGCCTTTATGAAAAACCGGGGTTTCCGGGGAGTTCAGGTACTTGGGCTTGTCGTCGCCCAGCACCCGGCCACCAAAGGCGATGATTCGTCCACGTGAATCGCGGATCGGGAACATCACTCGGTCACGGAAGCGGTCGTAGCGCTTGCCGGTCTCGGCGTTTTCAATCAGCAGGCCGGCGTCGATCATGGCGCGCTGTTGCAAGGTGTCGCTGCTTAAATGCTTGTAGAGATTGTCCCAGCCGGGCGGGGCGAAGCCGAGGCCGAAGTCCCGGGCGATCTCGCCGGTCAGGCCGCGACCCTTGAGGTAATCCACTGCTGCCTTGCGGGCCGGATGGCTCTTGAGTGCCTGACGGTAAAAATCGGCTGCCGCCGTCAGCAGCGGGTAGAGCGGTGAATCGGTGGGCTGGCGCGGCTTGTGCTGTCGACCGCTTTCCTCGCGGGGAATCTCCATGCCGGCGGCTTTGGCCAGTTCTTCGACGGCCTGGGGAAAGTCCAGGTTGTCGTGGTCCATGATGAAGCCGAGGGCGTTGCCGCCAGCGCCGCAGCCAAAGCAGTAATAGAACTGTTTGTCCGGGCTGACGCTGAAGGACGGGGTTTTTTCTTTGTGAAACGGGCAGCAGGCTGTGTAGTTCTTGCCTGCTTTCTTCATTTGCACGCGAGAACTGACCACATCGACGATGTCGGTGCGGTTCAGGAGGTCGTCAATAAAGCTCTGGGGAATTAGCCCGGCCATGGCGTTCTCATCATCACTGCGCGAAATAGGGTCCGAAATCAGCAGGGCGTCATCGGTTCCTGGGTCTGAGGCACGGTAAAGTGTTGGCTCGACCGGGTCGTCTGCATCATTGCTGTCGGGAAGTGTATCTGCCGATTATCCACTGACGTTAATGGCTATCAGTATTCGACCATGTGAATGTGTTGCGCTGAGTCCGGTAACGGCCGGTCTGGCCTCGGATAGCTCATCAAGCGGGCACGCAAGCAGGTGCCTTGGGCTGATCGTCGTTAGAGGAATCAGGGTGTGCTCGTCAGTAGCCTTGGAAGGCTCGTCAGAAAAGACGTGCACCGCTGGCAAAAGAGCCAGGTCTGACGCGGTGAAGCGGGTTGTCTAGGTCGCGTCTGCGGCTTTGACGAGTAAAGCATCAAGCGGTTTGCGCAAATGCCATAAGCCCGGCTTGAGGGCCGGGCTAGGCAGAAGCTTGCTACGGACGTCTGTGTATTAGTACAGACGTACGGCGCGGCGCTGCTCGCGCTGAACTTTCTTGGCGTGACGCTTAACAGCGGCTGCTGCTTTGCGCTTACGCTCAGAAGTCGGCTTCTCGTAGAATTCGCGGCTACGAACTTCAGCCAGAACACCGGCTTTTTCGCAGGAGCGCTTGAAACGACGCAGAGCTACGTCGAAGGGTTCGTTCTCTTTTACTTTGACGGCTGGCATCCAGAGCTACCTTCATTCATTACCGGGGTCAACATCCTCGCGGCAAAAGAGCACTTGAAGACGTCGGTTTTTAAGGGTTGCGGATGTTAACCCCTCATCGCTCGGAATGCAAAGCCTCTGATCGAAAACCGCTGGTCGGGGCACAACGCGGCGACTATTATGCGCGCCTTCGAATTCAGCCTCTACAAGGCGCAAACCCATGCTAGTACTGGGATTAGAAACTTCCTGCGACGAAACCGGCGTCGCACTGTACGACAGTGAGCGCGGCCTGCTGGCCGATGCGCTGTTCAGCCAGATCGACTTGCATCGAGCCTACGGTGGCGTGGTGCCTGAGCTTGCCTCCCGCGACCACGTCAAGCGCATGCTGCCCTTGATCCGCCAGGTCTTGGCCGAGGCGGACTGCGTGCCGACGGAGATCGACGCCATCGCCTATACCGCCGGCCCCGGCCTGGTCGGTGCGCTGCTGGTTGGCGCGTCCTGCGCCCAGGCGCTGGCGTTTGCCTGGGGCATTCCGGCGCTGGGTGTACATCACATGGAAGGTCATTTGCTGGCGCCGATGCTGGAGCCTCAACCGCCGGAGTTTCCGTTCGTCGCTTTGTTGGTATCAGGCGGTCATACGCAGCTGGTCCGCGTGGATGGAATTGGCCAATACGCGCTCATGGGCGAATCGCTCGACGATGCCGCCGGTGAAGCTTTCGACAAGACTGCGAAGATGATGGGCCTCAATTATCCTGGTGGACCGGAGATCGCACGGCTGGCAACCCAAGGGCTAGAAGGACGTTTCGTATTTCCCCGTCCGATGTGTGATCGACCTGGCCTGGACCTCAGCTTCAGCGGCCTGAAAACCTTTGCGCTCAATACATGGCAGCAGTGCGTCAACGCCGGGGACGACAGTCAACAAGCCCGTTGCGACATCTCCCTGGCGTTCCAGCAGGCCGTGGTAGAGACTTTGACCATCAAGTGCAAGCGCGCCTTGAAACAGGCCGGGCTGAAGCGCCTGGTGATTGCCGGCGGCGTCAGTGCGAACAAGGCTTTGCGGATATCCCTGGAAAAAATGCTCGGTGACATGAAGGGCGACGTTTACTACGCCCGGCCGGAGTTCTGCACGGATAACGGCGCGATGATCGCCTTTGCCGGTTGCCAGCGGCTGCAGGCGGGCCAACATGAAAGCTTGGCGATCAGTGTGCAGGCACGTTGGCCCATGGAGCAGTTGTCACCGCTGTGAGGCACCGTTTAGAAATGCCGTTCGCGCCCGGCGAACAGGTCGCGTAGATTGCTCCGGTGACGCCAGACGATCAGCGCAACCAGCGCCGTCATCGGCAGCAAGGCCGCCGGTTCCTGCCAAGCCAGCAGCGGCAGGGTCAACGGCGTTGCGATCAGCGCGGCCAGGGAGCTGGTACGGGTCAGATAGAAGGTCAGCAGCCAGGTGAGAACGGCAAGCAGTGCGGCGGGGGGATACAGGCCCAGCAGCATGCCGGCAGCGGTGGCGACACCCTTGCCGCCGCGAAAGCGAAAGTACAGTGGAAACAGATGGCCAATGACCGCGCAGACGCCGACCCAAGCCTGCTGCTGCAACGAGAGTCCTGCAAGACTGGCGACCAGTACCGGGAACAAGCCTTTGCAGAGATCGCCCAGCAGGGTCAGGACGGCGAGTTTACGTCCGGCCAGGCGCAGCATGTTGGTGGCGCCGGCATTGCCTGAACCACTCATTCGCGGATCCGGACGACCGGTCAGGCGGCTGAGCAAAATGGCGAAGGACAGTGAGCCGAGCAGGTAGGCGAGGATCGCCAGTAACCAAAACATGCTAACCATTCCGGGCGAGGACGCCCTGATTCTAACGGGGCAATACGCCCTTGTCGTGCTGCGGAGAAAAGTGCTTGGACAGAGTGTTTATCGAAGGCCTGGAAGTCGACACCGTTATCGGTGCCTACGACTGGGAGCGAGGCATCCGACAGTGTTTGCGGCTTGACCTGAGCTTCGCCTGGGACAACCGCCCGGCTGCCGCAGGCGACGACCTGACCCTGGCGCTCGACTATGCCAGCGTGTCCTCGCGCATCCAGGCGTTTGCCGAGCAAGCGCAGTTCCAATTGGTCGAGACTTTTGCCGAACGACTGGCCCAGGCGCTCATGGAAGAGTTCAAGATCACCTGGCTGCGCCTGAAAGTGACCAAGCCAGGCGCCGTACCGGCCGCCAGCGGCGTTGGCGTGGAGATCGAGCGCGGATGTCGCTGACACAGGTTTTTCTCGGGCTCGGCAGCAACATCGAGCGCGAAACCCATTTGTGCGCGGGACTTGAAGCGCTGGCCGGTTTTCTGGTGGATATGCGCTGTTCGGCTGTATTCGAGAGCCAGCCCGTGGGTATCAAGAGCGGGCCGTTCTTTAATTTTGTCGTCTCGGCCTTCACGGATCTGCCGCTGATGGAGCTGGACCGTCGTCTCAAGTTCATCGAGGCCGACAATGGTCGCTACGCGCCGGACCGCAAGGGCCTGCCGCTGGATATCGACGTGTTGCTGTACGGTGAACAGGTTGGCAACTTCGATGGGCTGATTCTGCCTCGCGCCGAAATTCTCAAGAACGCTTTTGTCCTATGGCCTTTGTCGTTGATCGCACCGGATCGGATTCATCCTGGCGTAGGGAAAAGCTTTGCCACCCTGTGGGATGAATCGCAGATTGACCAAGTGCTTGCACCGGTGGCTTTCGAATGGCGAGGCCAACAGCTTACGCCAGGGCATCTGCTGTGAGGCGCCGGCTGTCATCGCGAGCGAGCTGACCCGAAAACCCCGTCAGCTCGCTGCTTCCTTGTAGACCTTCAACGCCCTCAGGCGCTCCCGCTTGATCGCCTCGCCCAACTGCGGCCCCTTGAAGCCTTTCTCCAGCAGTGGCTGCACTGCCACGCCTCGAGCCGCCGATGCTGCACCTCGCAAATAATCCGCTTGTGGGTAACTTCGATCCTCCAAGCCTTTGCGCCCACGAGCATCCATCTCGCAAGCCGCAATGAACTCCTCGAAGCGCTGAGGCCGGCGGTACACATCAAAACTTTGCAGCAGCTCAAGCAGCGTAGACGCCTTCAGCTCTAGCGCGCGATGGCCATGGGTGTGATATTGGCCCACCAGCAATGCCAGTTCCTGACAGTCGCGAGGCGCCTTGAAGCGCTCGTTGACGGCTTTGATCAACTTCAGGCCCTTGTGCTCATGAGCAATGTGGCGTGGCCATTCATGCTCCGGAGTCAAGCCTTTGCCCAGGTCGTGCAGCAGGCAAGCCCAGCGCACCGTCAGCGGCTGTTGATGCAAGGCTGATTGTTCCAGCACGCTCAGCGTGTGAGCGCCGGTATCGATTTCCGGATGGTGAGCTTCAGGTTGTGGCACGCCGAACAGTGCGTCGACCTCGGGCATCAAGATGCTGAGAGCGTTGCAGTCGCGCAAGACCTTAATGAACACTTGTGGTTGATTTTCCATCAGCGCGCGGGAAATTTCTTTCCAGCTACGTTCTGCCGTCAACGCCTCCAGTTCGCCGGAATCACAGAGCTGACGCATCAGTTCAAGTGTCTCGTCCGCCACCTTGAAACCCAGCGGGGCATAACGCGCAGCGAAGCGGGCAACGCGCAACACTCGGAGGGGATCCTCTGCGAACGCGGGGGAAACGTGGCGCAGTAGGCGTGCTTCGAGGTCGCGTTGGCCGTGGTAGGGATCGGTGAGATTGCCCTGATCGTCTTCGGCCATCGCGTTGATCGTCAGGTCCCTGCGGATCAGGTCTTCTTCAAGCGTCACTTCGGGGCTGGCATGGAACACGAAGCCACCGTAACCCCTGCCGCTCTTGCGCTCCGTGCGGGCGAGGGCATATTCGTCGCCAGTCTTCGGGTCGAGGAATACCGGGAAATCAGCCCCTACAGGGCGAAACCCCCTGGCAAGCATTTCCTCGGCGGTGGCGCCCACCACGACCCGGTCGATATCGGTGACGGGAATGCCCAGCAGGCGATCGCGAACAGCGCCGCCGACTTTGTAGATTTGCATAAAAAACCTCCATTGAGCCGACAGGATAAACCTTTACGTCGGCCGTTCGGAGGCGAAAGCGCAGTTCAAAGATGAATAACGGCCAAGTCCAGGCGCCCATAGTCTCCTTCGGCTTGTTCGTTTCGTGGGGGGACATGGTGGGTTTTCATCACTTGATCGCCCTGCAAGGTTTCCAGATGAATGTCGAATCCCCAAAGACGATGCAGGTGCTTGAGTACCTCGTCAGTCGATTCACCCAAGGGTTTACGGTCGTGCTGCTGATGACGCAGCGTGAGGGACCGATCCCCGCGACGGTCGATGCTATAGATCTGCACGTTGGGCTCGCGGTTGCCCAGGTTGTATTGCGCCGCCAAGGTCTCTCGGATGGTGCGATAACCGCCCTCATCATGGATGGCGGGCACCAGCAGGTCGTCCTTCTGGTCATCGTCCAGGATGCTGAACAGCTTGAGATCCCGGATTACCTTGGGTGAAAGATACTGCAGGATGAAACTCTCGTCCTTGAAGCTGCTCATGGCGAACTTGATGGTAGACAGCCAATCCGAGCCGGCGATTTCCGGGAACCAGTGGCGATCCTCGTCGGTTGGGTTTTCGCACATGCGTCGGATATCGCGGTACATGGCAAAGCCCAGCGCGTAAGGATTGATACCGCTGTAATACGGACTGTCAAAGCCTGGCTGGAACACTACGCTGGTATGGGACGTGAGGAACTCCATCATGAAACCATCAGTGACCAGGCCCTCGTCGTAGAGGTCGTTCATCAATGTGTAGTGCCAGAACGTCGCCCATCCCTCGTTCATGACCTGGGTTTGGCGTTGCGGATAGAAATACTGGGCGATCTTGCGCACGATTCGCACGATTTCCCGCTGCCAGGGCTCCAGCAGCGGCGCGTGTTTTTCAATGAAATACAGGATGTTTTCCTGGGGCTCGGCCGGGAAGCGTGCGTTGTCTTTCTCGCTGTACTTGTCGGCGCCTTTGGGAATGGTCCGCCACAGATCATTGATCTGCTTTTGCAGATGCTCCTCGCGGTCCTTCTGGCGGCGGCGTTCTTCCTCGGCGGAAATCGGATATGGCCGCTTGTAGCGATCCACCCCGTAATTCATCAGGGCATGGCAGGAATCCAGCAGGTCTTCCACCGCATCGATCCCGTGGCGCTCTTCGCATTGCATGATGTACTGCTTGGCGAACACCAGGTAGTCGATGATCGAGCTGGCATCGGTCCAGGTGCGGAACAGGTAGTTGCCCTTGAAGAAGCTGTTGTGGCCATAGCACGCGTGAGCCACTACCAGCGCCTGCATGCAGATGGTGTTTTCCTCCATCAGGTACGCGATGCAAGGGTCGGAATTGATCACGATTTCGTAGGCCAGCCCCATCTGGCCGCGACTGTAGGATTTCTCTGTGCTGAGAAAATGCTTGCCGTAGGACCAGTGGTGGTAACCCAGCGGCATCCCGACGGATGCATAGGCGTCCATCATTTGCTCGGCGGTGATCACTTCGATCTGGTTTGGGTAGGTGTCCAATGCATAGCGGTCCGCGATACGGCTGATTTCGCGGTCGTAGGCCTGGATCAGCTCGAATGTCCACTCGGAGCCAGTGGAAATAGGCTGGCGCTTCTGCTCTTTTTTGGCGGTCATGTCACTAACCTGCGCTGGAAGAGTTCACGGAAGACCGGGTAGATATCCCCGGCCGAGACCAGTTGCTGCTGGGCAAACGTATCGGAAAAAGCTTCGGCGATGCGTTCGTATTCGTACCACAGGGCCTGATGTTCGCGTGGGGTAATTTCCACGTAGGTGTAGTACTGGACGAACGGCATGATCTGGTTGATGAGAATGTCCCGGCAGATGGGCGAGTCATCGTTCCAGTTGTCACCGTCGGACGCCTGGGCCGCGTAGATGTTCCACTCGTTGGCCGGGTAGCGTTCAGCCATGATTTCCTGCATCAGCTTCAAGGCGCTGGAAACGATGGTGCCGCCGGTTTCCCTGGAATAGAAGAATTCTTCTTCGTCGACTTCCCGGGCGCTGGTGTGATGGCGGATGAACACCACGTCGATCTTGTCGTAGTTCCGTTTCAGGAACAGGTACAACAAGATGAAGAACCGCTTGGCGATGTCCTTGGTGGCCTGGGTCATGGAACCGGACACGTCCATCAGGCAGAACATTACCGCCTTGGAGCTGGGATTCGGTTGCTTTACCAGCAGGTTGTATTTGAGGTCGAAGGTATCGAGGAACGGTACGCGATGGATGCGGGCGCTGAGTTTCTCGATTTCCGCTTCCAAGTCCTGAATGTCGCCGAAGTTGTCAGGTTCTTCTCTTTTAAGGCGAGCCAATTCTTCCTTGGCCTCGCGCAGTTTTGCCCGGCTGCTGCCCGACAGCGCGATGCGTCGGGCATGGGCCGAGCGAAGGGTGCGGATTATATTGATACGCGATGGATTGCCTTCGTTGCTGATACCGGCACGCACCGTCTTGAAGGTGTCGGTGCCGGTCAGGTTGCGCTTGACCAGGTTCGGCAGTTCCAGGTCCTCGAACATGAACTCTAGGAATTCCTCCTGGGTGATCTGGAACACGAACTCGTCCATGCCTTCGCCAGAGTTGCCGGCCTTGCCGGGCCCCTTGCCACCGCCTCCACCGGGTGGCCGAGGGATGTGCTCGCCACTGGTGAATTCCTTGTTTCCAGGATGCACGACAGTCTGCTTGCCACCGCGACCATGGTGAAGCACCGGCTCGTCGATGTCGCGACCGGGAATGCTGATTTGTTCGCCGTGTTCCATGTCCGTGATGGAGCGCCGGCTGACCGCCTCTTCGACGGCTTTCTTGATGTGGTCACGGTAGCGCCGCAGAAACCGCTGGCGGTTTACCGTGCTCTTGTTCTTGCCATTCAGGCGTCGGTCGATCACATAGCTCATAGGCCCCTCCGGGGGAGCTTCAAGTCGTAAGCTCCAAGCTGCAAGCGAAGCACCGTCGAGCCCACGGCTCAGGCGCTGTTCCTTGCAGCTTGTGGCGAGAAGCTTGCCGCTGCTTATTGCGATTTGCGGACCCGCAGGTACCACTCGGAGAGCAGCCGTACCTGTTTGTCGGTGTAGCCACGTTCGACCATGCGTGTAACGAAGTCGTTGTGTTTTTGCTGGTCCTCCTTGCTGGCCTTGGCATTGAAACTGATTACAGGCAGCAGGTCTTCGGTGTTGGAGAACATTTTCTTCTCGATGACCACCCGCAATTTCTCGTAGCTGAGCCACGTCGGGTTCTTGCCGTTGTTGTTGGCCCGGGCACGCAGCACGAAGTTGACGATCTCGTTGCGGAAATCTTTCGGATTGCTGATGCCGGCCGGTTTCTCGATTTTTTCCAGCTCCTCGTTGAGGGCCACGCGGTTGAGGATCTCGCCGGTTTCCGGATCGCGGTATTCCTGGTCCTGGATCCAGAAGTCCGCGTACAGCACATAACGGTCGAAAATGTTCTGACCGTATTCGCTGTAGGACTCCAGGTAGGCAGTCTGGATTTCCTTGCCGATGAACTCGATGTAGCGGGGCGCCAGGTACTCCTTGAGGAAACGCAGGTAGCGCTCGCGGGTTTCCGCCTGGAACTGTTCCTGCTCGATCTGCTGTTCGAGCACGTACAACAGGTGGACCGGGTTGGCGGCGATTTCATGGGGATCGAAGTTGAAGACCTTGGACAGGATCTTGAACGCAAAACGCGTCGACAGGCCATTCATCCCTTCGTCCACCCCGGCGTTGTCGCGGTACTCCTGGATCGACTTGGCCTTTGGATCGGTGTCCTTGAGGTTCTCGCCGTCGTACACCCGCATTTTCGAATAGATGTTGGAGTTTTCCGGCTCCTTGAGGCGCGACAATACGGTGAACTGGGCAAGCATTTTCAGCGTGTCGGGCGCGCAATGGGCCTTGGACAGCGAGCTGTTGAACAGCAGCTTGTCGTAGATCTTCACCTCATCGGAAACCCGCAGGCAGTACGGCACCTTGACGATGTAGATCCGATCGATGAAGGCCTCGTTGTTCTTGTTGTTGCGGAAGGTGTGCCATTCCGACTCGTTGGAGTGAGCCAGCAGGATGCCGGTGAACGGGATAGCCCCCAGGCCCTCGGTACTGTTGTAGTTGCCTTCCTGTGTGGCGGTGAGCAGTGGGTGCAGCACCTTGATAGGCGCCTTGAACATTTCGACGAATTCCATCAGGCCCTGGTTGGCCCTGCACAGCGCGCCGGAATAGCTATAGGCGTCGGCGTCGTTCTGCGGGAATTCCTCGAGCTTGCGAATATCGACTTTACCCACCAGGGCCGAAATGTCCTGGTTGTTTTCATCCCCGGGTTCGGTCTTGGCCACCGCGATCTGATTGAGGATCGACGGATAGAGCTTGACCACGCGGAACTGGCTGATGTCACCGCCGAATTCGGCCAGGCGCTTGGTGGCCCATGGCGACATGATGGTATTGAGGTAACGGCGAGGAATGCCGAAGTCTTCTTCGAGAATCTCGCCGTCCTCGGTGGCGTTGAACAGCCCCAGTGGGGATTCAAAGACTGGCGAGCCCTTGATGGCGTAAAAGGGCACCTTCTCGATCAGTTGCTTGAGTTTTTCGGCCAGGGACGATTTGCCGCCGCCCACGGGGCCGAGCAGGTAGAGGATTTGTTTCTTCTCCTCCAGGCCTTGGGCGGCATGGCGGAAATAGGACACGATCTGTTCGATGCATTCTTCCATCCCGTGGAAGTCAGCAAAGGCCGGGTAGCGGCGGATCACTTTGTTGGAAAAGATCCGCGAGAGCCTCGAGTTGGCCGAGGTATCCAGCAGTTCCGGTTCTCCGATGGCCAGCAACAAACGCTCCGCGGCCGATGCGTAGGCACTGCGGTCCTGCTTGCAGAGTTCGAGGTATTCCTGCAGCGAGCACTCCTCCTGCCGCGTGGACTCGAAACGTTGCTGGAAGTGGCTAAAAATACTCATGACGTCACCTCGCTCGATACGTGGAGCCGGTGTCGGATCAATCAGTCGATGCTGGACAGCCGCTGGGAACCCAGCTGCCGTTTACCCCCCAGAATGCTTTCAAGAATGTACGCTCCTGAAAGCTGACTCCCGATGACCCGCGCGCCGGTGTACCGGCTCTCCCCTGTTTTGGATGGCCTGAGGCTAAGGATAGTTCGGAATCGGAGAGGTAAAGGTTGAATACGTAATTAGTTGTGGCAGACCGTTCGTCTGCCATCGCCCAAGCCCACGGTTCATGCGGGCTTGGCCGGCATAAAAAATTATTCGTCGGTGCCTTGCGCTGTTTCGCCAGGATAAGTCGCGCGCCACAGCTCAAAACCGCCGTCCAGGCTGTAGACATCGCTGAAGCCCTGGCTGACCAGGTAACCCGCTGCGCTCTGGCTGGAGTTGCCGTGGTAGCAGACTACAACGGTAGGCGCATCCAGGTCGGCGGCACGGATGAAATCGGCGATGGAATGGTTGTCCAGGTGTTTCGACCCCGGGATATGGTTTGCGGCATAGGTCTGTGGGTCGCGTACGTCGACGACGATTGCGCCTTGCTCACGCAGGGCTTGGGCCTGCTCGGGAGGAATACGTTTGAATTCGGTCATGAAAAAACTCCTGTGGCCTGAAGCGCGGCGCCGATCAAACGGCGGTGCCGGCCGGCAATGATGCAATGGTCGGTTGTTGAGGTTTGGCGTGGCCGTCTTCGGCGCAATCGCAGCGCAGCAACTCGCCGCTGTCGACATTCATCAGCGTCATCGCGCTGCCCCAGACGCAGCCGGTATCGAGGGCGAAGACGCCAGGCTCGTCGCTTTGACCCTCAAGCGCAGCCCAATGTCCAAAGATAATCTTCAGGTTCCGGGTCTTGCGTTCCTTGTGCTTGAACCACGGCGCGTAGCCGGGCGGCGCGGTTTCGATGCCTTCCTTGCCCTTGAGATCAAGCTTTCCGTCGCGGGTGCAGAAGCGCATGCGGGTGAAGTAATTGGTGATGACACGAAGGCGCGCCGCGCCGGTAAGATCATTGTCCCACTTGACTGGCTCATTGCCGTACATGCCGTCCAGATATGGGCCGAACAGGTTGTCGTCACGCAACGCCTGCTCGACCTCGCTGGCGCATTTCAATGCCTTGCGCAGTGACCACTGGGGCGGGATGCCGGCATGGACCAGCGCCAGATTGCGCGCCTCGTCATAGTGCATGAGCTTTTGCTGGCGCAACCATTCGAGCAACTCGATGCAGTCCGGGGCATCGAGGATTTCGCTCAATGTGTCGGACTTTTTCAAGCGCTCGATATTCCGCCAGACGGCCAGCAGGTGCAGGTCATGATTGCCCAGCACGCACACCAGCGACTGACGGATGCCATAGAGGAAACGAAGGGTTTCGAGCGACTGCGGGCCCCGATTGACCAAGTCGCCCACCAGCCAGAGCGTGTCTTTTTGGGGATCGAACGCGACCCGTTCGAGCAAGCACTTGAGCGGGTCGAGGCAGCCTTGCAGGTCACCGACCGCATACGTCGCCATCAGTGCAAGGCTCCGGGCACCGCCAGGCGAAAGGGCTTGATGATGGCGTCGAAGCGTTTACCGTCTTCGGCCAACATCTGGTAGGTGCCCTGCATCGTACCGACCTGGGTGGTCATCACGGTGCCGCTGCTGTAGCTGTGGCTCTGGCCCGCGTCGATCAGCGGCTGCTGGCCAACCACGCCGTCGCCACGGACCTCCTCGACATGGCCGTCGCCGTCGGTAATAACCCAATGGCGCGAGAGCAATCTGGCCGGTAGCGAGCCGTTGTTGCACACGGTGATGGTGTAGGCGAAGGCGAAACGGTTGTGCTCGGGTTGCGACTGTTCTGCCAGAAAGCGGGTGGCGACGCTGACGTCGACCTTATAACGAGGATCGGACATGCAAAAAGGCCTTAGAAGCGGGACGCGGGCGTAACTGAAGAGGTCAGTCTAGGCCAAGTATCGGGTAGTAGACCAGACCGGCGTACTGCCCGATAGCGTCTTGGCTCGTCAGCTGGCGTCGGCCTTGGGCGCCACCTGTTCACTGAGCGTGTCGGCCAGGCGTACGAACGCCGCCAGGTCCAGTTGCTCGGGGCGCAAGCTGCCGTCGACGCCGGAGGCTTCGATCTCGGCGCTGCTGAGCAACAGCTTCAAGGTGTTACGCAAGGTTTTGCGACGCTGATTGAAGGCTTCGCGCACAACGCGCTCCAGCAGGCGATGGTCCTTGGCTGGGTGCGGCAGGACTGCATGGGGCACCAGGCGGACGATGGCGGAGTCGACTTTCGGCGGTGGGTTGAACGCGCCGGGGCCTACGTTGAACAGATGATCGACCCGGCAATGGTACTGGACCATGATCGACAAACGACCCCAATCGCCCCCGCCAGGACCGGCGGCGAGTCGCTCGACCACTTCTTTTTGCAGCATGAAGTGCATGTCGCGAATCAGGCCGGCATTGTTCAGCAGGTGGAAAATCAGCGGTGTAGAGATGTTGTACGGCAGGTTGCCGACGACTCGAAGGCTGCCCGGCGCTGCATTCAGGCTGTTGAAGTCAAACTTCAGCGCGTCGCCCTGATGCAGGTTGAAATTGCTCTTGCCGGCGAATTGCTGGTTGAGGATCGGGACCAGGTCCTTGTCCAGTTCAACCACGTCCAGTTGCGCGCCGCTGTCGAGCAAGCCTTCGGTCAGTGCGCCCTGGCCCGGCCCGATCTCGAGCAAACGATCATCGGGCTTGGCGTTGATGGAGCGCAGGATCCGGTCGATCACACCCGCGTCATGCAGGAAGTTCTGGCCGAAGCGCTTGCGTGCGCGGTGTTGGTATTGCTCGGTCATAAATGGGTCTCGGCCATCTGGTAGGCGGTTTCCAGCGCGACTTGCAGGCTGCCGGTGTCGATCTTGCCGCTGCCGGCCAAGTCCAGGGCTGTGCCGTGATCTACGGATGTGCGGATGATCGGCAGGCCCAGGGTCACGTTGACCGCTGCGCCGAAGCCTTTGTACTTCAGCACGGGCAGGCCCTGGTCGTGGTACATCGCCAGCACTGCGTCGCAGTGCTCCAGGTATTTGGGAGTAAACAGAGTGTCGGCAGGCAGCGGGCCACGCAGGTCCATGCCCTCGCTGCGCAAGCGCTCCAATGTAGGTTCGATGATGTCGATTTCTTCACGGCCCAGGTGTCCGCCTTCGCCGGCATGGGGGTTCAGTCCGCACACCAGGATGCGAGGCCGGGCGATGCCGAATTTTTCCTTGAGGTCGGCGTGCAATATCCGCGTGACCCTTTCCAGGCGTTGCGGCGTGATTGCATCGGCGATGTCCCGAAGGGGCAGGTGAGTGGTGACCAGGGCCACGCGAAGGCCTCGGGTGGCAAGCATCATCACGACTTGCGAGGTGTGGGTCAGGTCGGCCAGGAACTCCGTGTGCCCGGAGAAGTGGATGCCCGACTCATTGATTACCCCTTTGTGCACCGGCGCGGTGATCATGCCGGCGAATGCCCCATCCAGGCAGCCTTGGCCGGCGCGGGTCAGGGTTTCGAGGACGAACGCCGCGTTGGCAATGTCCAGTTGTCCGGCGGTGACCGGGGCGCCCAAGGGCGTATCCCAGACATATAAGCTGCCGGCAGGCGCCGGGGCATCCGGCCAGGCGTCTGGCGCCACCGATAAAAGGTTTATGGCCACGCCCAGCTGCGCGGCCCGCTCAAGGAGCAGGTCGCGGCTGGTGATGGCGATCAGGGGGTGCGGCTGGGCTTGCGAGGCGAGCAGCAGGCACAGGTCGGGACCGATGCCGGCGGGCTCGCCGGGGGTCAGCGCGAAACGCTTGGGTTTCACTGCGCTGCCTGGTCTGCACCAGGGAGTTTGATCTCAACGTAGGCTTCGTCGCGAATCTGACGCAGCCAGGTTTGCAGCTCTTCGTCGTACTTGCGGTTACGCAATACCGTCATCGCCTGCTGCTCACGTGCCTGGGTGGTGCTGTCGGTGGCGCGGCGGCCAAGGACTTCCAGTACGTGCCAGCCATAAGGGCTCTTGAACGGCTTGGACAGCTGGCCCTGCGGTGTCTCGGCCATGACCTGGCGGAACTCGGGAACCAGCGCGTTCGGGTCGACCCAGTTCAGGTCGCCGCCGTTCAGGGCTGATCCGGGATCTTCCGAGAAACTCTTCGCCAGTTCCGCGAAGTCTTCGCCCGAGGTGATGCGCTCGTACAGCTTTTCAGCCAGACGTTGGGTCTCGGCTTCGCTGCGGATTTCGCTGGGTTTGATCAGGATATGGCGAACATGCACTTCGTCACGCACCTGGGTACCGCCACCGCGTTTTTCCAACAGTTTCAGAATGATGAAACCGCCAGGGGTGCGGGCCGGCTGGGTAATGTCGCCCACGGCCATGGTGCTGAGCTCACGGTCAAACGGAGGTGGCAACTGGGCGGCCTTGCGCCAGCCCATGTCGCCGCCTTCCAAGGCGTTCTCACTGGCCGAGCGGGCTACCGCCATCTGGCCAAAGTCAGCGCCTTGCTTGAGCTGCTGGTAAACGTCCATCGCCTGGCGGTAAGCACTCTGAATTGCTTCGGAGTTGGCGCTTTCCGGCGTAGGAATCAGGATATTTGCCAGGTGTAGTTCCTCGGACAGCTGCATCTTGCCGAGGTCGGAAGCCAGGAAGTTCTTCACTTCCTGCTCGGACACCTGGATGCGTTCTGCCACGCGGCGCTGACGTACCCGGCTGATGATCATCTCGCGACGGATCTGGTCGCGGGCATCGTCAAAAGACAGGCCGTCGCGGGCCAGGGCGGCGCGGAACTGGTCGATGGTCATATTGTTGCGCTGGGCAATGGTGCCAACGGCCTGGTTCAGTTCTTCATCGGTGATGCGGATGCCGGAGCGTTCGCCAATCTGCAGTTGCAGGTTTTCGACGATCAGACGCTCGAGCACCTGCTGGTCCAGCACGCCGGGTGGTGGCAAGCCGCCGCCACGTTTGGCGATGGTTTGCTGCACTTCATGGACCCGCTGGTCCAGCTGGCTCTGCATGACCACGTCGTTGTCGACGATGGCCACTACCTTGTCGATGGACTGTACCGCGGCGTTTGCCGCGGTACCCAGGAACAACGCGCCCAGCATCAGCGGGCGCAGACAATCAGAAAGCTTGATCTTCACGTTCACGATAACCTTGGATGCCTTTGTCGAGGAAGCTCTCTACCTTGGCGCCGGTCAGGCCGCCGAGTCCCTTCAGAACAATTTGTAGGAAGATGCCGTGGTCGCCTTTTTCGTTTTCCGGGGCGGCTTGACTGAACTCTTCATAGTCGACCCAGTAACGGTTGATCAGGCGCAGTTTCCAGCAGCAGTTGTCGTATTCGAAACCACCGAAGGCTTCCAGGGTACGGTTGCGGTTGTAGTCATACTGCCAGCGGCTGATTGCGTTCCACTGCGGCACGATCGGCCAGATGACCGAGAAATCGTGCTGCTTGATCTTGTAGTAGTCCTTCACGTAGCCAGGCGTGCCCGGCGTACCGTAGTCGCCGCCGCCCACTTGCCATTGACCCGTGGCCTCGTCGTAGCGGACCTGGTCGTTGCGATAGCGGTAACCGGCGTTGATGACCTTGTTCGGGTTGTCCTCAGGCTGGTAGTGGAACATCGCGCTGCCCGAGCGAGGGCTGTGGGTGTCCGGGTCCCAGTTGTAGGAAGCCGTGGTGCGCCAATCGCGGTTCCAGCGGAATTCGTATTCCAACGCGTACGGGGAAACGTCCGACTTGGCGTCTTCACGTGTCTTGAAGTCGATACCCGGCAGTTGGACTTCGCGGTCCTTGAAATAAAGGGCCTGGCCGACGCTGATGCGCTGGCGCTCGAAGCCGTTTTCTTCGATCCAGCGGCTGGTCACGCCCAGGGACAGCTTGTTCTCGTCGCCGACACGGTCGGAGCCGGTGAAGCGGTTGTCCCGGAACAGCGAGGAATAGCTGAAGGTCGATTCGCTGGTATCGAACACCGGAATATCGCTCTGGTCCTTCTCTGGTACGTAGAGGTAGAACAGGCGAGGTTCCAGGGTCTGGCGGTAGTTGCTGCCGAACCATTGGGTATCGCGGTCGAAATACAGGCCGCTGTCGATGCTGGCGATCGGAACACCACGGCTCTGGCTACTGCTGTAGGTGCCGCGCAGGCGGTCAGCTTCGGCGCTCTGCGAAGCAACCTGTGCTTGGCCTCTGCTATCCAAGTCCAGGTCATATTGGGTGTACTGGTACTTGAGCGACGGTTTGATATAGCCATAGCTTGCCGTCATCGGCAGGCTGACTACAGGTGCCAGGTTCAGGCGGTCGCCATTAGCCCTGGCCAAACCGCGGATGTTGTTGTCAAGGAACGGATCAGTATTACCGTCTTCGTCGGTGTAGTCACCGGTCCGCAAATCACGATCAAACCGCACCAGTTCAGTCTTGTAAGCGAAGTCCAGGCCATACGGGTGGTCGGGCAGCGAGCCGTTGAAGGTAATCTGAGGCAGGCGGTTATATGGCGTGATCTTCGAAATCGTCGCCATCTGGTAAGCCTGGGCATTCAGCCGCGCGGTGTAGTTGTCGCCGCGATAGCTGACCACACCCTGCTGATTCACATAGTCCTTGGACTCGACGCCAATCTGATCGGTCTGCAGATCCTGGAAGTAATACGGATCGCTGATCTTGGTGTAGTCGACTTCCGTCAGCACGCGCGAATCCAAGCCGCCCTTGTGCTGCCAGTTGTACATATAGCGGGTCTTGCTGTAGTCGGACTGCTTGGCGCGTTCGTCTTCTTCGTCGTTGAGGTACGCGGCGCCGAACTGACCTTCGCTGGTCGGAGTCAGGTAACGGAATTCGCCTTCCATCAACAGGCCGCGCTTGCTCATGTAGCGCGGGTACAACGTGGCGTCGTAGTTCGGTGCCAGGTTGAAGTAGTACGGAGTGACCAGCAGGAAGCCGGTATCGCTGCCGCTGCCGATGGTCGGCGGCAGGAAGCCGGACTGACGGCGGTCGTCGATCGGGAAGTAGATGTAAGGCGTATACAGGACCGGAATGTCCTTGACTCGCAGCGTCACGTTGGTCGCGGTGCCGAAACCGGTGGCCGGGTTCAAGGTGATGTTGTTGCCCTTGAGCGACCACGCGTTGCTGCCCGGTTCGCACGTGGTGTACGTACCGTCCTTGAGACGGATGATCGCGTTTTCGGCGCGGCGCGCATAAAGGGCGTTACCACGGATACGCGACTTGTGCATCACGTACTCGGCGTTGTCGACCTTGGCTTCGCCAGTGTCCAACTGCACATCGGCGTGATCGCCGACAATCAGCGCACCGTTGTCACGCACGCGCACGTTGCCGTTCAGCTCGCCGCGGTTCTCGGCCTGGTACAGGCTGGCCTCGTCGGCCTCGACCTGCATGCTGCCCTGGCGCATGACGACGTCACCGGCGAGGGTTGCCACCTGCTGTTCCTGCTCATAGCGCGAAGCCTTGGCGCCCAGGAACGTCGGGGCGTCGCTTTTGGCCGTCTTGTCGTTCATGCCGGGGCGCGTCGGTTCGATATACGCGCCGGCGCAGTAAGGGCCGGTTTCAGCCAGTTGCGCAGGCGTGAGGTTTTCGCGCGGAACCCAGTCCAGGTGACTGTAGTCTGCACTGCGCGACTTCAGGCCTCGGCCCTTGGCTTCGGTGACGAGCATCGGTTTTTCGCCGGCTTCTTCACTTGAACCGCTCTCGGCCGGGGCGCTGCCGCTGTCGGCGACCGCGCTGCCTTCATGCACGGGACGCGGCGGCAATGCGGCGGCCGGAGTCTTGGGTGAACAGTCCCAGGCACCCGAAGCGGAGACGGAGCAGTCATACTGCTGCGCCGCGACGACGAATGAAGAGGCCAGGGGTTGCAGGGCCAGCAGACTGCCGGTGACCAGCAACGGAAATTTTTTACGAAACGCGGGGGATTTCAATGCCATCTTATTAGTCCGGGCTTCCTGCGTGCCATCTGCCCGCGGTGTGGGCCGCACGCCTCTCGATGGTCTGAAAAAGATGCTGGATAATAAAGCATGACCCGCTTGACGGCTAGCGCCGTCGGAGACCCTTGTAATGCCCGACCAAGATGTACGCTTGCAACACCTGAAAGTTTGGCTCGATGAACAGCTGCCGATCCTTTTCAATCAACAGGGCTGGGGCGCCGTACCCCCGGCCACGTTGACCGCCGCCAGTAGTGACGCGAGTTTCCGGCGGTATTTCCGCTGGGAAGGCGAGGGGCGCAGTTTGATCGTCATGGATGCGCCACCGCCCCAGGAAAACTGCAAACCCTTCGTGGATATCGCTTTTTTGCTGGCAAAATCCGGCATCAACGTGCCAAAAATTTATGCCGAGGACTTTGAGCGCGGTTTTCTTTTGCTCAATGACTTGGGCAACCAGACCTATCTGGATGTAATCAGCGACGAAAATGCCGACGATTTATTCCGTGATGCCCTGCAAGCCTTGCTGGCTTTTCAGCAACTGCCGAAGGTGGCCCCGTTGCCCAGCTATGACGTTGCGTTGCTGCGTCGCGAGCTGGAACTGTTCCCTGAGTGGTACGTCAAGCGCGAGCTGGGCATCGAGTTCGATGGAGCCCAGCAACAGCTTTGGCAACAGGCCAGTGATCTGCTGATCGACAGCGCCCTGGCCCAGCCCAAAGTGCTGGTGCACCGCGACTACATGCCGCGCAACCTGATGCTCAGTGAACCGAATCCTGGCGTGCTGGATTTCCAGGATGCGGTCTATGGTCCGGTGACCTACGACGTGACCTGCCTGTTCAAGGACGCCTTCCTCAGTTGGCCCGAAGAGCGCGTGCGCGGCTGGCTGGAGGATTACTGGCAGCAGGCCGGCGCCCTCGGCATTCCCGTCCAGCCGGATCTCGAGGATTTCTTGCGAGCCAGCGATTTGATGGGTGTGCAGCGCCATCTGAAGGTTATCGGGATCTTCGCACGCATCTGTCATCGTGATGGCAAGCCGCGTTACCTGGGCGATGTGCCGCGCTTCTTTGCTTATATAGAAGCGGTCATCGTTCGTCGCCCGGAACTGGCGCCGCTCGATGAGTTGCTTTGCAGTCTGCGGCAATCGAATGGAGCGACCGCATGAAGGCGATGATCCTGGCGGCGGGCAAGGGCGAGCGCATGCGCCCCTTGACGCTGACCACGCCCAAGCCGCTGATCCGCGTCGCCGGCATCCCCTTGATTGAATATCACCTGCGGGCGCTGGCCGCCGCCGGGTTCAGCGAGATCGTGATCAATCACGCCTGGCTCGGCCAACAAATCCAAGACCATCTTGGGGATGGTTCGCGGTTTGGCCTGCGCATAACGTATTCCCCGGAAGGCGAGCCGTTGGAGACCGGTGGCGGAATTTTCCGTGCGCTTGGGTTGCTGGGCGATGAAGCGTTCCTGGTGGTCAATGGCGACATATGGACCGATTTCGATTTCAGCGCCTTGCGCCGGCCGCTCGACGGCTTGGCTCACCTGGTGTTGGTGGCCAATCCTGCGCATCACCCCGGTGGCGATTTCGTTCTGGCCGATGGAACGGTTCATGAAGGGGCGTCGGCTGCCGACAAACTGACCTATAGCGGCATCGCTGTGTTGCATCCACGGTTGTTCGACGGTTGCGTGGACGGCGCGTTCAAGCTGGCGCCGTTGCTGCGCAACGCCATCGCGCAAGGGCAGGTCAGTGGCGAGCGCCTGGAAGGGCATTGGATAGATGTCGGAACCCACGAACGTTTGACGCAGGTTGAAACATTGATAGAAGCGAGCCGTTGATATGTGGTGGCCAGGGACTCTGATCGGAGCGGGAGCGGGCTTTGCCATAGCCAGCATCCCGGGGGCCATGCTCGGCGCGTTGTTGGGCCAGGCGCTGGATCGGCGCTTGGACCTGCACAGCTGGGCGCAACTGCGTGAACGCCTGGGCGGGCGCCCGGCGTTGCGTAACGATGAATTGTTGTTTGTATTGTTGGGTCGTCTGGCGAAGAGCGACGGACGGGTTGTCGATGGGCACATCCAGCAGGCTCGCCAGGAAATGCGCGCGCTTGACCTGAGCGAGTCGGCGCAACGTCGCGCCATTGCGGCGTTCAACCGAGGCAAGTCGGAGAATGATCGTTTGCGCGGTTATCTGCGTCGCCTCGCCACTCAGCCCCACGCGGCAGAGGGCGTGCTAAGGGCTTGCTGGCGGATGGTCTGGGCCGATGGCCGAGCAGGCGCCGATGAGCGCGAGTTGCTTGCCCGGTGGGGCAAGTGGCTGGGCTGGACGCCGCAGCAGGTCCAGGCGCTGGCCATGGATTACGAACCGCAGAGATTGTCTCAGCCCAGCAGCGGCGTGACCTATCAGCAAGCGCTGCGGTTGCTCGGGGTTAGCGCCACCAGCGAACCCTCGCAAATCAAGCGGGCTTACCGTCGCCTGCTCAGTCGCCATCACCCGGACAAGATCGCCGGCAGCGGGGCGACTCCGTTGCAGGTGCGTGAAGCGACCGACAGGACCAGGGAATTGCACAATGCCTATCGGTTGATTCGCGAACGGCGGGATTTCCGT
Organism: Pseudomonas marvdashtae; assembly: GCF_014268655.2. Classification (NCBI taxonomy): domain Bacteria; kingdom Pseudomonadati; phylum Pseudomonadota; class Gammaproteobacteria; order Pseudomonadales; family Pseudomonadaceae; genus Pseudomonas; species Pseudomonas marvdashtae. The sequence goes on from NZ_JABWQX020000001.1 coordinate 420,825, forward strand.
TAGCCTCTGCGGCGCGAGAATCAGCCCTTATTCCCCTGGACTTTGGGGATTCAACCAACCCCGAACCCGGCGAAACAGCTGCTCCTGCTCCGCCGATGGGTTCGGCAAGGCCTTGAGGGCGACCTGGCTGAAGTTTGCCCCCTTCAACCGCTTGCTCGCCTGCAAGCGTTCCAGCGCCGCGTTGCGGTCCAGCGGCTTGTCCATATAGAAGATATCGGCGGTCGCCAACTTCAGGGTTGGCGTCAGTTCAGCCAGGCCGGGTTTGGTGGCGACGGGTGTCTGGGCCGCAACCATCACGAAGCGTTCGATTTGCGCCGGCTGCTTTTCGCTAAGGTAGCGGGCTGCCCAATAGGCCCCGGTGCCGTGGCCCAGCAGCACAATACGGCGCGAGCTCTGTTGTTCGGCGTAGGCCAATGCCGCATCGATGCGCGCGAAAATACGCTCGGCGTCGGCGCCTGCATGTTCTTCACCGGTTTCGGCGACGGCCGGGTCTGCCGCGTCGGCTTCGCCTCCTGCAACTTGCTCGATTGGCGCTGCGGTGGTGGCGTCCGGCGCGGCGGCAACCACGTCGGCCGGCTTGGTCTGCGGCGAAGCTTCTACCGTGCGGGGGGCGATGACGTCGCTTTGCAGGTCCGGCAGCGTGATAGTCAGACTGCTCCACTCGGCGTCGGGCAGTTTTTTGCGCAACGGGCCGATTGCCTGAGGCCAGTCCGCGGTTTCGCCGGCGCCTGGGATGATGATGACGGCGCCCTTGGGGTCGCTGGTGTTGGCGGGTTTCCACAGGGCGAGAAAAGCATCGCTGCCGGTTTGTAGCTGCTGTTGTTCCTGCGGCGGGACTGTTCGTGCAAGCGCCAGCGCTTCTTCCTGGCTACGCTCGAGCAAGGGTTGGCGTTCGACCGGTTTCGCCTCGGTGGATTGTTCCGCCGCGGCGGGCGCTGGTTCGCCAGCCTGTACAGAAAATGCACTCGGCAGGATCAACGACAGGCACAATGCTGGCAATGCCAGGCGATAAACAGAGGGCATCGGATATTCCATGACCAGAAGTATTTCCGGCAGCCTAATGGGTTGGTCAGTATTTGTCAGTGCGTGAGACTTCGATGATGCGTTTTTGCTGCCTGTGGGTTATCGGCTGTTTATGGCTTCCCTTGATGGCGTGGGCTGCCCCCGCGCCGCAGACCCACGGCGTGCAATTGAGCGCTGAGCAGCGCCAATGGTTGACGCAGCATCCACAGCTGCGGGTCGGCCTGGTGTTGCAGGCGCCCTACGCGCAATACGACCGGCGCCTGCAGCGTCTATCCGGTACCAATGTCGAATTGATGCAGTGGTTGGGCAAGGCCCTGGATGTCGAACTGACCTGGCGCAATTTTCAAGACGTGACGCAACTGGAAGCCGCGGTGCGCGACGGCGAAGTGGATATCGCCCCAGGCCTGACCCAGACCCCGGTCGGGCTCAGGCTTTGGCAGTTCTCCGACCCTTATATGCGCGTGCCGCAATTGATCGTCGGTGCGCAGAAAGGCGCCGAGGGCGTGGAGCTGGAAAAGCTTGATCCTCAGGCCCGCGTTGCCGTGCGCATGCCCAGTGCCACGGCAGACTATCTGCGCAGCAACTTCCCGATGCTCAACCTCCAGGGCGTGCCGATGGAGCGGGAGGCCTTGCAATTGCTGCTGACCCAGCAGACTCGATACGCAGTGATCGATGAGGCGCAGCTGGGGCGGCTGATGGTCGAGCCCGAATTCGCCGAACTGGTGGTGGTGGGCGACATCGGCGTGCCGCAGTTGCTCCGTGTGGCCACGCGTCGAGACTGGCCGGAGCTGGCCGGGATTGTCGACGCTACCCTGCAGGCCATTCCGGCCAAGGATCTGGAGCAATTGCACAGCCGCTGGCTAAAACCGAAATACCCGCGCCTGACCGAGACCCCGGGCTTCTGGCAGAACCTGACCCTGTTGCTGCTGGCCCTGCTACTGAGCAGCGTGGCCATTGGGTTCTGGCAGCGCCGCCAGCAACGAGGCTTGGAACGCCGCCTGCGTGCCGCGCGGGAGGATATCGTCCAGCGCACCGCCAGCGAAGAGGCCTTGCGCCTGACGCAATTTTCCATCGATCAAAGCACCGTCGGCATTCTGTGGGTCAACTGGGACAGCCACGTGCGCTACGCCAACCGCGCAGCCGAAACCATGCTGGGCTATGCGCCGGGTGCGATCATCGACCGGCCGTTGATCGACTTCGAGCCGGGCCTGCACATGGACCGTTGGCTGAACCTGTGGAAGCGCGCTCGGGCCAGCGAAGACGGGCCGCCGAGTTTCGAGACCGAGTGCGTGCGCGCCGATGGCAGCATCCTGCCGGCCGACGTTTCCTTGAGTTTCCTGCGTTTTCGCGACGCCGAGTACTTGGTGGTCTACCTCAATGATGTGACCGAGCGCCGTCGCGCACTGGCGGCGCTGCGCGAAAGCGAGGCGCGGTTGCAGGGCATTGCCGCCAACGTCCCAGGCCTGGTCTTTCGCCTGGAGCGGGCGCCGGTTACCGGCCAGATCGACTTTGCCTACATCAGCGAAGGTAGCGAAAGCCTGGTGGGTTATTCCCCCGCCACCCTGGCCCGCAGCGACACCGGGTTGCGCAGCCTGGTGCACCCGCAGGACAAGGCCAATTATCACCGCACCCAGGACCTGGCGCTGGACAGTGACAGTGACTGGTCGTGGCAAGGTCGTATCCTGACCCGTGAAGGCCAGGAGCGTTGGGCCGAGATCAAGGCAATCACGCGTCGCCTGGAAGATGGCGCCTACGTCTGGGACGGCATCGTCTGGGACATCACTGAAAGCAAGCGCATCGAACTGGAGCTGGCCAGTTCCCGGGAACAATTGCGCGAGCTATCGGCACACCTGGAAAGCGTTCGGGAAGAGGAAAAGGCCCGCATAGCTCGCGAAGTCCATGACGAGCTGGGACAAATGCTGACGGTGCTGAAACTGGAAACCTCCATGTGCGAGCTGGCCTACGCCCAACTGGATCCTGGCCTGCAGGAACGGCTCAACAGCATGAAGCGCCTGATCGCCCAGTTGTTCCAATTGGTACGGGACGTGGCGACTGCGTTGCGCCCGCCGATTCTGGACGCCGGTATCGCCTCGGCCATCGAATGGCAGGCTCGGCGTTTCGAGGCGCGCACGCAGATTCCGTGCCTGGTGCAGGTGCCGGACAACCTGCCGCCCCTGAGCGACGCCAAGGCCATCGGCCTGTTCCGGATCCTCCAGGAGGCACTGACCAATGTCATGCGCCATGCCCAGGCGCATACCGTGGAGGTGACGCTGGAGCAGCAAGGCGACCAGTTGTGCCTGACGGTAAGCGATGACGGTGTAGGATTTATTGCTTGCGCAGACCGGCCGACGTCCTTTGGCCTGGTCGGCATGCGCGAGCGCGTATTGATCATGGGCGGACAGTTGTCGTTGGAAAGCGAGCCGGGGGAGGGGACGACCCTCGCGGTGCGGGTGCCATTGCATGGGGCCTGATGGGCTTGCCGAGCGTAAAGTAGCCATTGCGAACCCGTTCGCGACGAAATCCTGAATCTGGAGAACACTGTGATCCGTGTACTGGTAGCCGAAGACCACACCATCGTCCGTGAGGGCATCAAGCAGCTGATCGGCCTGGCCAAGGATCTGGTTGTCGTCGGGGAGGCCAGCAATGGCGAGCAATTACTTGAGACCCTGCGACACGTGCCCTGCGAAGTGGTGCTGCTGGATATTTCGATGCCCGGCGTCAACGGCCTGGAGGCGATCCCGCGGATTCGTGCGTTGAATAATCCGCCCGCGATTTTGGTGTTGTCGATGCATGACGAGGCGCAGATGGCCGCTCGCGCGCTTAAGGTCGGCGCCGCTGGCTACGCCACCAAGGACAGCGATCCGGCTTTGTTGTTGATGGCGATTCGCAAGGTCGCGGCCGGCGGTCGATATATCGATCCGGACCTGGCCGACCGTATGGTCTTCGAGGTGGGCCTGACTGACGCGCGGCCGTTGCACTCGCTGTTGTCGGAGCGCGAATTCTCGGTCTTCGAACGCTTGGCCCAAGGCGCCAACGTCAACGAAATTGCCCAGCAACTGGCCCTGAGCAGCAAGACCATCAGTACCCATAAGGCGCGGCTGATGCAAAAGCTCAACATCACTTCACTGGCCGAGTTGGTGAAATACGCGATGGAGCACAAGTTGCTTTAACGCTGGCGTTGATCCCAGAGGAAGATGTGCCGGCATATCCATTTACGACACGCCCCAACCGCGCGTTCGCCCCTGCTTGCAGCTTGGCGCTTGAAACTCGCCACTGCATTTATCCAATCCCGCCATCCGTGTAGGGCAATCCCTACCCCGACGCTTCCATCCGGCTGAGGCGATTCTCTCCTGCGGCCCGATTTGCGTAGGGGCTCGGCTCCACTAGGCTTGACTCACAAGCAGTCATCAATACAAAAGGTGCGGGTATGAGCCAGGTTGATTCAAGCGCGGGGGCCAGTGATGTGCTGGTCAGCTTTCGTGGTGTGCAGAAGAGCTACGATGGCGAGAACCTGATCGTCAAGGACCTCAACCTGGATATTCGCAAAGGTGAATTCCTGACCTTGCTCGGGCCATCCGGCTCCGGCAAGACCACCAGCCTGATGATGCTCGCCGGGTTCGAGACCCCGACTGCCGGGGAAATCCTGTTGGCCGGGCGCTCCATCAACAACGTGCCGCCGCACAAGCGCGACATCGGCATGGTGTTCCAGAACTACGCTTTGTTCCCGCACATGACGGTCTCCGAAAACCTGGCGTTCCCGCTGACCGTGCGCGGCCTGAACAAGAGCGACGTTGGTGATCGCGTAAAGCGCGTCCTGAGCATGGTCCAACTGGACACCTTCGCCCAGCGTTATCCCGCGCAGTTGTCCGGCGGCCAGCAACAGCGGGTGGCCCTGGCCCGGGCGCTGGTGTTCGAACCGCAGCTGGTGCTGATGGACGAACCCCTCGGCGCGTTGGATAAACAGTTGCGCGAACACATGCAAATGGAGATCAAGCACCTGCACCAGCGCCTTGGCGTGACCGTGGTCTACGTGACCCACGACCAGGGCGAAGCCCTCACCATGTCTGATCGCGTGGCCGTGTTCCACCAAGGAGAGATCCAGCAGATCGCCCCGCCACGCACGCTCTATGAAGAGCCGAAGAACACTTTCGTGGCCAACTTCATCGGTGAGAACAACCGCCTCAATGGGCGCCTGCACAGTCAAACCGGCGATCGTTGTCTGGTGGAGCTGGGACGCGGCGAGAAGGTTGAGGCCTTGGCGGTCAATGTCGGCAAGCCCGGCGAGCCGGTCACCCTGTCGATCCGTCCGGAACGGATAAGCCTCAACAGCGCAAGCGAACAATGCGTCAACCGCTTCTCAGGGAGGGTGGCGGAATTCATCTATCTGGGCGACCACGTCCGGGTTCGCCTGGAGGTCTGCGGCAAGCAGGACTTCTTCGTGAAACAACCGATCGCCGAGCTCGATCCCGGGCTCGCCGTCGGCGACGTGGTTCCGCTTGGCTGGCAGGTCGAGCACGTCCGCGCGCTCGATCCCCTTCTAGAGGCGAATTGATCGCCCCCTGCTGTACCAACACCAACCCTGCACGTGGAGAGAACAATAAATGTTGAGATCCCTGAAGTTCACAGCCCTGACACTGGGCATGATGGGTGCGGCAAGCGCGATGGCGGCGGGCCCGGACCTGACCGTGGTGTCTTTCGGCGGGGCGAACAAGGCGGCTCAGGTCAAAGCCTTCTACGCACCGTGGGAAGCGGCCGGCAATGGCAAGATCGTGGCGGGCGAGTACAACGGCGAAATGGCCAAGGTCAAGGCCATGGTCGATACCAAGAGCGTCTCCTGGGACCTGGTTGAAGTCGAATCGCCGGAATTGTCCCGTGGTTGCGACGAAGACATGTTCGAGCAACTCGATCCAGCCTTGTTCGGCAAGGCCGAAGACTACGTCAAAGGCGCGATCCAGCCTTGCGGCGTCGGTTTCTTCGTGTGGTCGACGGTATTGGCCTATAACGCCGACAAACTGAAAACCGCGCCAACCAGTTGGGCGGATTTCTGGGACACCAAGCAATTCCCAGGCAAGCGCGGCCTGCGCAAGGGCGCCAAATACACCCTCGAATTCGCCCTGATGGCCGACGGCGTGGCGCCGAAAGATGTCTACAAAGTGCTGGCCGGCAAGGATGGCCAGGATCGCGCCTTCAAGAAACTCGACGAACTCAAACCGAGCATTCAGTGGTGGGAAGCCGGCGCCCAGCCGCCGCAATATCTCGCTTCCGGTGACGTGGTCATGAGCTCGGCCTACAACGGCCGTATCGCTGCGGTACAAAAAGAAAGCAATCTGAAAGTGGTGTGGAACGGCGGCATCTACGACTTCGATGCCTGGGCCATCCCGCGTGGCCTGGACAAGACCCGCGCCGAAGCGGCGAAGAAATTCATCGCGTTCTCGGTGGCTCCGCAGCAGCAGAAGACCTACTCGGAAAACATCGCCTACGGCCCGGCCAACACCCAGGCAGTTCCGCTGCTGGCCAAGGATGTCTTGAAAGACATGCCGACCACCCCGGAAAACATCGCCAACCAGGTGCAGATCGACGTCAGCTTCTGGGCTGACAACGGCGAGCAACTGGAGCAGCGCTTCAATTCCTGGGCGGCGAAGTAACCGCTGGCAGAGATCGTTCCCACGCTCCGCGTGGTAATGCCGCCCAGGACGCTCCGCGTCCTTTGTGACGCAGAGCGTCATTGGATGCATTCCCACGCGGAGCGTGGGAACGATCGGCTCAAAGGCCAGCGTTTTAAAAGAACAGAGGCGGCTCGCCGCCGCTGTAACGATAAAAAAGATTTGCGGAGTTCGCCATGGCCATCGCCGTTCCACTGAACGAAGGCACCAGCCCCACCCTGAAACAGCGGCTCAAACGTGCCGAGCGGGTCAACCGCTGGAAGGCCCAGGCCTTGATCGCGCCGCTGGTTCTATTCCTGTTGCTGGTGTTCCTGGTGCCGATCGTCGCTCTGCTGTTCAAAAGCGTCAGCAACCCGGAAGTGGTCGGCGCCATGCCGCGCACCGTGGCTGCCGTTTCTGCATGGGACGGACGCGGATTGCCGGGCGAGCCGGTGTACAAGGCTGCCAGTGAAGACCTGGCCGAAGCCCGCAAGAATCAAACCTTGGGCGATTTGTCCAAGCGACTGAACATGGAACTGGCCGGCTATCGCAGCCTGCTGACCAAGACAGCCCGGGCGCTGCCATTCGCCACCGAGCCTGTCTCTTATAAAGAGGCGCTGGAAGGCCTCGACGAGCGCTGGGGCGATCCGGCGTATTGGCAAGTGATCCGCCGCAACACCAGCGAGGTGACCCCATATTACCTGCTGGCGGCTGTCGATCACCGTATCGACGACCTCGGCGAACTGGCCCCGGCCACTCCTGACCAGGCGATTTACCTGGATATTTTCACCCGCACCTTCTGGATGGGCCTGGTGATCACCGCGATCTGCCTGGTCCTGGCCTATCCATTGGCCTACCTGTTGGCGAATCTGCCGTCGCGCCAGAGCAACCTGCTGATGATCCTGGTGCTGTTGCCATTCTGGACCTCGATCCTGGTGCGCGTCGCAGCGTGGATCGTATTGCTGCAATCAGGCGGCTTGATCAACAGCGGCCTGATGGCCATGGGCATCATCGATAAACCCCTGGAGCTGGTATTCAATCGCGTCGGGGTCTACATCTCCATGGTCCACATTCTGTTGCCGTTCATGATCTTGCCGATCTACAGCGTGATGAAGGGCATCTCGCCCACCTATATGCGCGCGGCGATTTCCCTGGGCTGCCACCCGTTCGCGAGTTTCTGGCGGGTCTACTTCCCGCAGACGTATGCCGGCGTCGGCGCCGGGTGTCTGTTGGTCTTCATCCTTGCCATCGGCTACTACATCACGCCGGCATTGCTGGGTAGCCCGAACGATCAGATGGTCAGCTACTTCGTCGCGTTCTATACCAACACCAGCATCAACTGGGGCATGGCCACGGCGCTCGGCGGGCTGCTATTGCTCGCAACCATCGTGCTTTATCTGATTTACAGCTGGCTGGTGGGCGCCAGTCGCCTGCGCCTGAGCTAAGGGGAGATCGAAATGCTGAGTCCTTACATGTCCCCCGTCGAACGGGTGTGGTTCTACAGCTTGCGCATACTCTGCGGGCTGGTCCTGCTGTTCCTGATCCTGCCGGTGCTGGTGATCATTCCGTTGTCGTTCAACTCCGGCAGCTTTCTGGTCTACCCGCTCCAGGGCTTTTCGTTGCAGTGGTACCACGACTTCTTTGCCTCGGCCGAATGGATGCGCGCATTGAAGAACAGCATCATCGTTGCCCCGGCGGCGACCGTGCTGGCGATGATCTTCGGCACGCTGGCGGCCATCGGCCTGACCCGTGGCGATTTCCCAGGCAAGGCGCTGGTCATGGCCCTGGTGATTTCGCCCATGGTGGTACCGGTGGTCATCATCGGCGTGGCCAGCTATCTGTTTTTTGCACCGCTGGGGATGGGCAACAGCTTCTTCTCGCTGATCGTGGTGCATGCGGTGTTGGGCGTTCCCTTCGTCATCATCACCGTCTCGGCGACCTTGCAGGGGTTCAACCACAACCTGGTCCGGGCTGCTGCCAGCCTGGGGGCGTCGCCGTTGACCGCGTTCCGTCGGGTGACCTTGCCGTTGATCGCTCCGGGCGTGATCTCGGGAGCGCTGTTCGCCTTCGCCACGTCGTTCGATGAAGTGGTCGTGACCCTGTTCTTGGCCGGCCCCGAGCAGGCCACATTGCCACGGCAGATGTTCAGCGGCATCCGCGAGAACCTCAGCCCCACCATTGCCGCTGCGGCGACGCTGCTGATTGCATTTTCGGTGGTCCTGTTGCTCACGCTTGAGTGGTTGCGTGGGCGTAGCGAGAAGCTGCGCACGGCCCAGGTGTAACGTCACACGACTCCAGGAGTGAGCTCGCTCGCTCCTGGGCGTGAGTCAGCGCATTCACGAGCTGAATAGCAGACAACCCGCCAGACCGAGCTATCCTTGTGCCAGCCCATACTCGAACAAGAGGCCGCGCACATGAGTCTTTCCTCATTCAAGATCGCCCACAAACTGATCACCGGGGCCGCTGCCATCGAGCAACTGGCGGCGGAACTGACACGCCTGGATGTCGACAATCCGCTGATTGTCACGGACGCCGCCCTGGTCAAGTCCGGCACCGTGGAGTTGGCCCTGCAGCACTTGGGCGGGCGCGCCTATGAAATTTTCGACCGGGTCATGCCAGACCCGGAAATTGCCATCGTCGAAGACTGCATGCAGGCTTACCGCGACGGCGGCCATGATGGACTGATCGGCCTGGGGGGCGGCAGTGCCATCGACATCGCCAAGAGCGTGGCCGCCTACGCCGGTTATCACGGCGAGCTGCAAGACCTGTTCGGCGTCGATCAGGTGCCGCGCAAGGGCCCGCCATTGATTGCCATCCCTACCACGGCCGGCACCGGTTCGGAAGTCACCAACGTGGCGATCCTCTCCGACAAGGCCGCGCAGCTGAAAAAGGGCATCGTCAGCGATTTTCTGTTGCCGGACGTGGCGCTGGTCAGCCCGCAGATGACCCTCACTTGCCCGCGCAGCGTGACAGCCGCCAGTGGCGTCGACGCGCTGGTGCACGCCATCGAGTCCTATCTGTCGTTGAATGCCTCGCCGATCACCGATGCCCTGGCCATCGGCGCGATCAAACTGATCACCCGCGCGTTGCCCAAGGCCTACGCCAATCCTTCTCACCTGCAAGCCCGTGAAGACATGGCCACCGCCAGCCTGATGGCCGGCATGGCGTTCGGTAATGCCGGGGTCGGTGCCGTGCACGCGCTGGCCTATCCGCTGGGTGGGCGCTTTCATGTCTCCCACGGCGTCGCCAATGCGCTGCTGCTGCCTTATGTCATGGCGTGGAACAAAATGGCCTGCGTCGAACGCATGCGCGACATCGCCGAAGCCATGGGCATCAAGACTGCGCACCTGAGTGACCTCGAAGCCGCCGATGAAGCCGTGGAAGCCATGACGGCACTGTGCGCCGCTGTCGAGATACCTCGAGGCCTGAGCGGTTTCGGCGTGACCGAGGAGGTGATTCCCTCCATGGCGGCGGAAGCGGCGGGGATCGAGCGGTTGATGCGCAACAACCCACGCCAACTGAGCGTGGGCGATATCGAGAAGATCTACCGCGCGGCGTATTGATCGTGTGTCACGGTGGGCGCGCCAAATCTTGAGGTATACAATGCGCGCCATCGTGATTTCGCTCAAAACAGGTGCGTCATGCAGCCCTTCGCTATTGCTCCGTCGATTCTCTCCGCCGACTTCGCCCGCCTGGGTGAAGAAGTGGACAACGTTCTGGCCGCCGGCGCCGACATCGTGCATTTCGATGTCATGGACAATCACTACGTACCCAACCTGACCATCGGCCCGATGGTTTGCGCGGCGTTGCGCAAATACGGCGTCACCGCGCCGATCGACGCGCACCTGATGGTCAGCCCGGTGGATCGCATCGTCGGCGACTTCATCGAAGCGGGCGCCACCTACATCACCTTCCACCCGGAAGCCACCCTGCACGTCGACCGCTCCTTGCAGCTGATCCGCGAAGGCGGTTGCAAGGCGGGCCTGGTGTTCAACCCGGCAACGCCCTTGGACGTGCTCAAATACGTGATGGACAAGGTCGACATGGTCCTGCTGATGAGCGTCAACCCCGGCTTCGGCGGGCAGAAGTTCATCCCCGGCACGCTCGACAAGCTGCGCGAGGCGCGGGCGCTGATCGATGCCTCGGGCCGTGACATCCGCCTGGAAATCGATGGCGGCGTGAACGTGAGCAACATCCGCGAAATCGCTGCGGCCGGCGCCGATACCTTTGTCGCCGGTTCGGCCATCTTCAATGCACCGGATTACAAAGAGGTGATCGAGAAGATGCGCGCCGAACTGGCCCTGGCGCGCCCATGAGCGGCTTCGAGCAGCTGTTTCCCGGCAGCCTGCCACGCCTGGTGATGTTCGACCTCGACGGCACGCTGGTGGACTCGGTCCCGGACCTCGCGGCTGCCGTGGACGCCATGCTGCTCAAGCTCGGACGCCCGCCCGCCGGCATCGACGCGGTGCGCCAGTGGGTTGGCAATGGCGCGCCGATGCTGGTGCGCCGGGCCCTGGCCAATCACATTGATGCCCAGGGCGTCGATGATGCGCAGGCCGAGCGGGCGCTGGAGCTGTTCAACGAAGCCTATGAAGGCCATCACGAATTGACCGTGGTCTACCCCGGCGTGCGCTCCACGCTCAAGTGGCTGCACAAGCAAGGCGTGGAGATGGCGCTGATCACCAATAAGCCGGAGCGTTTCGTTGCGCCGCTGTTGGACCAGATGAAAATTGGGCGGTATTTCCGCTGGATCATCGGCGGAGACACCCTGCCGCAAAAAAAGCCCGATCCGGCCGCGCTGTTCTTCGTGATGAAAATGGCCAATATCCCGGCGTCCCAATCGTTGTTTGTCGGCGACTCGCGCAGTGACGTGCTGGCGGCGAAAGCGGCGGGGGTCAAGTGCGTGGCGCTGAGCTACGGCTATAACCATGGCCGGCCGATTGCCGAAGAGTTTCCGTCATTGGTGATCGATGATTTACGACTGTTAATTCCCGGTTGCCTGGACCCGGCGGCTGAGATAACGTTGCCCGACGCTGTTCAATCCTCTTCTGGAAACGCCATCGTGGTGGTCACTCGCAAACTCTGGATGAAAGTCATCAAGGCCCTGGCCCGCTGGCGTTGGCGCGCCTGACGTGATCCTGGCCGGTTATCCGGCGCGTTTGCATACCTGACTGTCAGCTCCTCTTGCCACGAGGCACCCCCATGATCCGCGAAGAATTCCTGCGTCTAGCCGCTGCCGGCTACAACCGCATCCCGCTCGCCTGCGAAACCCTGGCCGACTTCGACACGCCGCTGTCGATCTACCTCAAGCTGGCCGACCAGCCCAACTCCTACCTGCTCGAATCGGTACAGGGCGGCGAAAAGTGGGGCCGTTATTCCATCATCGGTTTGCCGTGCCGTACGGTACTGCGAGTCCATGACCATCGCATCAGCGTGACCTGCGACGGTGTCGAAATCGAAAGCCTCGAGGTCGACGACCCGCTGGCGTTCGTCGAATCCTTCAAGGCCCGCTACAACGTGCCGAGCATCGCCGGCCTGCCGCGCTTCAACGGTGGCCTGGTGGGGTATTTCGGCTACGACTGCGTGCGCTACGTGGAAAAACGCCTGGGCAGCTGTCCGAATCCCGATCCGCTGGGCGTGCCGGACATTCTGCTGATGGTCTCCGATGCGGTCGTGGTCTTCGATAACCTGGCTGGCAAGATGCACGCGATCGTCCTGGCCGATCCGTCCCAGGAAGATGCCTACGAGCAAGGTCAGAAAAGCCTGCAGGCACTCCTGGAAAAACTCCGTCAGCCGATCACGCCACGTCCCGGCCTGGACTTCAGCAAGCAGTCGGCGGCCGACCCGGTATTCCGTTCCAGTTTCACCCAGGACGATTACGAACGGGCCGTCGATACCATCAAGGAATACATCCTCGCCGGCGACTGCATGCAGGTTGTGCCGTCGCAACGGATGTCCATCGACTTCAAGGCCGCGCCGATCGATCTCTATCGCGCGCTGCGCTGTTTCAATCCAACGCCCTACATGTACTTCTTCAACTTCGGCGACTTCCATGTCGTGGGTAGTTCACCCGAGGTGCTGGTGCGGGTCGAAGACAACCTGATCACCGTGCGGCCGATTGCCGGCACGCGTCCTCGTGGCGCTACGGAAGAAGCCGATCGGGCATTGGAAGAAGACCTGCTCTCGGACGACAAGGAAATCGCCGAGCACCTGATGTTGATCGATCTGGGGCGCAACGACACCGGACGGGTTTCCGAAGTGGGATCGGTGAAGCTCACCGAGAAAATGGTCATCGAACGCTACTCCAACGTGATGCACATCGTCTCCAACGTCACCGGCCAGCTGAAGGCCGGGTTGACCGCGATGGACGCGCTGCGAGCGATCCTGCCGGCGGGCACCTTGTCCGGTGCGCCGAAAATCCGCGCGATGGAAATCATCGATGAACTGGAACCGGTCAAGCGTGGCGTGTACGGCGGTGCCGTGGGTTACTTTGCCTGGAATGGCAACATGGACACGGCCATTGCCATCCGTACCGCAGTGATCAAGAACGGTGAACTGCACGTTCAGGCCGGCGGTGGCATCGTTGCCGACTCGGTGCCGGCACTGGAGTGGGAAGAAACCCTGAACAAGCGTCGGGCTATGTTCCGCGCCGTGGCGTTGGCGGAGCAGACTTCAGGCGACTGAAGTCCTCCACAACAACCTGAGTGGCCAGGAGTCCTTTCGCTCCGAAGGCCGTATTTAAAGTCAGTGAATCCAAAGGTTGCTACGCCATGTTGCTGATGATCGATAACTACGACTCTTTTACCTACAACGTTGTGCAATACCTTGGCGAGCTCGGTGCCGAGGTCAAGGTGGTGCGCAACGACGAGCTGACCATCGCCGAAATCGAGGCCCTCAAGCCCGAGCGTATCGTGGTTTCGCCGGGCCCATGCACGCCGACAGAGGCGGGCATTTCCATCGAAGCGATCAAATATTTTGCCGGTAAGCTGCCGATTCTCGGCGTCTGCCTGGGCCATCAATCGATCGGCCAGGCCTTTGGTGGCGATGTCGTGCGCGCCCGGCAAGTGATGCATGGCAAGACCAGCCCGGTGTTCCATGAAGACAAGGGCGTGTTCGAAGGCCTGAATCACCCGCTTACCGTTACCCGCTACCACTCGCTGATCGTCAAGCGCGATACTCTGCCCGATTGTCTGGAGCCGACCGCCTGGACCCAGCTCGAAGATGGCTCGGTGGACGAGATCATGGGACTGCGACACAAGACGTTAAATATTGAAGGTGTGCAATTTCACCCTGAGTCTATCCTCACTGAACAGGGCCACGAGCTGTTCGCCAACTTCCTCAAACAAACCGGCGGCACGCGCTAAGGACTTTTCATGGATATCAAGGCAGCCCTTAACCGTATCGTCGGCCAGCTCGACCTGAGCACCGAAGAAATGCGCGACGTGATGCGTGAAATCATGACGGGCCAGTGCACGGATGCGCAGATAGGCGCGTTCATGATGGCCATGCGCATGAAGAGCGAGAGCATCGACGAAATCGTCGGTGCGGTCACGACCATGCGGGAGTTGGCGGACAAGGTCGAACTCAAGACCCTGGATGGCGTGGTGGATGTCGTGGGGACCGGCGGCGATGGCGCCAACATCTTCAACGTTTCCACAGCCTCGGCGTTTGTCGTCGCGGCGGCTGGCTGTACGGTCGCCAAGCATGGCAATCGTGCGGTTTCGGGCAAGAGCGGCAGTGCCGATCTGCTGGAGGCCGCCGGAGTCTACCTGAACCTGACACCGGTCCAGGTGGCGCGTTGTATCGACAATGTCGGCATCGGCTTCATGTTTGCCCAGACCCACCACAGCGCGATGAAACATGCCGCGGCACCCCGCCGTGACCTGGGCCTGCGCACGCTGTTCAACATGCTCGGTCCGCTTACGAATCCGGCCGGTGTGAAGCATCAAGTGGTCGGTGTGTTCAGCCAGGCATTGTGCCGGCCGTTGGCCGAGGTCCTGCAGCGCCTGGGCAGCAAGCATGTGCTGGTGGTTCATTCCAAGGACGGGTTGGATGAATTCAGCCTCGCGGCTCCCACCTTCGTGGCGGAGCTGAAAAATGATCAGATCACTGAATATTGGGTCGAACCCGAAGACCTGGGCATGAAGAGCCAGAGCCTGCATGGGCTCGCGGTTGACGGGCCGGCCCAGTCGCTGGAATTGATCCGCGATGCCCTGGGGCGTCGCAAAACCGAAAATGGCCAGAAGGCTGCGGAAATGATCGTGCTCAACGCGGGTGCCGCGTTATACGCCGCCGATCATGCCAGCAGTCTCAAGCAAGGTGTGGAGCTCGCTCATGACGCCCTGCACACCGGCCTGGCCAGAGAAAAACTGGAAGAATTAGGCGCGTTTACCGCCGTATTCAAAATGGAGAATGAAGGATGAGCGTGCCAACAGTTCTGGAAAAAATCCTGGCTCGAAAGGCCGAGGAAGTGGCCGAGCGCCGTGCGCGGCTCAGCCTGGCCGAGTTGGAAAATCTCGCGCGTTCAGCCGATGCGCCTCGTGGCTTTGCCCAGGCGTTGATTGACCAGGCGAAGAAAAAGCAGCCAGCAGTCATTGCCGAAATCAAGAAGGCCTCTCCCAGCAAAGGTGTGATTCGGGAGCACTTCGTCCCGGCCGACATCGCCAAGAGCTACGAGAAGGGCGGTGCGACCTGCCTTTCGGTGCTGACAGACGTCGATTTCTTCCAAGGCGCCGACGACTACCTCAAGCAGGCGCGGGCGGCGTGCAAACTGCCGGTGATCCGCAAGGATTTCATGGTCGATCCTTACCAGATCGTTGAAGCCCGAGCCCTGGGTGCCGACTGCGTGCTGTTGATCGTTTCCGCCCTGGACGATGTAAAAATGGCCGAGTTGGCGGCAGTCGCCAAGGACGTTGGCCTGGATGTGTTGGTGGAGGTCCACGACGGAGACGAATTGGAGCGGGCGCTGAAAGTCCTGGATACCAAGCTGGTCGGCGTGAACAACCGTAACCTGCACACGTTTGAAGTCAGCCTGGAAACTACCCTGGACTTGTTGCCACGGATTCCGCGGGATCGGTTGGTCATCACCGAGAGCGGCATTCTCAACCGGGCCGATGTCGAGCTGATGGAAGTCAGCGACGTATACGCCTTCCTGGTAGGTGAAGCGTTCATGCGGGCTGAAAGCCCGGGCATGGAGTTGCAGCGTTTGTTTTTCCCCGAGCGCGGCGTTCCGGTGAGCGGTTCGACGTTGGACTGATTCTTCATGCCTCCCGCCATATCCTTCACAGTCGAAAACGGCCTGCAAGCCGAGCAGGACTTGCTGGCCAGTGTGTGCGCTGGCGATGCTGAATCAGGCTTGCTGTTCTGGCAGCCCCGTGACCGTGCGTTGGTCATGCCGCGTCGCTTGAATCGCTTGCCGGGGTTCGAGCTTGCCTGCGAGGTATCCGCCGCCAATGGCTGGCCGGTGCTGTTGCGTGAGACCGGGGGCGAACCGGTGCCCCAGTCAGCCGCTACCGTCAACATCGCGCTCGTCTACGCACCGCCGCGAAGCGAGGGCGATCACGGTCGAATCGAAACCGCTTACCGCCGGCTGTGTGATCCCATCTGCCAGTTGCTCGATGAACTGGGCGGGGTGGCTTCGCTGGGTGAAGTGGAAGGCGCCTTCTGTGACGGGCGCTTCAACGTCAATCTCGACGGCCGGAAAATGGTCGGGACAGCGCAGCGCTGGCGGCAGAGCAAGGGCGGCCAGCGCCCGGTAGGGCTTGTGCACGGCGCACTGCTGCTGGACGACGAGCGCGAATCCATGGTCGCGGCGGTCAATCGTTTCAATGAGGCTTGTGGCCTGGAGCAGCGCGTGCGAGCCGAAAGCCACATCGCCCTCCATGAAAAATTCCCCGCCCCCCACGCCCTGGAGCGACTTGAGACCTTGTACCGGGAATTGCTGGATAGCCTCTAGCGGGTGCCGAATACCACCATCGTCTTGCCCTTGACGTTGACCAGATCGCGATCTTCCAAGTCCTTGAGCACACGGCCGACCATCTCCCGGGAGCAACCCACGATCCGGCCGATTTCCTGGCGGGTCACTTTGATCTGCATGCCGTCCGGGTGGGTCATGGCGTCTGGCTGCTTGCACAGATCCAGCAGGCAGCGGGCAACGCGACCTGTTACGTCAAAGAAGGCGAGGTCACCCACTTTGCGGGTGGTATTGCGCAGCCGCTGTGCGATTTGTCCGCTGAGGACGTAAAGAATGTCCGGATCCTGCTGGGACAGCTCTCGAAATTTGCTGTAACTGATCTCAGCGACATCACATTCGACTTTTGCCCGCACCCAGGCGCTGCGTTCCTGTTCCTTGCCCGCCTGTTCAAACAAACCCAGCTCACCAAAGAAGTCCCCCGAGTTCAGGTAGGCGATGATCATCTCCCGACCGTCATCGTCCTCGATCAGGATAGTGACCGAGCCCTTGATGATGAAAAACAGCGTGTCGGAACGATCGCCGGCACAAATAATGTTGTGCTTGGCGGGGTAGCGGCGACGCTGGCAATGCATCAAGAGTTTGTCGAGGTTCTTGATCTTGGACGTGGGAGTAATGGCAACCATGGTTGTATCCCGAAAACTGCGCGGTGTGGTGGTTTGGTTTTTATGGGGGGCGAATGGCTATCGCTAAAAGCTGGCCATACGCCAGCGGCTGGGTGCCAGCTTAACAGAGGCGTTACTAATTAATTCGAGAATTTACGTACGCGCAACGGCTCCAGGCGTCCTTACTCAGGGGCCGCCATCGCGGGGCGCTGTGCTAAGCTGGCGCCCCCTTTTTTAACAGTGGAGTCTTGGCGATGAAGGCACGCATCCAATGGGCTGGCGAAGCCATGTTCCTCGGTGAGTCAGGCAGCGGTCATGTGGTCGTCATGGATGGCCCGCCTGAGTCCGGAGGTCGGAACCTGGGCGTCCGGCCGATGGAAATGTTGCTGCTGGGCGTAGGTGGTTGCAGCAATTTCGATGTGGTCAGCATTCTGAAGAAGTCGCGCCAAGCCGTTGAGAGTTGCGAAGCCTTCCTGGCAGCCGAGCGCGCCACCGAGGATCCGAAGGTGTTTACCAAGATCCACATGCATTTCGTGGTGAAGGGCCGAGGCCTGAAGGAAGCCCAGGTCAAGCGCGCAATCGAGTTGTCGGCGGAGAAATACTGCTCGGCCTCGATCATGCTCGGTGCCGCCGGTGTTGAAATCACCCACGATTATGAAATCATCGAATTGGGTTGAATCGACATCCAACCATCACAAAAGCGGTGCAAGCTCTGGCGATCAGAAGCCGACGTCTGCATAATGCGCCACTTTTTTCAGGGCAGTGATCGGCTTGCGTCCGATCACTCGCCTGGACAGACAACCAAAATCGCCATCGCGAAGAGGTGTTAACCGTCCTACGCAGGTGCGTCTTCGCATCTGACGGGCATGCTTGATCACGCGGCCGGGCCGCAATACACAGAGAGTTTTTAAACGGTGAAAAGCAAACTCAAGCTCCATGGGTTCAATAACCTGACAAAGACCTTGAGCTTCAACATCTATGACATCTGCTATGCGGAAACCCCGCAAGACCAGCAGGCCTACGTCGAGTACATCAATAAAGAGTACAACGCCAAGCGCCTCACGCAGATCCTCACGGAAGTTGTCGATATCATTGGTGCCAACATCCTGAACATCGCCAGTCAGGACTATGAACCCCAGGGCGCCAGCGTGACCATTCTGATCTCGGAAGAGCCGGTGACACCGACCGACAGCCAGATCGAAGAGTCCCCAGGTCCGTTGCCTGAAATTATCCTGGCCCACCTCGACAAGAGCCACATCACGGTACACACCTATCCGGAAATCCATCCGGTGGACGGTATCGCGACGTTCCGTGTGGACATCGATGTGTCGACCTGTGGCGTCATTTCACCGCTCAAGGCGCTCAACTTCCTGATTCACCAGTTCGACTCCGACATCGTGACTGTGGATTACCGCGTGCGCGGTTTCACCCGGGACGTGGAAGGCCACAAGCACTTCATTGATCACGAGATCAATTCGATCCAGAACTATCTCTCCGAAGACACTCGCGACGCTTATCAGATGACCGACGTGAACGTGTACCAGGAAAACCTGTTCCACACCAAAATGCTCCTCAAAGACTTCGAACTGGATAACTACCTGTTCGGCGATGCCACCAGCAATCTGTCTATTGAACAGCGTGGCCAAGTTGAAGAGCGTGTGAAGCACGAAATGCTGGAAATCTTCTACGCGCGCAACATGCCGCGCTAAGGTTTCGGCGACAAAAAAAGGCGACTGCCCAGGGGGTAGTCGCCTTTTGTTTTGGAAGCCGCTGGCCCTATATGGGCCTGATGCCGATTTTGCTGTCAGATCCGGTAAGTACTCTTCGTCATGACTTTAGCCAGCAGGCTCATGCCGAATTTGACCGGGGCCGGAAACCGAAAACCACCTGCTTCAAGTGCGCTTTCGGCGTGGTGCTCTTCGTCCTTACGCATTTGTTCGAGAATTGCTCTGGATTTTTCATCCTCGGCCGGCAACTGCTGCAGATGCTCATTCAAATGCTTGCACACTTGATGTTCGGTCGCGGCGACAAAACCCAGGCTGACCTTATCACTGATCAGTCCGGCAACTGCACCGATGCCGAATGACATACCGTAGAACAGCGGGTTCAGCACGCTGGTGTGGCTGCCCAACTGGTGGATGCGCTGCTCGCACCAGACCAGATGGTCGATCTCTTCCTCGGCGGCGTGTTCCATTGCCTCGCGAACCTGAGGCAGTTTTGCTGTCAATGCCTGGCCTTGATAGAGCGCCTGGGCGCAGACTTCACCGGTATGGTTGATGCGCATCAATCCTGCGACATGGCGAGTCTCTTCATCGCTCATCTTGACGTCTGGTTGCACGATCGCCGGTGACGGGCGATACGGCTGGCCGCTGAAAGGCAGCAGTGTTCGCATTGCGGTATCGGCTTGCAGGAGCAGGCGGTCAATGGGCGAGTAGTGACGTTGGGTAGTCATGCTTACCTCCGGGGAAAATCACGGTGGCCAGTTTAACCCAATCGGCCGTTGAAGATTTGCGTTGGGTCAGCGGTATCGATCCGGTGGCCAATTCATCTGGCACTGTCCCAGCACATGCATATGAATGTGATAGACGGTCCGGCCACCAAGTTCACTGCAGTTCACGGCGCACTGGGCGGGCGTGGCTTTTCAAACAGAAAGATGTTCAACGCGGGCAGTAGGCCTTGTTGATCATGCCAGTGATGGTTCGCACCAACCATCGCGACCCAAGTCGCGGCAGCGCGGCCAGCCAGCGATTGCGACGCCCGGGAATGATGATCGCGCGGTTCCGGTCCAGTGCGCGTACGGCATACAGCGCCACTTCTTCCGGGCTCATCAACAGTCCTGTCGCGTTGAGTTTGTTTTCATCCATTTGCGCCTTGGCGTAAAAGCCGGTCCGGGTCGGGCCTGGGCAGAGCACTGATACCTTGATCGCGCATTTCTTCAGTTCGACCCGCAGAGCTTCGGAGAAGTGCAGCACATAGGCCTTGCTTGCGTGATAGGTGCTCATCCAAGGACCTGGCTGGAACGCGGCAATCGACGCGACGTTTAGAATCTGACCGCCCCCATGCAACGCCATGCTGTTGCCTACCGCGTGACACAGGCGTGTCAGGGCGAGGATGTTGATTTCGATCAGGTCCTGTTCGGTCATCCAGTCCTGGCCAAGAAAGGGGCCGCAGGTACCGATGCCGGCGCAGTTGACCAGCAGGTCGATCTGGCGCTCGCCTTCTTCCAGCTCCAGCAGAAAACCGGAAAGCCTCAGTGGCTCGCCCAGATCACAAGCCCGGAACAGCACTTCCACGCCAAATCGCTGCGTCAGTTCCATGGCAATACTTTCCAACCGGTCACGCTGCCGAGCCACCAATATCAAGTTGCGACCGCGCCGGGCCAGTGCTTCAGCCATGGCCAGGCCGATGCCACTGGAGGCGCCAGTTATGAGGGCGTAACGGGTCATGCAGTTCTCCATCGCAACAGCCCGCCGCTGGTGGACAGGGCTGTCACCGGCACGAAGCGCGCTTATTGTTCCTCTTCTTCATAGTCTACAGAAGGCGGAGCGGGCTCGGCTGCCTCGGCGGCGGGTTCTTCAGTGGTTTCGCCGCTGGATTCGCTGCTTTCATAGCTGCTTGAGGCACCGCTGCCATAGTCCTCTTGCAGAGCACCAAAGATGCCAGCAAACGTCGCCAGGAAAATCAGCACGATCATCACCAGCCAAAGCGACGCCAACAGCTTCACCGCCGTGGTGTTGCGCGGCGGTGGCGGCCCGTACTGGTTCGCACCGGTATTGCCCGGAGCGATGATGAGGATGAACGGGAAGATGCTGCCTACGAATGGGACGAGGTTGATCAGCCACAACCACCCCGACCAGCCGAGGTCATGCAGGCGCTGGACGTTGAACTGGATGCTGACGAAGGCAAAGGCAATCAGGACGACTGCACCGAGCAGGCCGCCGACGACCAGTCCAGTCACCGAGTCGGACGCCAATAGCCAGGTCGTGGCGAACCAGAAGCCCAGGCCGACCAGCGGCAGCACCGCGAGCATCAGCACCATGGTCCAGGCCAGGTAACGCAGGCGCCCGATGCGACCATCGAAGCTGAAGGGTTTGAGTGTGCTGTATTCGGCAAGTGTTTCGCCGACTGGCGCGCGGGGAGGAGCATAGGGAGAAACTGGATCGACGATCGAATCCGAATGGCGCGCCCCGGGTTGATGTGTCGACTCCTGCACCTCGTCGAGGCTCAGTTGGAGGGACGGTTCGGCTTCGATTCGTGCATCGATCCCGCTCTTGTGAAGCGCTTCCAGATACTGCTGTGCTTCACCTTGGGACAGGTTGTTTTTAAGAGACACCTTGCGACCACTGAACAATCGCTCAATGGCGCTGACGTCGCTTTTGAACAACTCGGCGAGGTTGAGCTTGGCGGTAGTAGTATCGACGCCTGGCAGCAAGGCCCCGTCGAATACGATGTTGAAACGCTTTTCACTCATGCCGGGCATCCCTGTCTTTCCAAGTTGAATTCGTATTATTGGGTTCAGCGGGGCCATTGGCCGCCAAGTTGTGCCGCCAGGGCTTGTGCCTGGCGGTATTCCTTATCCAAGCGCGCGATCAATTGATCGACGCTTGGCAAATCATCAATGTCGCCTACACCCTGGCCTGCGGACCATACGGTCTTCCAGGCCTTGGCTTCATCGTGCAGCGGTTTGAGTTTCGAGCCGGAATC
Organism: Pseudomonas marvdashtae; assembly: GCF_014268655.2. NCBI lineage: Bacteria > Pseudomonadati > Pseudomonadota > Gammaproteobacteria > Pseudomonadales > Pseudomonadaceae > Pseudomonas > Pseudomonas marvdashtae. The sequence continues at coordinate 442,769 of NZ_JABWQX020000001.1, forward strand.
GGCCATGCCCTTGCCTTGAAGGGTAATCAGGTCGAAGCCGGCGTTTTCCAGGCTTTGGCGCATAAAACTCGCCGGTACTCCGGAGACGGCGGAAGTATGCACGATGTCCGCGGCTCTGGATGTGAGCAACATCTCTTTATAAGCGTCGGACGCATGACTTTCGCACGTGCCGATAAAGCGCGTTCCAAAGTAGGCCAGGTCGGCACCGAGTAACTGTGCCGCGAGGATCTGATGGCCGTGGTTCAGGGACCCTGCAAGTAGCAGGGTTTTATCGAAGAACTGGCGGATCTCGGCAATCAGTGCAAACGGGCTCCAGGTCCCGGCATGTCCACCCGCACCGGCTGCGACAGCGATCAAGCCATCGACACCGGCCTCGGCGGCTTTTTCAGCATGGCGGCGGGTGGTCACGTCATGGAACACCAGGCCGCCATAGCCGTGAACCGCGTCAACCAGTTCCTTTACTGCCCCCAGGCTGGTAATGACGATTGGCACCTTGTGCTCGATGCAGATCGCCAGGTCAGCTTGAAGCCGCGGATTGCTGTTGTGAACAATCAGGTTGACCGCGTAGGGCGCCGGTTTTTCCATCGTCGCCAGGCCCGCTTCTATTTCTTCCACCCAAGCCTTGAAGCCACTGGTTTCGCGTTGATTCAGCGCCGGAAAGCTTCCTACGACGCCGTTGCGGCAGCAGGCCAGTACCAACTGTGGATTGGAAATGAGGAACATCGGTGCCGCCACGACGGGCAGCCGAAGGCGTTGTTCAAGCAGAGCGGGCAGCGACATTGGAAGTACCCCGGGTGAATGATGGGATAGGAATCAGAACGGCCGGACCACGACCAGGATTACGATAGCCAGCAAAATCAGCACCGGCACTTCGTTGAACCAGCGATAAAAGACATGGCTGCGGGTGTTTTCACCACGGGCGAAGCGCTTCACCTGAGCGCCGCACATATGGTGGTAGCCGATCAACAGCACCACGAGGGTCAGCTTGGCGTGCATCCAGCCCCCTTGAGTAAAGTAAGCGCTGGCATTGAGACTGAGCAACGCGATACCGAACACCAGGGTAGCGATCATTGCCGGGCCCATGATGCCGCGATACAGCTTGCGCTCCATGACGCAGAAGCGTTCCTTGCTGACGCTGTCCTCACTTTGGGCGTGATAGACGAACAGGCGAGGCAGGTAGAACAGGCCAGCGAACCAGCAGACCATGCTGACGATATGAAGTGCTTTGAGCCATAGATAAAGCATTTTGATTATTCCCAGGTTCACGGTAGCCCCGATAGTAGAGGTTACAGCGGCCATACGTCACCTTGCCGGTTGTCGCCGCAGCGCGTGCCCCCTATCATCGACGGCTTTCCAGTGGTTCGTTGAGGGCAGGTTTATGGTCAAGGTCGGTATCGTCGGCGGCACGGGTTACACCGGTGTCGAACTGCTGCGTCTGCTGGCACAGCACCCGCAGGCTGAGGTGGTTGTCATTACCTCTCGATCCGAGGCCGGCCTGGCCGTTGCCGATATGTACCCGAACCTGCGAGGGCATTACGACGGCCTGGCGTTCAGCGTTCCGGACATCAAGACCCTGGGCGCCTGCGATGTGGTGTTTTTCGCTACGCCTCACGGCGTTGCGCACGCTCTGGCGGGTGAACTGTTGGCCGCCGGGACGAAGGTCATCGATCTGTCGGCGGACTTCCGCCTGCAGGACGCGGACGAGTGGGCCAAGTGGTACGGCCAGCCTCACGGTGCGCCGGAACTGCTCGATGAAGCGGTCTACGGCTTGCCGGAAGTCAATCGCGAAAAAATCAGGCAAGCACGATTGATTGCTGTACCAGGTTGCTATCCGACCGCTACACAGCTGGGGTTCTTGCCGTTGCTTGAGGCCGGCCTCGCCGATACATCGCGGTTGATTGCCGACTGCAAATCCGGTGTCAGTGGCGCCGGCCGTGGCGCCAGTGTCGGTTCTCTGTATTCGGAGACGTCGGAAAGCATGAAGGCCTACGCCGTCAAAGGTCACCGTCACTTGCCGGAAATTCGCCAAGGGTTGCGTCGTGCGGCGGGCGAGGACGTCGGCCTGACTTTCGTACCGCATCTCACACCAATGATCCGCGGTATCCATTCCACTCTCTACGCGACCGTCGTTGATCGTTCCGTCGACCTTCAGGCGCTGTTTGAAAAGCGTTACGCCAACGAACCGTTTGTCGACGTTATGCCGGCCGGCAGCCATCCGGAAACCCGCAGCGTACGCGGTGCCAACGTGTGCCGGATAGCTGTGCATCGCCCGCAGGACGGCGATCTGGTGGTGGTACTTTCGGTCATTGATAATCTGGTCAAAGGCGCATCCGGCCAAGCGGTACAGAATCTCAATATCCTGTTCGGCTTGGATGAGCGTCTGGGCCTGTCCCATGCGGGAATGTTGCCGTAACAGCGACAGCAAGCGTGAAGTCTGGGAGCTACAAGTCTGGTGCTTGTAGCGTGCCGCTGCTTTGGTAAATAGTTGACCGATTTTGTAGGAGAAGCGGATAATGCCCGCCATCACGCATTATGGCGGCGTAAACGCCGGGAGATATTCAGCATGAGCGTCGAAACCTTCACCCCCACGGCTTTGCAATTCACCCACGGTGCTGCGCACAAGGTGAAGAGCCTGGTCGATGAAGAGGGTAATGATCGTTTGAAGCTGCGCGTGTTTGTCACGGGCGGCGGTTGTTCCGGTTTCCAGTACGGTTTCACTTTTGATGAAGAAGTGGCCGAAGACGACACCATCGTCGAGCGCGAAGGCGTCAGCCTGGTGGTCGATCCGATGAGCTTCCAGTACCTGGCAGGTGCCGAGGTGGATTATCAGGAAGGTCTGGAAGGGTCGCGTTTCGTGATCAAGAACCCTAACGCCACCACGACTTGTGGGTGCGGTTCTTCGTTCTCGATCTGAGGCTTCAATAAAAACGCCGCAGTGCCTTACGGCCCTGCGGCGTTTTTTTGTCTGGCGTTATTGATTTCAGGCCGGATAGATAGCGCCGAGTACACGCAAGCCGCGGGCGCCAGTGACACTTGGACGATTGCCCGGGATGCCTTCAAGGCAGCAATGGGCGAGCCAGGCAAAAGCCATGGCTTCAACCCAGTCCGGGTCCACACCGTACACCGCCGTACTGCTGACCTTGGTATCCGCCAGCAGCTCAGCCAGGCGCTTCATCAGCGTCCGATTGTGCGCTCCGCCGCCGCAGACCAGCAGTTCCTGAGTATTGGACTGGGCATGTTGCAGCGATTCGACGATGGTCAAAGCGGTCAGTTCGAGCAGCGTCGCTTGTACATCCTCCGGGGCGAAAGCTTGCAATTGCGATAAATGCTGGCTCAGCCACGGCAGGTTGAATACTTCACGGCCGGTACTTTTCGGGCCCTTGGTGACGAAGAAAGGATCGCTGAGTAGAGCCTTGAGCAGAACTGGCTCGACTTTCCCGCTGGCAGCCCAGTGGCCGTCGCGATCAAAATGTTCGCCTCTTTGTTGATGTATCCAGGCATCGAGCAACACGTTGCCCGGGCCGCAGTCGAAACCGGCCACGGGTTTTGCGGGCTCTATCAGGCTGAGGTTGCTGAAGCCGCCGACATTGAGTACGGCGCGATTACCGGCTCGTTCTTCGAACAGTGCTTCGTGAAACGCAGGGACCAGTGGTGCGCCTTGTCCCCCAGCGGCGACATCGCGGCTGCGGAAATCGCTGACCACGGCGATGCCGGTCAATTCGCTCAACAGTGCCGGATTGCCGATTTGCACGGTAAATCCGCGGGCCGGCTCGTGGCGAATGGTCTGGCCGTGGCTGCCAATTGCCGAGATGTCTTCAGGCTTGAGTTTCTGTTCGTTGAGCAGGGTATGGATGCCCTGGGCGGCCAGCTTTACCCAGCTTTGCTGGGCAATGGCGGAACGGGCTATCTCATCGGGCCCGCTGCTGCACAATCCGAGCAATTCGGCGCGCAGTACCGTGGGCATGGGGATGTAGTGCGTGGCGATCAATTTTATCGCCGGGGCCAGTTCGATCAGTGCGATATCCAGGCCATCCAGGCTGGTCCCGGACATCACGCCGATATAGAGCGCCATGGCTTAGCGCTTGCTCGAAGCCAGCATGGTCGCTTTCTCTTGATCCATACGAGCCATCAAGGGTTGGCTTTGAGCCAGGAAGCGTGCGCGCTCGCCCTTGGCAATCGGATCGGCCATCGGCAACTTCTGGCCCAGCGGATCGACGTGCACGCCGTTGACCTGGAACTCATAGTGCAAGTGCGGGCCGGTGGACAGTCCGGTGGTGCCTATGTAACCGATCACCTGGCCCTGCTTGACGCTACCGCCGGTCTTCACGCCTTTTGCGAAGCCTTGCATGTGGCCGTACAGCGTGCGGTAGGTATTGCCATGCTGGATGATCACGGTGTTGCCATAACCACCGCGACGTCCTGCCAGCAATACCTTGCCGTCGCCGGCTGCCTTGATTGGGGTACCACGCGGGGCGGCGTAGTCGACACCTTTGTGGGCGCGAATCTTGTTCAGGATCGGATGCTTGCGACCGGCGGAAAACTTCGAGCTGATGCGGGCGAAATCAACCGGTGTACGGATGAATGCCTTGCGCATGCTGTTGCCATCGGCGGTGTAGTAGCTGCTGTTGCCTTGCTTGTTGGTATAGCGCACCGCTGTGTACGTCTTGCCGCGGTTGGTGAAGCGCGCGGAGAGAATAGGGCCATTGCCGACGCTCTTGCCATTGACCACTTTCTGCTCGTAGATGACGTCGAATTCGTCGCCCTGGCGAATGTCCTGGGCGAAGTCGATGTCGTAGCCGAAGACGCTGGCCATATCCATGGTAAGGCTATGGGAAAGGCCTGCGCGCGCAGCCGACTGGGACAACGAACTGTTGATGACGCCATGGACGTAGGCTGAGCGAACGGTGGGCTTGGCGGTGACGCGATTGAATACATAGCCCTTGTCGTTTTTGGTCAGGGTGATGCTTTCCAGGTCGCTCAGCTTGGTGTGCAGGTTGGTCAGCTGTCCGTCTGGATTGAGTTCGAATTCGAGTTTCTGGCCGCGCTGCAGTTGAGTGAATTGCTTGGCTTGTTTGTCGCTGGCCAGGACTTCATGGACCGACGTCGGGGGCAGGCCAACTTTTTCGAAGAGGGTGGAAAGTGTATCGCCCTTGGCAACAATCACTTCGCGATGGTCGGGGCCCTTCTTTTCTTCCGCAGCAGGGGCTTCTACCTGGGCGGCGGTCGCTGCAGCGTCCTCCGGGCTGTTTTCAATCTGTGCAAAAGGAGAAGCGGCCGGTTCGTTTGTGGCTTGAACGGTTTCGGCGGCGTCTTGTTCTTGTGTCAGTTGTTCAGCAGGGCTTTCCAGTTCAAGACTCAGAGTCGTCTTTTTGGCTTCAACATCGCTGGAGGGAAACACCAGGAGCGCCAGGCTAAGGAGGGCTGCGATGCCACTTGCGGCAAGCAGGTGGGTCTTTGGGTAAAGCGGCGGCGCTTTAGACGGTTCTGTGGTCATAAGTAATTTTGGCTTTTGAAAAGATGAATTGGAAAAGATGAATGACATGATGAAGATGAAATAACTGTATAAAATATAACCAAAACCCCTGCGAAGCAAGCCCGCGGACGCTCTGTTCTGTGGATTGGCTTCCGCGCGCCGGGCAAACCTTGTATTTGGTGCGCGATCTTGTATGGTTGGTGCCCTTTGAATCTGAGCCTTACGGGTCTGTTATGAAGTCGGTTGAAGAGCAGCTAGCGCTGATCAAACGTGGTGCGGAAGAACTGTTGGTCGAGTCCGAGCTGATCGAAAAGCTCAAGCGCGGGCAGCCGCTGCGCATCAAGGCTGGTTTCGATCCGACGGCACCCGATCTGCACCTGGGTCATACCGTGCTTATTAATAAGCTGCGCCAGTTCCAGGAGCTGGGGCACCAAGTCATCTTCCTTATAGGTGACTTTACCGGGATGATCGGTGATCCAAGCGGGAAGAGTGCTACGCGCCCACCGCTGACCCGTGAGCAGGTGCTCGATAACGCCGAGACCTACAAGACCCAGGTTTTCAAGATTCTTGATCCGGCCAAGACCGAAGTGGCTTTCAACTCCACCTGGATGGATCAGATGGGGCCGGCGGATTTCATTCGCCTGACGTCCCAGTACACCGTGGCTCGTATGCTCGAGCGCGACGATTTCGACAAGCGCTATAAATCCAATCAGCCAATTGCCATTCATGAGTTCCTCTACCCGCTTGTACAGGGCTATGACTCGGTTGCATTGCGCGCGGATGTGGAGCTTGGCGGTACCGATCAGAAATTCAACCTGTTGATGGGGCGTGAATTGCAGCGCGGTTATGGCCAGGAAGCACAGTGCATCCTGACCATGCCATTGCTGGAAGGCCTGGATGGCGTGAAGAAGATGTCCAAATCCTTGGGTAATTACGTAGGTATCCAGGAAGCGCCGGGCGTCATGTACAGCAAGCTGGTTTCCATTCCCGACGCGCTGATGTGGCGTTACTTCGAGCTGTTGAGCTTCCGGTCCATGGAAGAGATTGATGCGTTCCAGGCTGATGTAGAGGCGGGGGCTAATCCGCGGGACATCAAGATCAAACTGGCCGAAGAGATCGTTGCGCGTTTCCATGGTGAGGAGGCTGCGGCCAATGCTCATCGCGCGGCGGGTAACCGTATGAAGGATGGCGAGCTGCCGGATGATCTGCCGGAGATTGAACTGACTGCTGCCGAAGCTATGCCGATTGCGGCGGTCCTTAACAAAGCGGGCTTGGTCAAGAATGCGGCGGTGGCGCGAGATCTCCTGGGTTCGGGCGGTGTGCGTATAGATGGTGAGGTTGTGGATCGCACCTATATATATGAGCTGGGCGCTGCTCATGTATGCCAAGCCGGCAAGAAGGCTTTCGCGCGCATTACGCTTAAATCCGAATAAAGCTGAAAATAACGGTTGACGGCAAATCCTGGGTGTCTATAATTCGCCCCACTTCCGGCGCAGTCGAAACGGAAAACTCCTTGAGTTTCAAAGAGTTAAGTAGGTTTCGATGTAGGCGGGCTTCAGTTCATCGAAGCACGGAAGGAGTGGATAGGCGGTGTTGTCTGGCCCTGTCGACGGTTCGATCTTCTCGGTCGAAAGCGGTGTAAAAGAGGTGTTGACAGCAGCGACTAACGCTGTAGAATTCGCCTCCCGCTAACGAGAGATCGGAAGCGCAAGTGGTTGAAGTTGTTAAGGATTTCCAAGCGAAACTTTGAAAACTTCTAAAAATAACCGCTTGACAGATACACGGGGCGCTGTAGAATGCGCGCCTCGGTTGAGACGAAAGACTCAGCCAGCCGCTCTTTAACAACTGAATCAAGCAATTCGTGTGGGTGCTTGTGGAGTCAGACTGCTAGTCAACAGATTATCAGCATCACAAGTTACTCCGCGAGAAATCAAAGATGTAACCAACGATTGCTGAGCCAAGTTTAGGGTTTTCTCAAAACCCAAAGATGTTTGAACTGAAGAGTTTGATCATGGCTCAGATTGAACGCTGGCGGCAGGCCTAACACATGCAAGTCGAGCGGTAGAGAGGTGCTTGCATCTCTTGAGAGCGGCGGACGGGTGAGTAATGCCTAGGAATCTGCCTGGTAGTGGGGGATAACGCTCGGAAACGGACGCTAATACCGCATACGTCCTACGGGAGAAAGCAGGGGACCTTCGGGCCTTGCGCTATCAGATGAGCCTAGGTCGGATTAGCTAGTTGGTGGGGTAATGGCTCACCAAGGCGACGATCCGTAACTGGTCTGAGAGGATGATCAGTCACACTGGAACTGAGACACGGTCCAGACTCCTACGGGAGGCAGCAGTGGGGAATATTGGACAATGGGCGAAAGCCTGATCCAGCCATGCCGCGTGTGTGAAGAAGGTCTTCGGATTGTAAAGCACTTTAAGTTGGGAGGAAGGGCATTAACCTAATACGTTGGTGTCTTGACGTTACCGACAGAATAAGCACCGGCTAACTCTGTGCCAGCAGCCGCGGTAATACAGAGGGTGCAAGCGTTAATCGGAATTACTGGGCGTAAAGCGCGCGTAGGTGGTTCGTTAAGTTGGATGTGAAATCCCCGGGCTCAACCTGGGAACTGCATTCAAAACTGTCGAGCTAGAGTATGGTAGAGGGTGGTGGAATTTCCTGTGTAGCGGTGAAATGCGTAGATATAGGAAGGAACACCAGTGGCGAAGGCGACCACCTGGACTGATACTGACACTGAGGTGCGAAAGCGTGGGGAGCAAACAGGATTAGATACCCTGGTAGTCCACGCCGTAAACGATGTCAACTAGCCGTTGGGAGCCTTGAGCTCTTAGTGGCGCAGCTAACGCATTAAGTTGACCGCCTGGGGAGTACGGCCGCAAGGTTAAAACTCAAATGAATTGACGGGGGCCCGCACAAGCGGTGGAGCATGTGGTTTAATTCGAAGCAACGCGAAGAACCTTACCAGGCCTTGACATCCAATGAACTTTCCAGAGATGGATTGGTGCCTTCGGGAACATTGAGACAGGTGCTGCATGGCTGTCGTCAGCTCGTGTCGTGAGATGTTGGGTTAAGTCCCGTAACGAGCGCAACCCTTGTCCTTAGTTACCAGCACGTTATGGTGGGCACTCTAAGGAGACTGCCGGTGACAAACCGGAGGAAGGTGGGGATGACGTCAAGTCATCATGGCCCTTACGGCCTGGGCTACACACGTGCTACAATGGTCGGTACAGAGGGTTGCCAAGCCGCGAGGTGGAGCTAATCCCACAAAACCGATCGTAGTCCGGATCGCAGTCTGCAACTCGACTGCGTGAAGTCGGAATCGCTAGTAATCGCGAATCAGAATGTCGCGGTGAATACGTTCCCGGGCCTTGTACACACCGCCCGTCACACCATGGGAGTGGGTTGCACCAGAAGTAGCTAGTCTAACCTTCGGGAGGACGGTTACCACGGTGTGATTCATGACTGGGGTGAAGTCGTAACAAGGTAGCCGTAGGGGAACCTGCGGCTGGATCACCTCCTTAATCGACGACCGCAGCTGCTTCATGAGCTCCCACACGAATTGCTTGATTCATTGAAGAAGACGATAGAAGCAGCTTTAAGCTCCAAGCTGATAGCTCACAGCTAACAGTTACAAGCTCGAAATTGGGTCTGTAGCTCAGTTGGTTAGAGCGCACCCCTGATAAGGGTGAGGTCGGCAGTTCGAATCTGCCCAGACCCACCAATTTTGTAATGGGGCCATAGCTCAGCTGGGAGAGCGCCTGCCTTGCACGCAGGAGGTCAGCGGTTCGATCCCGCTTGGCTCCACCACTACTGCTTCGATTGTATAAAGCTTAGAAATGAGCATTCCATCGGTTCGATGGTGAATGTTGATTTCTAGTCTTTGACTAGTTCGTTCTTTAAAAATTTGGGTATGTGATAGAAAGATAGACTGGACGTTACTTTCACTGGTAACGGATCAGGCTAAGGTAAAATTTGTGAGTTCTCTTAGTTGAGAAATTCGAATTTTCGGCGAATGTCGTCTTCACAGTATAACCAGATTGCTTGGGGTTATATGGTCAAGTGAAGAAGCGCATACGGTGGATGCCTTGGCAGTCAGAGGCGATGAAAGACGTGGTAGCCTGCGAAAAGCTTCGGGGAGTCGGCAAACAGACTTTGATCCGGAGATGTCTGAATGGGGGAACCCAGCCATCATAAGATGGTTATCTTGTACTGAATACATAGGTGCAAGAGGCGAACCAGGGGAACTGAAACATCTAAGTACCCTGAGGAAAAGAAATCAACCGAGATTCCCTTAGTAGTGGCGAGCGAACGGGGACTAGCCCTTAAGCTTCTTTGATTTTAGCGGAACGCTCTGGAAAGTGCGGCCATAGTGGGTGATAGCCCTGTACGCGAAAGGATCTTAGAAGTGAAATCGAGTAGGACGGAGCACGAGAAACTTTGTCTGAATATGGGGGGACCATCCTCCAAGGCTAAATACTACTGACTGACCGATAGTGAACTAGTACCGTGAGGGAAAGGCGAAAAGAACCCCGGAGAGGGGAGTGAAATAGATCCTGAAACCGTATGCGTACAAGCAGTGGGAGCCCACTTTGTTGGGTGACTGCGTACCTTTTGTATAATGGGTCAGCGACTTATTTTCAGTGGCGAGCTTAACCGAATAGGGGAGGCGTAGCGAAAGCGAGTCTTAATAGGGCGTCTAGTCGCTGGGAATAGACCCGAAACCGGGCGATCTATCCATGGGCAGGTTGAAGGTTGGGTAACACTAACTGGAGGACCGAACCGACTACCGTTGAAAAGTTAGCGGATGACCTGTGGATCGGAGTGAAAGGCTAATCAAGCTCGGAGATAGCTGGTTCTCCTCGAAAGCTATTTAGGTAGCGCCTCATGTATCACTGTAGGGGGTAGAGCACTGTTTCGGCTAGGGGGTCATCCCGACTTACCAAACCGATGCAAACTCCGAATACCTACAAGTGCCGAGCATGGGAGACACACGGCGGGTGCTAACGTCCGTCGTGAAAAGGGAAACAACCCAGACCGTCAGCTAAGGTCCCAAAGTTATGGTTAAGTGGGAAACGATGTGGGAAGGCTTAGACAGCTAGGAGGTTGGCTTAGAAGCAGCCACCCTTTAAAGAAAGCGTAATAGCTCACTAGTCGAGTCGGCCTGCGCGGAAGATGTAACGGGGCTCAAACCATACACCGAAGCTACGGGTATCACGCAAGTGATGCGGTAGAGGAGCGTTCTGTAAGCCTGTGAAGGTGAGTTGAGAAGCTTGCTGGAGGTATCAGAAGTGCGAATGCTGACATGAGTAACGACAATGGGTGTGAAAAACACCCACGCCGAAAGACCAAGGTTTCCTGCGCAACGTTAATCGACGCAGGGTTAGTCGGTCCCTAAGGCGAGGCTGAAAAGCGTAGTCGATGGAAAACAGGTTAATATTCCTGTACTTCTGGTTATTGCGATGGAGGGACGGAGAAGGCTAGGCCAGCTTGGCGTTGGTTGTCCAAGTTTAAGGTGGTAGGCTGAGATCTTAGGTAAATCCGGGATCTCAAGGCCGAGAGCTGATGACGAGTTACCCTTTGGGTGACGAAGTGGTTGATGCCATGCTTCCAAGAAAAGCTTCTAAGCTTCAGGTAACCAGGAACCGTACCCCAAACCGACACAGGTGGTTGGGTAGAGAATACCAAGGCGCTTGAGAGAACTCGGGTGAAGGAACTAGGCAAAATGGCACCGTAACTTCGGGAGAAGGTGCGCCGGTGAGGGTGAAGCACTTGCTGCGTAAGCCCACGCCGGTCGAAGATACCAGGCCGCTGCGACTGTTTATTAAAAACACAGCACTCTGCAAACACGAAAGTGGACGTATAGGGTGTGACGCCTGCCCGGTGCCGGAAGGTTAATTGATGGGGTTAGCTAACGCGAAGCTCTTGATCGAAGCCCCGGTAAACGGCGGCCGTAACTATAACGGTCCTAAGGTAGCGAAATTCCTTGTCGGGTAAGTTCCGACCTGCACGAATGGCGTAACGATGGCGGCGCTGTCTCCACCCGAGACTCAGTGAAATTGAAATCGCTGTGAAGATGCAGTGTATCCGCGGCTAGACGGAAAGACCCCGTGAACCTTTACTATAGCTTTGCACTGGACTTTGAATTTGCTTGTGTAGGATAGGTGGGAGGCTTTGAAGCGTGGACGCCAGTTCGCGTGGAGCCAACCTTGAAATACCACCCTGGCAACTTTGAGGTTCTAACTCAGGTCCGTTATCCGGATCGAGGACAGTGTATGGTGGGTAGTTTGACTGGGGCGGTCTCCTCCTAAAGAGTAACGGAGGAGTACGAAGGTGCGCTCAGACCGGTCGGAAATCGGTCGTAGAGTATAAAGGCAAAAGCGCGCTTGACTGCGAGACAGACACGTCGAGCAGGTACGAAAGTAGGTCTTAGTGATCCGGTGGTTCTGTATGGAAGGGCCATCGCTCAACGGATAAAAGGTACTCCGGGGATAACAGGCTGATACCGCCCAAGAGTTCATATCGACGGCGGTGTTTGGCACCTCGATGTCGGCTCATCACATCCTGGGGCTGAAGCCGGTCCCAAGGGTATGGCTGTTCGCCATTTAAAGTGGTACGCGAGCTGGGTTTAGAACGTCGTGAGACAGTTCGGTCCCTATCTGCCGTGGACGTTTGAGATTTGAGAGGGGCTGCTCCTAGTACGAGAGGACCGGAGTGGACGAACCTCTGGTGTTCCGGTTGTCACGCCAGTGGCATTGCCGGGTAGCTATGTTCGGGAAAGATAACCGCTGAAAGCATCTAAGCGGGAAACTTGCCTCAAGATGAGATCTCACTGGGACCTTGAGTCCCCTGAAGGGCCGTCGAAGACTACGACGTTGATAGGCAGGGTGTGTAAGCGCTGTGAGGCGTTGAGCTAACCTGTACTAATTGCCCGTGAGGCTTGACCATATAACACCCAAGCAATTTGCTGATCCTGCATGCAGGGCACCAGATTGCGGTGTGTGAAGACGAAACGAACCGAAAGTTCGAATCTCACAAAAACACCGAAGCTATCACATACCCAATTTGCTGAAGCGAGGCCAACTGGCCACGATTCGGTACCCGAATTTCTTGACGACCATAGAGCATTGGAACCACCTGATCCCATCCCGAACTCAGCAGTGAAACGATGCATCGCCGATGGTAGTGTGGGGTTTCCCCATGTGAGAGTAGGTCATCGTCAAGATTAAATTCCGAAACCCCTATCTGCTGACGCAGGTAGGGGTTTTGTTTTGCCTGTAGAAAAGCAAGTTTGGTGTTTCTATGCAACTGCCTTGTGCATGGCTATCATGCGGGCCTCCTTATCAGGCGCAGTTCGTATGCTTACGTTGCTAAAACTTCTGAAGGACGGCCGCTTCCATTCAGGTCAGGCGCTGGGTGCGGGGTTGGGCATCAGCCGTAGCGCGGTGTGGAAGCAATTACAGCATCTGGAGGCGGAGCTAGGATTATCTGTCCATAAGGTCCGAGGCAGGGGGTATCAGTTGGCAAGACCGCTGTTGCTTTTGGATGCGGCCGAAATTGTCTCGAAAGAAGGGTTCGAGTGGCCTGTCCAAATACATGATTCCATCGACTCCACCAATGCCGAAGCTTTGCGCGCTATAGAGCGTGGTATGGCGGCGCCCTTCTTGGTCTTGGCCGAACGCCAGATAGCGGGTCGTGGTCGTCGAGGCCGTAAGTGGGTCAGTCCATTCGCTGACAACCTCTACTATAGCTTGGTGTTGCGCATCGAAGGCGGCATGCGGCAGATCGAAGGCCTGAGTCTCGTTGTCGGACTCGCCGTCATGCAGACATTGTGCGACCTGGGCGGCATGAATGCAGGGCTCAAATGGCCCAACGATGTCCTGGTTGGTGAGAAAAAAATCGCAGGTATTCTGCTTGAATTGGTGGGAGACCCGGCCGATGTTTGTCATGTTGTCCTGGGCGTAGGAATCAATGTGAATATGCGGTCGACTGATGAGGTTGATCAGCAATGGACGTCCATGAGTTTGGAAGCAGGTCGGGATTTTGATCGAAACGAGCTGGTGGCGCGCTTGAGCGCGAAGCTCCAGCACTATCTGACACTGCACCAGGTATCTGGGTTTGCAGCGATTCAGCAAGAGTGGGAGCACTTCCACTTGTGGCAGGGAAAGGCCGTTTCGTTGATTGCAGGTGCCAATCAAATTGACGGGGTGGTGATGGGTATCGACCGTCAGGGTGCGCTGCGCTTGAAGGTGGATGGTGTGGAGAAAATTTTTAGCGGCGGTGAGCTCAGTTTGAGGTTGCGTGATGATTCTTGAGCTCGATTGCGGCAATAGCTTTATCAAGTGGCGCGTCCTTCGCTCCGATGGCGTGACGCCTGTCGAAGGGGGCGTAGTCAGTTCTGACGATGACCTGCTGGCAAGCCTGAGTGATGCTGAGAAATTTCAGCTGGAAAAGTGCCGCCTTGTAAGTGTCAGAACCCCTGACGAAACTGATTCCCTGGTTGCCTCTCTCGTGGGTGCGTTTGGGGTGTCGGTGGCTCGTGCTGTGCCCGCTCGGGACATGGCGGGTGTGAAGAACGGTTACGAGGAATATGAGCGATTAGGTCTCGATCGATGGCTAGCCTTGCTTGGCGGCTTCCATCTCGCATCCGGGGCGTGCCTTGTACTTGATTTTGGCACGGCTGTTACGGCGGACTTCGTGGCGGCGGACGGTGAGCATCTGGGCGGATTTATTTGTCCTGGTATGCCTTTGATGCGTAATCAATTGCGTACCCATACGCGGCGAATTCGGTATGACGATACTGCTGCCGAGCGAGCTCACGAGAGTCTCGCGCCGGGTAGGGCGACGGTGGAGGCGGTTGAGCGTGGCTGTATGCTGATGCTCAGGGGATTTGTCCTGACGCAACTTGAATTGGCAAAGCAATATTGGGGAAAGGATTTCGAGGTGTTTTTAACGGGAGGGGACGCCGGGCTGGTTTCCGGGGTTGTTCCTGATGCCAAGGTCGCGCCTGACCTGGTCTTTGTTGGTTTGGCGATGGCCTGTCCTTTGTCTTGAGGTTTCTATGCGGTGGCTGTTTCTTTTGTTGCTGGTTTTGAATGGCTTCTACTACATCTGGCATCAGCAAGAGGCCCCGCTTCGTGCCAAGGACGTTACTCCGCTGAGTTTGTATCGCGGTTCGCAGCAGGATATTCATCTCTTGAGCGAGACGGCAGATTCGCTTGTCCGGCGAGACACAGGCAAAACGGGTGAAGCGCGCAAGACTTGTAGTTATCTGGGCGGTTCTTTGCGCCCGGAATCAGCCAGGCTACTGGAGCAGCGGTTGGCTTCGTTGGGGGTTGCAGCGCGTCCCGTCACGTTGGCCTCCCCAGACTCGCCGGAAAGTGGGGCATTCTGGCTTCAGATTCCCTCGGAAAGCGCGGGAAAATTGAGTGACACGACGATCCAAAACCTTTCCAAAGAATTCAATGAGTTAAAACATAAAATAATGCCCTGTGAAGGGGTTGCACCTGCTGGGTAGTTTGCATAGAATGGCGCCCGCTTCGCAGCGAAGACCCTTAAGGGGTAGCGATACGAAGCGTGGTCAACGCAGCTAACCTCAGGTTTTTAATGAGAAAATGCTTGACAGAAGGCTGGCATGATATAGAATGCCGGCTCGCTTAGGAGGGGTTCCCGAGCGGCCAAAGGGATCAGACTGTAAATCTGACGTCTACGACTTCGAAGGTTCGAATCCTTCCCCCTCCACCATTTTTAGCGTGAGCTGCAAGCTCCGCGGGTATAGTTTAGTGGTAGAACCTCAGCCTTCCAAGCTGATGATGCGGGTTCGATTCCCGCTACCCGCTCCAAGTTTGCAGGTTGTGCAAAGCGTTTTGCTCTTGTAGCTCAGTTGGTAGAGCACACCCTTGGTAAGGGTGAGGTCAGCGGTTCAAATCCGCTCAAGAGCTCCATATTACAAGGCAGATATGAAAATATCTGCCTTTGTTTTAATGGCTTGTTTGACTTGCTAAATTCTTCTCCTAGGGGTGATTTCGATGGCTAAGGAAAAGTTCGAACGTAATAAGCCGCACGTCAACGTTGGTACCATTGGTCACGTCGATCACGGTAAAACCACTCTGACTGCCGCTCTGACCCGTGTCTGTTCCGAAGTATTCGGTTCGGCGAAGGTTGACTTCGACAAGATCGACAGCGCCCCGGAAGAAAAAGCTCGCGGTATCACCATCAACACCGCTCACGTTGAATACGATTCGGCCGTGCGTCACTACGCACACGTTGACTGCCCAGGTCACGCCGACTACGTAAAAAACATGATCACCGGTGCTGCCCAGATGGACGGCGCGATCCTGGTTTGCTCGGCCGCTGATGGTCCGATGCCACAAACTCGTGAGCACATCCTGCTGTCCCGTCAGGTAGGCGTTCCGTACATCGTTGTCTTCCTGAACAAGGCTGACATGGTTGACGATGCCGAGCTGCTGGAGCTGGTTGAGATGGAAGTGCGCGATCTGCTGAGCACTTACGACTTCCCAGGTGATGACACTCCAATCATCATTGGTTCGGCTCTGATGGCTCTGAACGGCCAAGATGACAACGAAATGGGTACCACTGCGGTCAAGAAGCTAGTTGAGACTCTGGATAGCTACATCCCAGAGCCTGAGCGTGCTATCGACAAGCCGTTCCTGATGCCAATCGAAGACGTATTCTCGATCTCCGGTCGCGGCACTGTTGTGACTGGTCGTGTTGAGCGTGGCATCGTCCGTATCCAGGAAGAAGTTGAGATCGTTGGTTTGCGCGATACTCAGAAAACTACCTGCACTGGCGTTGAAATGTTCCGCAAGCTGCTCGATGAAGGTCGTGCAGGCGAGAACTGCGGCGTACTGCTGCGCGGCACCAAGCGTGACGACGTTGAGCGTGGCCAGGTTCTGGTCAAGCCAGGCACCGTCAAGCCGCACACCAAGTTCACCGCAGAAGTTTACGTTCTGAGCAAGGAAGAAGGCGGTCGTCATACACCGTTCTTCAAGGGCTACCGTCCACAGTTCTACTTCCGTACAACTGACGTGACTGGTAACTGCGAGCTGCCAGAAGGTGTTGAAATGGTAATGCCAGGTGACAACATCCAGATGACTGTCACTCTGATCAAGACCATCGCGATGGAAGACGGTCTGCGTTTCGCTATCCGTGAAGGCGGTCGTACCGTCGGCGCCGGCGTCGTAGCCAAAGTCATCGAGTAAACAGTTGTAATGTCTTTTTCGGGCCGGCATAATGGTCGGCCTGATTTTGTTTTAGGTCAGTAGCTCAATTGGCAGAGCGACGGTCTCCAAAACCGTAGGTTGGGGGTTCGATTCCCTCCTGACCTGCCAGATTCACTTGGTGTGTCTGGCTTTCTTTTCACAGGATCTTCATAGATGACTCCTAAAGCTGAAGCTCAAGGCTCTCGCTTCGATCTGCTCAAGTGGCTAGTAGTAGTCGCTTTGGTGGTTGTTGGCGTTGTTGGCAATCAGTATTTTTCTGCTTCGCCGATCCTGTACCGTGTACTTGCATTGCTTGCTATTGCTGCTGTTGCTGCCTTTGTAGGGTTGCAGACGGCCAAGGGTAAGTCGTTCTTTGTACTCGCTAAGGAAGCTCGCACCGAGATCCGTAAAGTCGTATGGCCGACTCGCCAAGAAACCACGCAGACCACGTTGATCGTTGTGGCTGTTGTTCTGGTAATGGCGTTGCTGTTGTGGGGGCTTGATTCCCTGCTCGGCTGGCTTGTTTCCTTGATTGTTGGCTAAGGGTGTCCCGTGGCTAAGCGTTGGTACGTTGTGCATGCTTACTCGGGTTACGAGAAGCATGTTATGCGCTCGTTGGTCGAGCGCGTAAAGCTGGCTGGCATGGAAGATGGCTTTGGCGAAATTCTGGTCCCCACTGAAGAAGTGGTTGAGATGCGTAATGGCCAGAAGCGCAAAAGTGAACGCAAGTTCTTTCCGGGCTACGTGCTGGTACAGATGGACATGAACGAAGGGACTTGGCACTTGGTCAAGGATACCCCTCGGGTGATGGGCTTCATTGGCGGTACCGCCGACAAGCCTGCGCCGATCACAGATAAAGAAGCAGAAGCGATTCTGCGTCGTGTCGCTGATGGTAGCGATAAGCCGAAGCCGAAAACACTGTTTGAGCCGGGTGAAGTTGTGCGCGTCACCGACGGTCCATTCGCTGATTTCAATGGCACGGTTGAAGAGGTTAACTACGAAAAGAGCCGGATCCAAGTGGCAGTGCTCATTTTCGGTCGCTCTACTCCGGTAGAGCTAGAGTTCAGCCAGGTCGAAAAGGTCTGATTGAACAGGCATCCCAACCCCGCAGCCCTAGGCTGTGGGGTTTTGTCGTCACTGGGATAAACGCGCAAGCAACCGGGGAGCCTTTCGAGGCGTTAGAACCCGTAATTGGAGTGCCTCATGGCCAAGAAGATTACCGCTTACATCAAGCTGCAAGTGAAGGCCGCTCAGGCTAACCCAAGCCCACCTGTTGGTCCTGCGCTGGGTCAGCACGGCGTGAACATCATGGAATTCTGCAAGGCTTTCAACGCCCGTACCCAGGGTCTTGAGCCAGGTCTGCCGACTCCAGTGATCATCACTGTCTACAGCGACCGTAGCTTCACTTTCGAAACAAAAAGCACCCCTGCTTCGGTTCTGCTGAAGAAGGCTGCAGGTTTGACCAGCGGTTCCGCTCGTCCAAACACCGTTAAGGTTGGCACCGTTACCCGTGCTCAGCTGGAAGAGATCGCGAAGACCAAAAACGCGGATCTGACTGCAGCTGATATGGATGCAGCCGTGCGTACTATCGCCGGTTCTGCTCGTAGCATGGGCCTTAACGTGGAGGGTGTGTAATGGCTAAGCTGACCAAGCGTCAAAAGGCTATCGCCGGCAAAATCGAAGCAGGCAAGGCCTACAACTTTGTAGACGCCGCCGCTCTGCTGGCCGAGCTGTCGACTGTCAAGTTCAGCGAGTCTTTCGACGTTGCTGTGAACCTGGGTGTTGACCCACGTAAATCCGACCAGGTCGTTCGTAGCGCTACCGTGCTGCCACACGGCACTGGCAAGACCGTACGTGTTGCCGTGTTCACCCAGGGCCCAGCAGCTGAAGCTGCTCTGGCTGCTGGTGCTGACCGTGTTGGCATGGACGACCTGGCTGCTGAAATGAAAGGCGGCGACCTGAACTACGACGTAGTGATCGCATCCCCGGATGCCATGCGCGTTGTAGGTCAGTTGGGTCAGATCCTCGGTCCACGTGGTCTGATGCCTAACCCTAAAGTCGGCACCGTAACGCCAGACGTAGCCACCGCGGTTAAAAACGCCAAGGCTGGTCAGGTTCGTTATCGCACCGACAAGAACGGCATTATCCACACTTCCGTTGGCAAGATCGGCTTTGACGCCGTCAAGCTGAAGGAAAACGTTGAAGCCCTGATCGCTGATCTGAAGCGTATCAAGCCAGCTTCTTCGAAAGGTATCTACGTCAAGCGCGTTACCCTGAGCACCACTATGGGCCCAGGTCTGGTTATCGATCAGAGCTCGCTCGACGCGTAAGACTCAGGTTGGCGCAAGCGATTGCGCCAATTGAAAAATTGGGGTCCCTGCCTGGCGGGGGCTGTCCAAGACCGTAGGCGACGCAAGTCTTAAACCACAAGCCTACGCAGATGGTGCTCCCGGTTCCTTACCGAATCAGACACCAAAACGACATTCGGTTTCGACCGAATGAAACGGTAACAAGCAGGAGTTAAACCCGTGGCAATTAATCTCGAAGACAAGAAGGCCATCGTCGCTGAAGTCAACGAGGCTGCCAAAGTCGCTCTGTCCGCTGTCGTGGCTGATGCCCGTGGCGTAACAGTAGGCGCAATGACCGGACTCCGTAAAGAGGCCCGTGAAGCTGGCGTTTACGTACGTGTCGTACGTAACACCTTGCTCAAGCGCGCTGTTGCTGACACTGAATACAGTGTTCTCAACGACGTGTTCACCGGCCCGACCCTGATCGCGTTCTCCAAGGATCATCCAGGCGCTGCTGCCCGTTTGTTCAAGGAATTCGCCAAGGGTCAGGATAAGTTCGAGATCAAGGCAGCTGCGTTCGAGGGCAAGTTCCTCGCAGCTAATCAGATCGATGTACTGGCAACACTGCCGACCCGCGACGAAGCCATTTCGCAGCTGATGAGCGTGATTCAAGGCGCTACCAGCAAGCTGGCTCGTACTCTGGCTGCAGTTCGCGAGCAAAAAGAAGCTGCCGCAGCCTAAGGCTGAGCACTTTCTCTCGCGCTTTTTTGTTTATTTCGATGGCCGCGTAGGCCGTCCCCCAATTCAGGAAATACAGTAATGTCTATCTCCCAAGACGATATCCTCAACGCCGTAGCTGAAATGTCGGTTCTGCAGGTTGTTGAGCTGATCAAAGCTTTCGAAGAAAAATTCGGCGTTTCCGCTGCCGCTGCTTCCGCTGGTCCAGCTGCTGCTGCCGCCGTTGTTGAAGAGCAAACCGAATTCAACGTCATGCTGACCGAAGCTGGCGAGAAGAAAGTAAACGTGATCAAGGCTGTACGTGAACTGACCGGTCTGGGCCTGAAAGAAGCCAAGGCTGTAGTTGACGGCGCGCCTGGCGTGGTACTGGAAGCTGTTTCGAAAGACGCAGCTGACAAAGCCAAAGCCACTCTGGAAGAAGCGGGCGCTAAAGTCGAGCTGAAGTAAGCATCGACTTTGCGTCTCCAGCCCGAGCGTTAAGCGACAGGCTGATGGCTGGTGGCTCTTGCCACCGGCCTTTTTCCGTTATTGGCAGCCGACTGGGTCGGTGCTGATCGCGAGCTGTAACCACCCGATGTGGTGGCGCAAACCATGGGGTTTGCACGATTTTCTGGCTGCTCCCGTCGGGAGGGGCCAAACAAGCAGGTGACCAAGCTGGGGAACGCTGATGGCTTACTCATATACTGAGAAAAAACGTATCCGCAAGGACTTTAGCAAGTTGCCGGACGTCATGGATGTGCCGTACCTCCTGGCCATCCAGCTGGATTCGTATCGTGAATTCTTGCAAGCGGGAGCGACTAAAGATCAGTTCCGCGACGTGGGCCTGCATGCGGCCTTCAAATCCGTTTTCCCGATCATCAGCTACTCCGGCAATGCTGCGCTGGAGTACGTCGGTTATCGCCTGGGCGAACCGGCATTTGATGTCAAAGAATGCGTATTGCGCGGTGTTACTTACGCCGTACCTTTGCGGGTAAAAGTGCGCCTGATCATTTTCGACAAAGAATCGTCGAACAAAGCGATCAAGGACATCAAAGAGCAAGAAGTCTACATGGGTGAAATCCCCCTGATGACTGAGAACGGTACCTTCGTAATCAACGGTACCGAGCGTGTAATCGTTTCCCAGCTGCACCGTTCTCCGGGCGTGTTCTTCGACCATGACCGTGGCAAGACGCACAGCTCCGGCAAACTGCTTTACTCCGCGCGCATCATTCCTTACCGCGGTTCGTGGCTGGACTTCGAGTTCGACCCGAAAGACTGCGTATTCGTGCGTATCGACCGTCGTCGCAAGCTGCCTGCATCGGTACTGCTGCGCGCGCTCGGCTATACCACCGAAGAAGTGCTGGACGCGTTCTACACCACCAACGTCTTCCATGTGCAAGGTGAAAACCTCAGCCTGGAACTGGTGCCTCAGCGCCTGCGCGGTGAAATCGCGGTCCTCGATATCCTCGATGACAAAGGCAAGGTTATTGTCGAGCAGGGTCGTCGAATCACCGCTCGCCACATCAACCAGCTGGAAAAAGCCGGGATCAAAGAGCTGCAGGTGCCTCTGGACTACGTCCTGGGTCGCACCACCGCCAAGGTCATCGTGCATCCAGCCACCGGCGAAATCCTGGCAGAGTGCAACACCGAGCTGAACACTGAGATCCTGGCAAAAATCGCCAAGGCCCAGGTCGTTCGCATCGAAACTCTCTACACCAACGATATCGACTGTGGCCCGTTCATCTCCGACACGCTGAAGATCGACTCCACCGGCAACCAGTTGGAAGCCCTGGTCGAAATCTATCGCATGATGCGTCCTGGCGAGCCGCCAACCAAGGACGCAGCCGAGACCCTGTTCAACAACCTGTTCTTCAGCCCTGAGCGCTATGACCTGTCTGCGGTCGGCCGGATGAAGTTCAACCGTCGTATCGGTCGTACAGAAATCGAAGGTTCGGGCGTACTGAACAAGGACGATATCGTTGCGGTATTGAAGACTCTCGTCGACATCCGTAACGGCAAAGGCATCGTCGATGACATCGACCACCTGGGTAACCGTCGTGTTCGCTGCGTAGGCGAGATGGCCGAGAACCAGTTCCGTGTTGGCCTGGTGCGTGTTGAGCGCGCGGTCAAGGAACGTCTGTCGATGGCTGAAAGCGAAGGCCTGATGCCGCAAGACCTGATCAACGCCAAGCCAGTGGCTGCGGCTGTGAAAGAGTTCTTCGGTTCGAGCCAGCTGTCCCAGTTCATGGACCAGAACAACCCGCTGTCCGAGATCACCCACAAGCGTCGTGTCTCCGCACTCGGCCCGGGCGGTCTGACCCGTGAGCGCGCAGGCTTTGAAGTTCGTGACGTACACCCGACTCACTACGGTCGTGTGTGCCCGATTGAAACGCCGGAAGGTCCGAACATCGGTCTGATCAACTCCCTGGCGGCCTACGCGCGCACCAACCAGTACGGCTTCCTCGAAAGCCCGTATCGCGTGGTGAAAGACGCTCTGGTCACCGACGAGATCGTCTTCCTGTCCGCCATCGAAGAAGCTGATCACGTGATCGCTCAGGCTTCGGCCACGATGAACGATAAGAAAATGCTGATCGACGAGCTGGTAGCTGTTCGTCACTTGAACGAGTTCACCGTCAAGGCGCCGGAAGACGTCACCTTGATGGACGTATCGCCGAAGCAGGTAGTTTCGGTTGCAGCGTCGCTGATCCCGTTCCTCGAGCACGACGACGCCAACCGTGCGTTGATGGGTTCGAACATGCAGCGTCAGGCTGTGCCTACCCTGCGTGCCGACAAGCCGCTGGTCGGTACCGGCATGGAGCGTAACGTTGCCCGTGACTCCGGCGTTTGCGTTGTGGCGCGTCGTGGTGGTGTGATCGATTCCGTCGACGCCAGCCGTATCGTGGTTCGTGTTGCTGATGACGAAGTAGAAACTGGCGAAGCCGGTGTCGACATCTACAACCTGACCAAGTACACCCGCTCCAACCAGAACACTTGCATCAACCAACGTCCGCTGGTGCGTAAAGGTGATCGGGTTCAGCGTAGCGACATCATGGCTGACGGCCCGTCCACCGACATGGGTGAGCTGGCGTTGGGTCAGAACATGCGCATCGCGTTCATGGCCTGGAACGGTTACAACTTTGAAGACTCCATCTGCCTGTCGGAACGAGTTGTTCAAGAAGACCGCTTTACCACGATCCACATTCAGGAACTGACCTGTGTGGCCCGTGACACCAAGCTTGGCCCAGAAGAAATCACTGCAGACATCCCGAACGTGGGTGAAGCTGCACTGAACAAACTGGACGAAGCCGGTATCGTTTATGTAGGTGCCGAAGTAGGCGCAGGCGACATCCTGGTGGGCAAGGTCACTCCGAAAGGCGAGACCCAGCTGACGCCGGAAGAAAAACTGCTGCGTGCCATCTTCGGTGAAAAAGCCAGCGACGTTAAAGACACCTCCCTGCGTGTGCCGACTGGCACCAAGGGTACCGTCATCGACGTACAGGTCTTCACTCGCGACGGTGTTGAGCGTGATGCTCGTGCACTGTCCATCGAGAAGACTCAGCTCGACGAGATCCGCAAGGACCTGAACGAAGAGTTCCGTATTGTCGAAGGCGCAACTTTCGAACGTCTGCGCTCCGCACTGGTTGGCCACAAAGCCGAAGGCGGCGCAGGCCTGAAGAAAGGTCAGGAAATCACCGACGAAGTTCTCGACGGTCTTGAGCATGGTCAGTGGTTCAAACTGCGCATGGCTGAAGATGCTCTGAACGAGCAGCTCGAGAAGGCCCAGGCCTACATCGTTGATCGCCGCCGTCTGCTGGACGACAAGTTCGAAGACAAGAAGCGCAAACTGCAGCAGGGCGATGACCTGGCTCCAGGCGTGCTGAAAATCGTCAAGGTTTACCTGGCAATCCGTCGCCGCATCCAGCCGGGCGACAAGATGGCCGGCCGTCACGGTAACAAGGGTGTGGTCTCCGTGATCATGCCGGTTGAAGACATGCCGCACGATGCCAATGGCACCCCGGTCGACGTGGTCCTCAACCCGTTGGGCGTACCTTCGCGTATGAACGTTGGTCAGATTCTCGAAACTCACCTGGGCCTCGCGGCCAAAGGTCTGGGCGAGAAGATCAACCGGATGATCGAAGAGCAGCGCAAGGTCGCTGATCTGCGTAAGTTCCTGAACGAGATCTACAACGAGATCGGCGGGCGCAACGAAGAACTGGACACTTTCTCCGACCAGGAAATCCTGGATCTGGCGAAGAACCTGCGCGGCGGCGTTCCAATGGCTACTCCGGTGTTCGACGGTGCCAAGGAAAGCGAAATCAAGGCCATGCTGAAACTGGCAGACCTGCCAGAAAGCGGCCAGATGCAGCTGTTCGATGGCCGTACCGGCAACAAATTCGAACGCCCGGTCACCGTTGGCTACATGTACATGCTGAAGCTGAACCACTTGGTAGACGACAAGATGCACGCTCGTTCTACCGGTTCTTACAGCCTGGTTACCCAGCAGCCGCTGGGTGGTAAGGCGCAGTTCGGTGGTCAGCGTTTCGGGGAGATGGAGGTCTGGGCACTGGAAGCGTACGGTGCTGCATACACTCTGCAAGAAATGCTCACAGTGAAGTCGGACGATGTGAACGGCCGGACCAAGATGTACAAAAACATCGTGGACGGCGATCACCGTATGGAGCCGGGCATGCCCGAGTCTTTCAACGTGTTGATCAAGGAAATTCGTTCCCTCGGCATCGATATCGATCTGGAAACCGAATAACACGTGACGCGAATCGAGAGCGGGGCTGTTTTGCCCGCTCTCTGCTCCGCCAGGAGGAAAGGCCTTGAAAGACCTACTGAATTTGCTGAAAAACCAGGGTCAAGTCGAAGAGTTCGACGCCATCCGTATCGGATTGGCCTCGCCTGAGATGATCCGTTCGTGGTCGTTCGGTGAAGTTAAAAAGCCGGAAACCATCAACTACCGTACGTTCAAACCTGAGCGTGACGGCCTGTTCTGCGCCAAGATCTTTGGCCCGGTAAAGGATTACGAGTGCCTGTGCGGTAAGTACAAGCGCTTGAAGCATCGTGGTGTGATCTGCGAGAAGTGCGGCGTTGAAGTCGCGCTGGCAAAAGTTCGTCGTGAGCGCATGGCCCACATCGAACTGGCTTCGCCGGTTGCCCACATCTGGTTCTTGAAATCGCTGCCGTCCCGTATCGGCCTGCTGATGGACATGACCCTGCGTGATATCGAACGCGTTCTCTACTTCGAGAGCTACGTCGTTATCGATCCAGGCATGACCACCCTTGAAAAGGGTCAGTTGCTCAACGACGAGCAGTACTTCGAAGCGCTGGAAGAATTCGGTGACGATTTCGACGCCCGCATGGGTGCCGAAGCTGTCCGCGAACTGCTGCACGCTATCGACCTTGAGCACGAGATTGGCCGTCTGCGCGAAGAAATTCCGCAAACCAACTCCGAAACCAAGATCAAGAAGCTGTCCAAGCGTCTGAAGTTGATGGAAGCCTTCCAGGGCTCCGGCAACCTGCCAGAGTGGATGGTGCTGACCGTTCTGCCGGTTCTGCCGCCAGACCTGCGTCCACTGGTCCCGCTCGATGGCGGTCGCTTCGCAACTTCCGACCTCAACGATCTGTATCGTCGAGTGATCAACCGTAACAACCGCTTGAAGCGCCTGCTCGATCTGTCCGCTCCGGACATCATCGTGCGCAACGAAAAGCGTATGTTGCAAGAAGCTGTGGATGCACTGCTGGACAACGGTCGTCGTGGCCGCGCTATCACCGGTTCCAACAAGCGTCCTCTGAAATCCCTGGCTGACATGATCAAGGGTAAGCAAGGTCGTTTCCGTCAGAACTTGCTCGGTAAGCGTGTTGACTACTCCGGTCGTTCGGTAATTACCGTAGGCCCGACCCTGCGTCTGCACCAGTGCGGTCTGCCTAAGAAAATGGCTCTGGAACTGTTCAAGCCGTTCATTTTCGGCAAGCTGGAAATGCGTGGTCTCGCGACCACCATCAAAGCCGCCAAGAAAATGGTCGAGCGCGAGCTGCCAGAGGTCTGGGACGTTCTTGCCGAAGTGATTCGCGAACACCCAGTGTTGCTCAACCGTGCACCGACCCTTCACCGTCTGGGTATCCAGGCGTTTGAACCGGTACTGATCGAAGGCAAGGCTATCCAGCTGCACCCGCTGGTCTGTGCTGCGTACAACGCCGACTTCGACGGCGACCAAATGGCCGTGCACGTGCCGCTGACGCTGGAAGCCCAGTTGGAAGCGCGCGCGTTGATGATGTCGACCAACAACATCCTGTCGCCAGCGAACGGTGAGCCGATCATCGTTCCGTCCCAGGACGTTGTATTGGGTCTGTACTACATGACCCGTGAAGCCATCAACGCCAAGGGCGAAGGTCGCGTATTCGCGGATCTGCAGGAAGTTGACCGTGTGTTCCGTGCCGGCGAAGCCGCACTGCATGCCAAGGTCAAGGTGCGGATCAACGAAACCGTAAACGACCGTGATGGAGGCAGCGTCAAGAACACTCGTATCGTCGACACCACCGTCGGCCGTGCGCTGTTGTTCCAGGTTGTCCCACCTGGCCTGTCGTTCGACGTCGTCAACCTGCCGATGAAGAAAAAAGCGATCTCCAAGCTGATCAACCAGTGCTACCGCGTGGTTGGTTTGAAAGAGACCGTAATCTTCGCTGACCAGTTGATGTACACCGGTTTCGCTTATTCGACCATCTCCGGCGTTTCCATCGGCGTTAACGACTTCGTTATCCCGGATGAAAAAGCCCGCATCATCGGTGCTGCCACCGAAGAAGTGAAAGAGATCGAGAGCCAGTACGCGTCCGGCCTGGTAACCCAGGGCGAGAAGTACAACAAGGTGATCGACCTCTGGTCCAAGGCGAACGACGAAGTGTCCAAGGCGATGATGGCCAACCTCTCGAAAGAGAAAGTCATCGACCGCCACGGTAACGAAGTCGATCAGGAATCCTTCAACTCGATGTACATGATGGCCGACTCGGGCGCACGGGGTTCTGCAGCGCAGATCCGTCAGCTCGCCGGTATGCGTGGCCTGATGGCCAAGCCGGACGGCTCCATCATCGAGACCCCGATTACCGCGAACTTCCGTGAAGGTTTGAGCGTACTTCAGTACTTCATCTCTACTCACGGTGCTCGTAAGGGTCTTGCGGATACCGCGTTGAAAACGGCGAACTCCGGTTACCTGACTCGTCGTCTGGTAGACGTTGCCCAGGATCTGGTCGTGACCGAGATCGACTGCGGCACAGAACATGGCCTGGTAATGACTCCGCACATCGAAGGCGGTGACGTTGTAGAGCCGTTGGGTGAGCGCGTATTGGGGCGTGTCATCGCCCGTGACGTATTCAAGCCGGGTACCGAGGACGTCATCGTTCCTGCCGGCACCCTGGTTGACGAGAAGTGGGTCGAATTCATCGAGCTCAACAGCATCGACGAAGTGATCGTGCGTTCGCCGATCAGCTGCGAAACCCGCTACGGTATTTGCGCCAAGTGCTACGGTCGCGACCTGGCTCGTGGTCACCAGGTGAACATCGGTGAAGCGGTCGGCGTTATCGCTGCCCAGTCCATCGGTGAGCCGGGTACCCAGCTGACCATGCGTACGTTCCACATCGGTGGTGCGGCAAGCCGGACCTCCGCAGCCGACAGTGTCCAGGTGAAGAATGGCGGTACCGTTCGCCTGCATAACCTGAAGCACGTTGAGCGCGTGGACGGTCACCTGGTGGCTGTGTCCCGTTCTGGTGAGCTGGCGATTGCCGACGACTTCGGTCGTGAGCGCGAGCGCTACAAGCTGCCGTACGGTGCTGTGATTTCGGTGAAGGAAGGTGACAAGGTCGACGCTGGCGCCATCGTGGCCAAGTGGGACCCGCACACCCACCCAATCGTTACCGAAATGAAAGGTACCGTGACCTACGTGGGCATGGAAGAAGGCATCACGATCAAGCGTCAGACTGACGAATTGACCGGTATGACCAACATTGAAGTGCTCGACGCTAAAGATCGTCCAGCTGCCGGCAAGGACATCCGTCCTGCTGTGAAGATGGTCGACGACAACGGCAAGGATCTGTTGCTGCCAGGCACTGACGTAATCGCTCAGTACTTCCTGCCAGCCAACGCCTTGGTCGGTGTTGCGGACGGTGCGCGGATCGCGATCGGTGATGTTATCGCTCGTATCCCGCAAGAAACTTCGAAGACCCGCGACATCACCGGTGGTCTGCCGCGTGTTGCCGACTTGTTCGAAGCCCGTCGTCCGAAAGAAGCCTCGATTCTGGCTGAAGTCAGCGGCACCATCGCGTTCGGTAAAGAGACCAAGGGCAAGCGCCGCCTAGTCATCACCCCGAACGACGGTAGCGATCCGTACGAAGAGCTAATTCCGAAGTGGCGTCACCTGAACGTCTTCGAAGGCGAACAGGTCAACCGCGGCGAAGTTATCTCCGACGGCCCTAGCGATCCACACGACATCCTGCGTCTGCTGGGTGTGAGTGCGCTGGCCAAGTACATCGTGAACGAGATCCAGGACGTTTACCGTCTGCAAGGCGTGAAGATCAACGACAAGCACATCGAGACCATCCTGCGTCAGATGCTGCGTAAGGTCGAGATCGCTGAATCCGGCGACTCGAGTTTCATCAAGGGCGACCAGATGGAGCTGACTCACGTACTGGTGGAAAACGAGCGCCTGGGTGCGGACGACAAATTCGTGTCCAAGTTCACTCGCGTGCTGCTGGGTATCACCAAGGCGTCGTTGTCCACCGAATCGTTCATCTCGGCGGCTTCCTTCCAGGAAACCACCCGCGTACTGACCGAAGCGGCGGTAACCGGCAAGCGCGATTACCTGCGCGGCCTGAAAGAAAACGTGGTCGTGGGTCGTCTGATCCCGGCCGGTACCGGTTTGGCCTATCACAGCGAGCGCAAGCGTCGCCGTGAAGCAGACAAGCCGTTGCGCGTAAGCGCCAGTGAAGTGGAAGCTGCACTGACCGAAGCACTGAACTCGAGCGGTAACTGAGTTCGGCGCTAATTGAGAGCCTGGCCCTGGTCATTCCGTTCGGCGGATCGAGACAAGTTGTCGAGATCCGGCGGGCGAGGAGGTCGGGGCCTTGCCTTGACTGGAGACAAGATCCTCTTTAGACTCTTGATCCCCTAAATTTGGCGGGAATTCGTTCCTGCCATTTTGCTTTTCTTGTAAGACAATAGCGTCGCAAGACAACAGTGGAGCTAGTAGATGGCAACTATCAACCAGCTGGTACGTCAGCCGCGTAAGCGTATCGTCGAGAAATCCGACGTGCCTGCGCTGCAGAACTGCCCGCAACGTCGTGGCGTATGCACCCGTGTGTATACCACCACGCCGAAAAAACCTAACTCGGCACTGCGTAAAGTATGCCGTGTGCGCCTGACCAACGGTTTCGAGGTTTCCTCGTACATCGGCGGTGAAGGCCACAACCTGCAAGAGCACAGCGTCGTACTGATCCGTGGCGGCCGTGTAAAAGACTTGCCAGGTGTTCGTTACCACACCGTTCGCGGTTCTTTGGATACCTCCGGCGTCAAAGGTCGTAACCAGGGTCGTTCGAAGTACGGTACCAAGAAGCCTAAGTAGTAGTGGCTTTTTGTAAAACTGATTTTCTATTTTTTTGAGTCGATAAGAGTAAGGTCGGAGGCGTCCCGCAAGGGCACCGATTCCGAGCGAACCTGAAGACCGCTTGAGGGCTTATCATGCCAAGACGTCGCGTAGCAGCCAAACGTGAGATTCTGGACGATCCGAAATACGGAAGCCAGATTCTCGCCAAGTTCATGAACCACGTAATGGAAAGCGGCAAGAAAGCCGTTGCCGAGCGTATCGTTTATGGCGCACTGGACAAAGTTAAGGAACGCAAGAACAGCGATCCCCTGGAAATCTTCGAGAAAGCTCTCGACGCCATCGCTCCGCTGGTCGAAGTGAAGTCGCGCCGTGTAGGCGGTGCTACTTACCAGGTTCCGGTCGAAGTTCGTCCGTCCCGTCGTAACGCCCTGGCAATGCGCTGGCTGGTAGACTTCGCCCGCAAGCGCGGCGAGAAGTCCATGGCCCTGCGTTTGGCTGGTGAACTGTTGGACGCTGCTGAAGGTAAAGGTGCTGCAGTTAAGAAGCGTGAAGACGTGCACCGTATGGCTGAAGCCAACAAGGCTTTCTCGCACTACCGCTTCTAATTTTAGCGTCACTCAATTTGCGAGGGCTTTATGGCTCGTACTACACCGATTAACCGCTACCGTAACATCGGTATCGTTGCTCACGTGGATGCTGGTAAAACCACCACCACCGAGCGCGTCCTTTTTTACACCGGCAAAAGTCACAAGATGGGCGAGGTGCATGATGGCGCCGCGACCACCGACTGGATGGTGCAGGAGCAGGAGCGTGGTATTACCATCACTTCTGCTGCTATTACCGCTTTCTGGAAGGGTTCCGAGAAGCAGTACAAGGACGAGCACCGCTTCAACGTCATCGATACCCCGGGCCACGTAGACTTCACCATTGAAGTAGAACGTTCCCTACGCGTACTCGACGGCGCTGTGGTTGTTTTCTGCGGCACCTCGGGTGTTGAGCCTCAGTCGGAAACCGTATGGCGTCAAGCCAACAAATACGGTGTTCCGCGTCTTGTTTATGTAAACAAGATGGACCGTGCAGGCGCCAACTTCCTGCGCGTGATCGCTCAGATCAAGCAGCGTCTGGGTCACACTCCGGTGCCGATCCAGCTGGCTATCGGTTCCGAAGACAACTTCCAGGGTCAGATCGATCTGATCAACATGCAAGCTGTCTACTGGAACGATTCCGACAAGGGCATGGTTCCTGTTCGCAAGGACATTCCTGCCGAGTTGCTGGAAGAAGCCGAGAAGTGGCGTGGCAACATGGTTGAGGCTGCGGCCGAAGCCAACGAAGAGCTGATGAACAAGTACCTCGAGGGTGAAGAACTCACCAACGAGGAAATCAAGGCCGCTCTGCGTCAGCGTACTATCGCTGGTGAAATCGTCCTGGCTGTTTGCGGTTCTTCCTTCAAGAACAAGGGTGTTCCCCTGGTTCTCGACGCCGTTATCGACTTCCTGCCTGCGCCGACCGACATTCCTGCCATCAAGGGTACTGACCCGGATGACGAGACTATCGAGTTGGAGCGTCATGCGGACGACAGCGAGCCGTTCTCGGCTCTGGCGTTCAAGATCGCTACCGACCCATTCGTGGGTACCTTGACCTTTGTCCGGGTTTACTCGGGTGTGTTGAACTCCGGCGACGGCGTGATCAACTCTGTAAAAGGCAAGAAAGAGCGCGTAGGCCGTATGGTGCAAATGCACGCAAACGCCCGCGAAGAGATCAAGGAAGTGCGCGCTGGCGACATCGCGGCCTTGATCGGCATGAAGGACGTCACCACGGGTGAAACTTTGTGCAATGGCGACAAGCCAATCATCCTGGTTCGCATGGACTTCCCGGAGCCGGTTATTTCGGTTGCCGTTGAGCCTAAGACCAAGGACGACCAGGAAAAAATGGGTATCGCTCTGGGCAAACTTGCTCAGGAAGACCCGTCTTTCCGCGTCAAGACTGATGAAGAGACTGGTCAAACGATCATCTCTGGCATGGGCGAGTTGCACCTGGACATCCTGGTTGACCGGATGCGCCGTGAGTTCAACGTCGAAGCCAACATCGGTAAGCCTCAGGTTTCCTATCGTGAGCGCATCACGAAGAACTGTGAAATCGAAGGCAAGTTCGTTCGCCAATCCGGCGGTCGTGGCCAGTTCGGTCACTGCTGGATCCGTTTTGCACCGGCTGACGAAGGTCAGGAAGGTCTGCAATTCGTGAACGAAGTCGTAGGTGGTGTGGTTCCTAAGGAATACATCCCGGCGATCCAGAAGGGTATCGAAGAGCAGATGAAGAACGGCGTTGTTGCCGGCTATCCGCTGATCGGCCTGAAGGCAACCGTGTTCGATGGTTCTTACCACGACGTCGACTCCAACGAGATGGCGTTCAAGGTGGCTGCTTCCATGGCGACCAAGCAACTGGCCCAGAAGGGCGGTGGTGAGTTGCTTGAGCCGATCATGGCGGTAGAAGTCGTTACGCCTGAAGACTACATGGGTGATGTCATGGGCGACCTTAACCGTCGTCGTGGCATGATTCTGGGTATGGAAGATACGGTTTCCGGCAAAGTGATTCGTGCCGAGGTTCCGTTGGGTGAAATGTTCGGTTACGCAACCGACGTTCGTTCCATGTCTCAGGGTCGCGCAAGCTACTCTATGGAATTCAAAAAATACAATACAGCTCCGTCGCATATCGTCGAAACTGTTACCAAAAAACAAGGCTGATTCAGTCCTTTAGGCAAGGAGTTAATTGTCGTGGCTAAAGAAAAATTTGATCGTTCCCTACCGCACGTCAACGTTGGCACCATTGGTCACGTTGACCACGGTAAAACCACTCTGACTGCTGCTCTGACTCGCGTCTGCTCCGAAGTTTTCGGTTCGGCCGTTGTTGCTTTCGACAAAATCGACAGCGCTCCGGAAGAGAAGGCTCGTGGTATCACCATCAACACCGCGCACGTTGAGTACAACTCTTCGATTCGTCACTACGCTCACGTTGACTGCCCAGGTCACGCTGACTATGTGAAGAACATGATCACCGGTGCTGCCCAGATGGACGGCGCGATCCTGGTTTGCTCGGCCGCTGATGGTCCGATGCCACAAACCCGTGAGCACATCCTGCTGTCCCGTCAGGTAGGCGTTCCGTACATCGTTGTCTTCCTGAACAAGGCTGACATGGTTGACGACGCTGAGCTGCTGGAACTGGTTGAGATGGAAGTGCGCGATCTGCTGAGCACTTACGACTTCCCAGGTGATGACACTCCAATCATCATCGGTTCGGCTCTGATGGCTCTGAACGGCCAAGACGACAACGAAATGGGTACCACCGCTGTCAAGCGCCTGGTAGAAACTCTGGACAGCTACATCCCAGAACCAGTTCGTGTGATCGACAAGCCGTTCCTGATGCCAATCGAAGACGTATTCTCGATCTCCGGTCGCGGTACTGTTGTGACTGGCCGTATCGAGCGCGGTATCGTCAAGGTTCAGGATCCACTGGAAATCGTTGGTCTGCGTGACACCACCGTCACCACCTGCACCGGTGTTGAAATGTTCCGCAAGCTGCTCGACGAAGGTCGTGCTGGCGAGAACTGCGGCGTTCTGCTGCGTGGTACCAAGCGTGACGACGTTGAGCGTGGCCAGGTTCTGGTTAAGCCAGGTTCGGTCAAGCCGCACACCAAGTTCGAAGCTGAAGTGTACGTTCTGAGCAAAGAAGAAGGCGGTCGTCACACTCCGTTCTTCAAAGGCTACCGTCCACAGTTCTACTTCCGGACCACTGACGTGACCGGTAACTGCGAACTGCCGGAAGGCGTTGAAATGGTAATGCCAGGCGACAACATCAAAATGGTTGTCACCCTGATCAAGACCATCGCAATGGAAGACGGTCTGCGTTTCGCTATCCGTGAAGGCGGTCGTACCGTCGGCGCTGGCGTCGTAGCCAAAATCATCGAGTAAGCTCTTTTTGAGTTCGCTCTGATGGATTGAAAGAGCCCCCGCCCAGCGGGGGCTTTTTTATTGGGTTGACACCTATCGGGGGCGTCTATAGAATTGCGCCTCCTTTTAACGGGCGTATTGCGCCCGGTGGGAATAGCAGCCGGAGTCTGAAATCCAATGCAAAATCAGCAAATCCGTATCAGGTTGAAGGCTTTCGACCATCGCCTGATCGACCAATCCACCCAGGAAATCGTGGAAACCGCGAAACGTACTGGTGCTCAAGTGCGTGGTCCAATTCCACTGCCTACCCGTAAAGAGCGGTTCACCGTTCTGGTCTCCCCGCACGTCAACAAAGACGCGCGTGACCAGTACGAGATCCGTACTCATAAGCGCGTTCTGGACATCGTCCAGCCAACGGATAAAACCGTTGATGCTCTTATGAAGCTCGATCTTGCGGCCGGTGTGGAAGTGCAGATCAGCCTCGGCTAAGACTCGGTCTTAGTCGTGTAACGCTCTGAAATGGGCGGCCATAGCGGGTGAAAGCCCCGTACACTCATGAGGTTTACAACATGACTATTGGTGTAGTCGGTCGTAAATGCGGTATGACCCGTATTTTCACCGAAGAAGGTGTCTCCATTCCGGTCACGGTCATTGAGATCGAGCCGAATCGCGTCACCCAGTTCAAAACTGAAGAGACCGATGGCTATCGTGCAGTGCAAGTCACTGTCGGCGAGCGTCGCGCTTCGCGTGTTACAGCTGCTCAAGCTGGCCACTTCGCCAAGGCGAACGTTGCCGCTGGTCGTACCGTAATGGAATTCCGCCTTGAAGAAGGCGAGTACCAGGCCGGCGATCTGATCAACGCTGAAATCTTCGCCGCTGGCCAACTGGTTGATGTAACCGGTCAGTCCAAGGGTAAAGGCTTCCAGGGTACGATCAAGCGTTGGAACTTCCGCGGGCAAGATAATACCCACGGTAACTCCGTGTCCCACCGCGTTCCAGGCTCTATCGGCCAGTGCCAGACTCCTGGTCGTGTATTCAAGGGCAAAAAAATGTCCGGTCATATGGGCGCTGAGCGCGTGACCGTGCAGTCCCTCGAAGTAGTGCGCGTGGACGCTGAACGCAATCTGTTGTTGGTCAAGGGCGCTGTTCCTGGCGCTACTGGCGGCAACTTGGTTGTACGTCCAGCAGCCAAGGCTCGCGGTTAAGGGGAAGCTGACATGCAATTAAATGTAAATGACGCTCAAGCGATCGAAGTTTCCGAACTGACATTTGGCGGCGAATTCAACGAGACGCTGGTTCACCAAGCAGTCGTGGCCTACATGGCCGGCGGCCGTCAAGGTAGCAAGCAGCAAAAGACCCGTTCCGACGTTCGTGGTGGCGGTAAGCGCCCGTGGCGTCAGAAAGGTACTGGCCGTGCTCGTGCCGGTACTATCCGTAGCCCAATCTGGCGTGGCGGCGGTACCACTTTCGCAGCTCGTCCTCAGGATCACACCCAGAAGCTGAACAAGAAGATGTATCGCGCAGCAATGCGTTCCATCCTTGCTGAGCTGGTGCGTACTGATCGTCTGGTCGTGGTTCAGGACTTCGCTGTTGATGCACCGAAGACCAAAGATCTGCTGAACAAACTGACCGGCATGGGCCTGACTGACGTCTTGATCGTGTCTGAAGTAGTTGATCAGAACCTGTACCTGGCTGCTCGCAACCTGCCACACGTTGATGTACGTGACGTGCAAGGTTCCGATCCAGTTAGTCTGATCGCATACGACAAGGTGTTGATCACCGTGTCGGCCGTGAAGAAATTCGAGGAGCTGCTGGGATGAACCAGGAACGCGTATTTAAAGTTCTGCTCGGCCCGCACGTTTCCGAGAAGGCTACGGTTCTGGCTGACAAGAAAGGCCAGTTCGTTTTCAAGGTTGCAACTGACGCAACCAAGCTGGAAATCAAGAAGGCCGTCGAAAGCCTGTTCAGCGTGAAAGTAGAGCGTGTTACTACCCTGAATGTTCTGGGTAAGAGCAAGCGCACTGCTCGCGGTCTGGGCAAGCGTAATGACTGGAAGAAGGCAGTTATCTCCCTTCAGCCAGGCCAAGATCTCGATTTCAGCAGCAGTGCTGAGTAAGGAAGGGGTGCATCATGGCAATCGTTAAATGCAAACCGACTTCCCCTGGCCGCCGTTTTGTGGTCAAGGTGGTCAACCAGGAGCTGCATAAAGGCGCTCCTCACGCACCGCTGCTCGAGAAAAAATCGAAGACTGGTGGTCGTAACAACAATGGTCGTATTACCACGCGTCACATCGGTGGTGGCCATAAGCAGCATTATCGTCTGGTCGACTTCCGTCGCAACGACAAGGATGGCATCGCTGCCACCGTCGAGCGTATCGAATACGATCCAAACCGTACTGCTCACATCGCTCTGCTGCTGTACGCAGATGGCGAGCGTCGCTACATCATCGCCCCTAAAGGCGTGAGTGCTGGCGACCAGCTGATCGCAGGTGCCCTGGCACCGATCAAGCCGGGCAACGCTCTGCAACTGCGTAACATTCCAGTTGGTAGCACCGTACACGGCATCGAATTGAAGCCAGGTAAAGGCGCACAGATCGCTCGTTCCGCTGGTGCTTCGGCTCAGCTGATCGCTCGTGAAGGTGTCTACGTGACCCTGCGTCTGCGTTCTGGTGAGATGCGTAAAGTACTGGCTGAATGCCGTGCGACCCTGGGCGAAGTCTCGAACTCCGAGCACAGCCTGCGTTCGTTGGGTAAAGCTGGTGCCAAGCGCTGGCGTGGCGTTCGCCCAACCGTTCGTGGTGTTGCCATGAACCCGGTTGACCACCCACATGGTGGTGGTGAAGGTCGTACCTCTGGTGGTCGTCATCCGGTATCGCCATGGGGCTTCCCGACTAAGGGCGCGAAGACTCGTGGTAATAAGCGTACCGACAAAATGATCGTCCGTCGTCGCAAGTAAATAGAGGGATACGACAGTGCCACGTTCTCTGAAAAAAGGTCCTTTTATTGATCTTCACCTACTGAAGAAGATCGAAGTGGCGGCGGAAAAGAACGATCGCAAACCAGTTAAGACCTGGTCGCGTCGTTCGATGATCCTGCCACAAATGGTCGGTCTGACCATCGCAGTACACAACGGTCGCCAGCACGTCCCAGTTCTCGTGAACGAAGACATGGTCGGCCACAAACTGGGCGAGTTCGCCGGTACCCGCACATATCGTGGGCACGTGGCTGACAAGAAAGCCAAGCGTTAAGGGGTTAGGAAATGGAAGTAGCCGCTAAGTTGTCGGGCGCTCGAATCTCCGCCCAGAAAGCCCGCTTGGTCGCCGACCAGATCCGCGGGAAGAAGGTGGGCGAAGCGCTCAACCTGTTGGCTTTCAGCAGTAAGAAAGCCGCCGAGATCATGAAGAAAGTGCTGGAGTCGGCCGTAGCCAACGCCGAGCATAACGAAGGCGCAGACGTTGATGACCTGAAGGTCAGCACCGTTTTCGTCAACGAAGGGCGTTCGCTGAAGCGCATCATGCCACGTGCCAAAGGCCGTGCTGATCGCATCGTCAAGCGGTCTTGCCATATCACTGTCAAGGTTGCTGACAAGTAACGGAGTCGAAGAGATGGGTCAGAAAGTACATCCCATTGGCATTCGCCTGGGAATCGTCAAGGAGCACACCTCCGTCTGGTACGCAGACGGTCGGACTTATGCGGACTATTTGTTCGCTGATCTGAAGGTGCGTGAGTATCTCCAAGACAAACTAAAAAGCGCGTCCGTAAGCCGTATCGATATCCATCGTCCGGCGCAGACTGCACGCATCACCATCCACACCGCTCGTCCAGGTATCGTTATCGGGAAGAAAGGTGAAGATGTTGAGAAGCTGCGTCAGGACCTGACCAAGCAAATGGGTGTGCCTGTGCACATCAATATCGAAGAGATCCGCAAGCCGGAGCTCGACGGTATGCTGGTTGCGCAGAGCGTAGCTCAGCAGCTGGAGCGTCGCGTAATGTTCCGTCGCGCTATGAAGCGCGCTGTACAGAACGCAATGCGCATTGGTGCCAAAGGCATCAAAATCCAAGTGAGCGGTCGTCTCGGCGGTGCTGAAATCGCACGTACTGAATGGTATCGCGAAGGTCGTGTGCCTCTGCACACCCTGCGTGCCGACATCGACTATGCCAACTACGAAGCTCACACCACTTACGGTGTGATCGGTGTAAAGGTTTGGATCTTCAAAGGCGAAGTAATTGGTGGTCGCCAAGAAGAACTGAAACCACAAGCACCAGCGCCTCGTAAAAAAGCTGCTAAGTAAGGGGTACGCCAAATGTTGCAACCAAAGCGTACGAAGTTCCGCAAGCAGATGACCGGTCACAACCGTGGCCTGGCATTGCGCGGTAGCAAAGTCAGCTTCGGCGAGTTCGCGCTGAAGTCTGTTGCTCGTGGTCGTCTCACCGCTCGTCAGATCGAGTCAGCGCGTCGTGCTCTGACCCGTCACGTAAAACGTGGCGGCAAGATCTGGATCCGTGTATTCCCGGACAAGCCTGTCACCAAGAAGCCACTCGAAGTTCGGATGGGTAAAGGTAAGGGTAACGTGGAGTACTGGGTTGCCCAGATTCAGCCAGGCAAAGTCCTGTATGAAATCGAGGGTGTTTCTGAAGAGCTGGCGCGTGAGGCTTTCGCCCTGGCTGCTGCAAAGCTGCCGCTCGCCACCTCCTTTGTTAAACGGACGGTGATGTGATGAAAGCGAATGAACTTCGTGAAAAATCAGCACAGCAGCTGAACGAGCAACTGCTCGGCCTGCTGCGCGACCAGTTCAATCTGCGTATGCAGAAGGCAACTGGCCAGTTGGGGCAGTCTCATCTGCTCTCGCAAGTTAAGCGTGACATCGCTCGCGTGAAAACTGTGCTCAACCAGCAGGCAGGTAAGTAATCATGGCTGAAGCCGAAAAAACTGTCCGTACGCTGACTGGCCGTGTTGTCAGCGACAAGATGGACAAAACCATCACCGTTCTGATCGAGCGTCGCGTTAAGCACCCGATCTACGGTAAATACGTTAAGCGTTCGACTAAGCTGCACGCGCACGACGAAACCAATCAGTGCCACATCGGCGACAAAGTCACTATTCGTGAAACTCGTCCGATGGCCAAGACCAAGTCTTGGGCGCTGGTTGATGTTCTCGAACGCGCTGTGGAAGTCTAAGGGCTAGGGGTCGGAGAAATTATATGATTCAGACTCAATCCATGCTCGATGTGGCCGATAACAGCGGCGCTCGCCGTGTTATGTGCATCAAGGTGCTGGGTGGCTCCCATCGTCGTTACGCTGGTATCGGTGACATCATCAAAGTTACCGTCAAGGAAGCAATTCCTCGCGGCAAGGTGAAGAAAGGTCAAGTGATGACTGCTGTTGTAGTCCGCACTCGCCATGGTGTTCGTCGTGCTGACGGCTCCATCATCCGCTTTGATGGCAACGCTGCTGTTCTGCTGAACAACAAGCAAGAGCCAATCGGCACCCGTATCTTTGGGCCAGTGACCCGTGAACTTCGTACTGAGAAGTTCATGAAGATCGTCTCGCTCGCCCCAGAAGTGCTGTAAGGAGATCCGACATGCAAAAGATTCGTCGTGACGACGAGATCATCGTGATCGCCGGCAAAGACAAAG
Organism: Pseudomonas marvdashtae; assembly: GCF_014268655.2. Classification (NCBI taxonomy): domain Bacteria; kingdom Pseudomonadati; phylum Pseudomonadota; class Gammaproteobacteria; order Pseudomonadales; family Pseudomonadaceae; genus Pseudomonas; species Pseudomonas marvdashtae. Next base: position 481,650 of record NZ_JABWQX020000001.1, read on the forward strand.
GTAAGCGCGGTAAGGTGCTTAAGGTTCTCGCTAACAACCGTCTGGTTATTGGCGGTCTGAACCTGGTCAAGCGTCATACCAAGCCTAACCCGATGTCGGGCGTGCAGGGCGGTATCGTCGAAAAAGAAGCTCCACTGGATGCTTCTAACGTCGCCATTTTCAACGGCGAAACCAACAAGGCTGACCGCGTTGGTTTCAAAGTAGAAGACGGCAAGAAAATTCGTGTCTTCAAGTCGACCCAAAAAGCGGTTGATGCTTGAACACTGCTAGGTAGATGAGACCATGGCACGACTAAAAGAGATTTACCGGAAGGAAATCGCACCGAAACTTAAGGAAGAACTTAAGCTTTCGAACGTGATGGAAGTTCCGCGCGTTACCAAAATCACCCTGAACATGGGTCTGGGCGAAGCGATCGGCGACAAAAAAGTCATCGAGCACGCTGTTGCCGACCTGGAAAAGATCACCGGTCAGAAAGTCGTTGTGACTTACGCTCGGAAATCCATCGCTGGCTTTAAAGTCCGTGAAGGTTGGCCGATCGGCGTCAAAGTGACCCTGCGCCGTGAGCGTATGTACGAGTTCCTGGATCGTCTGCTGTCGATCTCCCTGCCTCGGGTTCGCGACTTCCGCGGCCTGAATGCCAAGTCCTTCGATGGTCGTGGCAACTACAGCATGGGCGTAAAAGAGCAGATCATTTTCCCGGAAATCGATTACGACAAGATCGACGCTCTCCGCGGTCTGGACATTACCCTGACCACCACTGCTCGGACGGATGACGAAGGTCGCGCATTGCTGCGCGCTTTCAAATTCCCGTTCCGCAACTGATTGGAGTAGGAAAATGGCCAAGAAGAGCATGAAGAACCGTGAGCTGAAGCGTCAGCTCACCGTTGCCAAGTACGCCACCAAGCGTGCAGCGCTGAAAGCGATCATCGTGGATCTGAACGCAAGTCCAGAAGCACGTTGGGAAGCTACCGTAGCACTGCAGAAGCAGCCACGTGACGCCAGCGCCTCGCGCATGCGTAACCGCTGCCGCCTGACTGGTCGTCCGCACGGCGTGTACCGCAAGTTCGGCCTCGGCCGTAACATGCTGCGTCAAGCTGCAATGCGTGGTGACGTTCCAGGTCTGGTTAAAGCCAGCTGGTAAGCACTGTCAAAGTCGCGGCGTTCGGAATCGCAAGATCCTGACCGTCGGTGACCTTGAACTTGAATCAAGCCCCTTTTGGGGCTTGATTCATTTGTGGGGTGTGTCTAGAATACCCGGCTCGCCTGAGCCCGTGCTTTTATCGCACGGATGCGCTCGGCGACACGTACTAGCCGAGAGGCTAATTTTTTGTGTATTAGGAGCGTCTAGCCCATGAGTATGCAGGACCCGTTAGCGGACATGCTAACTCGTATCCGTAATGCCCAGATGGCTGAAAAGTCCGTCGTAAGCATGCCATCTTCTACGTTGAAGGTAGCTGTTGCCAAAGTCCTGAAGGACGAAGGTTACATTGCGGGTTATCAGATCAGCAGCGAAATCAAGCCTCTGCTGTCCATCGAGCTGAAGTACTTCGAAGGCCGTCCGGTCATCGAGGAAGTGAAGCGCGTTAGCCGTCCTGGCCTGCGTCAGTACAAGTCCGTCGATGATCTGCCAAAAGTTCGTGGCGGTCTCGGTGTGTCTATCGTCTCCACCAACAAAGGTGTGATGACGGATCGTGCTGCGCGCGCTGCCGGTGTCGGCGGCGAAGTTCTTTGCACTGTGTTCTAAGGGGGGATAAGCATGTCACGCGTCGCTAAGAACCCCGTTAAGCTGCCAGCCGGTGTCGAAGTCAAATTCGCAGGCCAACAGCTTTCGGTGAAGGGTGCCAAGGGCACTCTGCAACTGAACATCCATTCGTCCGTTGAGATCGTTGAAGAAGCTGGTGAGCTGCGTTTCGCTGCTCGCAATGGCGATCAACAGACTCGCGCAATGGCTGGTACCACTCGTGCGTTGGTAAACAACATGGTCCAAGGCGTAAGCCAAGGCTTCGAGCGCAAGCTCCAGCTGGTCGGTGTTGGTTACAAAGCGCAAGCAAAAGGCACAGTGCTGAACCTGGCTCTTGGCTTCTCGCACCCAGTGGATTATGAACTGCCGGAAGGCATCACCGCTGAGACTCCTAGCCAGACCGATATCCTGATCAAGGGCATCGACAAGCAGCTGGTAGGTCAAGTGGCCGCCGAGATCCGCGACTTCCGTCCACCAGAGCCGTACAAAGGCAAAGGTGTGCGCTACGCGGACGAAGTCGTCCGTCGTAAAGAAGCCAAGAAGAAGTAGGGCATAGCAAATGACCGACAAAAAAGTTACTCGACTGCGTCGCGCTCGCAAAGCACGCCTGAAAATGCACGAACTCGAAGTCGTGCGTCTCTGCGTGTTCCGCTCGTCGCAGCACATCTACGCCCAGGTCATTTCGGCCGACGGCAACAAAGTCCTGGCAAGTGCCTCGACTTTGGATAAAGAACTGCGTGATGGTGCCACTGGCAACATCGACGCGGCCACTAAGGTTGGCCAGCTGGTCGCTACGCGTGCTAAAGCCGCTGGCGTCTCGCAGGTGGCTTTCGACCGCTCTGGCTTCAAGTACCACGGCCGCGTCAAGGCGCTGGCTGATGCTGCTCGTGAAGCTGGGCTGGAGTTCTAAGTTATGTCAAATAACGACCAAAAGCGCGACGAAGGCTACATCGAGAAGCTGGTTCAAGTTAACCGCGTAGCCAAAACCGTTAAAGGCGGCCGTATCTTCACTTTCACCGCGTTGACCGTGGTTGGTGATGGTAAGGGCCGTGTTGGCTTCGGCCGTGGCAAGTCGCGTGAAGTGCCTGCTGCGATCCAGAAGGCAATGGAAGCTGCTCGCCGCAACATGATCCAGGTTGATCTGAACGGCACCACCCTGCAGTACGCAATGAAGTCCGCCCATGGCGCTTCGAAGGTGTACATGCAGCCTGCTTCTGAAGGTACCGGTATCATCGCTGGCGGCGCTATGCGTGCTGTCCTCGAAGTTGCTGGCGTTCAGAACGTTCTGGCCAAGTGCTACGGCTCGACTAACCCAGTAAACGTGGTTCACGCCACTTTCAAGGGTTTGAAAGCAATGCAGTCTCCTGAATCCATTGCCGCCAAGCGTGGCAAAAGCGTCAAGGAGATCTTCTGATCATGGCTACCGTAAAAGTTACGCTGATCAAAAGCATGACCGGCCGCATCCCTAACCACAGATTGTGCGTTAAGGGTTTGGGTCTGCGTCGCATCGGTCACACTGTAGAAGTCCTGGATACTCCCGAGAATCGCGGGATGATCAACAAGGCTTACTACATGCTGCGTGTCGAGGGTTAATCGATGAAACTCAATGATCTGAGTCCAGCGCCGGGTTCCCGTCGCGAAAAGCATCGTCCGGGCCGTGGTATCGGTAGTGGTTTGGGCAAGACCGGTGGCCGTGGCCACAAAGGTCAGACCTCCCGCTCCGGTGGCACCATCGCTCCAGGCTTTGAAGGCGGTCAACAGCCGCTGCATCGTCGCCTGCCGAAATTCGGTTTCGTTTCCCTGAAAGCCATGGACCGCGCAGAAGTGCGTCTGTCCGAACTGGCCAAAGTGGACGGCGACATCGTCACCGTGCAGTCCCTGAAGGATGCCAATGTGATCAACCAGAACGTACAGCGTGTGAAAATCATGCTGTCGGGCGAAGTTGCTCGTGCTGTCACCATCGGAAAGGGAATCGGCGCCACCAAAGGTGCGCGTGCGGCTATCGAAGCAGCTGGCGGCAAGTTCGAGGAATAAATGGCTAAGCAAGGTGCTCTCTCTGCGCTCGGCAAAGGCGGTATGTCTGAACTCTGGGCTCGTCTGCGTTTTCTGTTCCTGGCGATTATCGTCTACCGAATAGGCGCACACATCCCGGTTCCAGGTATCAACCCGGACCGACTCGCGGACCTGTTTCGACAGAATGAGGGGACCATTCTTAGCTTGTTCAACATGTTTTCCGGCGGCGCGCTGGAACGGATGAGCATTTTTGCACTGGGGATCATGCCGTACATCTCGGCATCGATCATCATGCAATTGATGACCGCCGTCAGCCCGCAGCTGGAGCAGTTGAAGAAGGAAGGTGAAGCTGGCCGTCGCAAGATCAGCCAGTACACCCGCTACCTCACCGTCGTTCTTGCTCTTGTCCAGGCTGTTGGCATGTCCATCGGTCTGGCGGGGCAGGGCGTAGCGTTCACTGGTGACTTTGGCTTCCATTTCGTCGCGGTAACCACTTTTGTGGCGGGTGCGATGTTCATGATGTGGCTGGGTGAGCAGATTACTGAGCGTGGTGTTGGCAACGGTATCTCGATGTTGATCTTCGCAGGTATCGTCGCCGGTCTTCCGAGGGCGATTGGGCAGTCTTTCGAGTCTGCGCGTCAGGGTGATATCAACATCTTCGCCCTGGTTGCCATCGGTTTGCTGGCAGTAGCGATTATCGGTTTCGTGGTGTTCATTGAGCGTGGTCAGCGTCGTATTGCTGTTCACTACGCCAAGCGTCAGCAGGGCCGCAAGGTATTTGCTGCGCAGACCAGCCACTTGCCGTTGAAGGTGAACATGGCCGGCGTAATCCCGGCCATTTTCGCGAGCAGCATCTTGCTGTTCCCGGCTTCGTTGGGTGCCTGGTTCGGCCAGTCTGAAGGTATGGGCTGGTTGCAGGACATCTCGCAGTCGATCGCTCCTGGTCAGCCGTTGAATATTCTGCTGTTTAGTGCAGGGATTATTTTCTTCTGCTTCTTCTATACGGCGTTGATGTTCAATCCGAAAGACGTAGCGGAAAACCTGAAGAAGTCCGGTGCCTTTATTCCGGGTATCCGTCCTGGTGAGCAGTCCGCACGCTACATTGATGGCGTTCTGACTCGTTTGACCTTGTTCGGTGCTCTTTACATGACGGCCGTCTGCTTGCTTCCCCAGTTCCTGGTGGTTGCGGCAAACGTTCCGTTCTACCTTGGCGGGACCTCGTTGCTGATCGTGGTCGTGGTTGTGATGGACTTCATGTCCCAAGTACAATCGCACCTCGTTTCGCACCAGTACGAATCCCTGATGAAGAAAGCCAACCTGAAGGGCTACGGCAGCGGCATGTTGCGCTGAGTAGCGTCCATAAGGTTCGAGGAGTTGGTGATGAAAGTTCGTGCATCGGTGAAAAAGCTGTGCCGTAACTGCAAGATTATTCGCCGCGAAGGTGTTGTTCGGGTAATTTGCAGCGCGGAACCGCGTCACAAACAGCGCCAAGGCTGAGTGTGATTGTGCTTTAAGCCCGGCAGCTAGTGCGCTGCCGGGTTGATTATTTGTTATTACAGCGATATTATCTCGCGCCCTATTTCTTGGCTTCCGGGGCGTAGGTAGCTGTCAATTGGAGTCCCACTGAATGGCCCGTATTGCAGGCGTTAACATTCCAGATAACAAGCATACTGTTATCTCGCTGACCTACATCTATGGTGTTGGTCGCACTACTGCACAGAAAATTTGTGCAGTGACTGGGGTCAACCCAGCGGCAAAGATCAAGGATCTGAGCGACGAGCAAATTGAACAGCTGCGTGGCGAAGTGGCGAAGTTCACCACTGAAGGTGACCTGCGTCGCGAAATCAACATGAAAATCAAGCGCTTGATGGACCTCGGTTGCTATCGCGGTCTGCGTCATCGTCGTGGTCTGCCAGTACGCGGTCAGCGTACCAAGACCAACGCGCGTACCCGTAAAGGTCCGCGTAAGCCGATCCGCAAGTAATCGCCCCAGCGAATCGACAGGAATTTAATCATGGCAAAACCTGCTGCTCGTCCTCGTAAAAAAGTTAAAAAGACAGTGGTTGATGGCATCGCCCACATCCATGCTTCTTTTAACAACACCATCGTGACCATTACCGACCGTCAAGGTAACGCTCTTTCCTGGGCTACCTCCGGTGGTTCGGGTTTCCGCGGTTCCCGCAAGTCCACCCCGTTCGCTGCTCAAGTAGCTGCCGAGCGTGCTGGTCAAGCTGCGCTGGAATACGGCCTGAAAAACCTCGACGTCAACGTCAAAGGTCCAGGTCCAGGTCGTGAATCCGCAGTCCGCGCTTTGAACGGCTGTGGCTACAAGATCGCCAGCATCACCGACGTGACGCCAATCCCGCACAACGGGTGCCGTCCGCCGAAGAAGCGCCGCGTGTAATCCAGGAGATTGTAAAGAATGGCTCGTTACATTGGTCCAAAATGCAAACTCGCTCGTCGCGAAGGCACCGATCTCTTTCTGAAGAGCGGCGTGCGCGCGATCGAATCGAAGTGCAACATCGAAGCAGCACCTGGTATCCACGGCCAACGCCGCGGTCGCCAGTCCGATTACGGCACCCAACTGCGTGAAAAGCAGAAGGTCCGTCGTATCTACGGCGTTCTCGAGCGTCAATTCAGCGGCTACTACAAAGAAGCTGCTGGCAAGAAAGGCGCAACCGGCGAAAACCTGTTGCAGCTGCTCGAATGCCGTCTGGACAACGTTGTATACCGTATGGGTTTCGGTTCTACTCGTGCCGAATCCCGTCAGCTGGTATCGCACAAGTCGATCAGCGTTAACGGCCAGACCGTGAACGTTCCGTCCTACCAGGTTCGTGCTGGTGACGTGGTCGCTGTTCGCGAGAAGGCAAAAAACCAACTTCGCATTGTCCAAGCTCTCGATCTGTGTGCCCAACGTGGCCGCGTAGAATGGGTAGAAGTAGACACTGAGAAGAAGTCGGGCGTTTTCAAGAACGTTCCTGCTCGCAGTGATCTGTCCGCCGACATCAACGAAAGCCTGATTGTCGAGCTCTACTCCAAGTAAGGGCTAGAAAATAGGTGCATCCATGCAGATTTCGGTAAATGAGTTCCTGACACCCCGCCATATTGATGTGCAGGTTGTCAGTCCAACCCGCGCCAAGATCACGCTCGAGCCTCTCGAGCGTGGTTTCGGCCACACCCTGGGCAACGCGCTGCGCCGCATCCTGTTGTCCTCAATGCCTGGCTGTGCAGTAGTCGAGGCCGAGATTGACGGTGTGCTCCACGAGTACAGCGCCATCGAAGGTGTACAGGAAGACGTAATTGAAATCCTGTTGAACCTTAAAGGTCTGGCTATCAAGCTGCACGGTCGTGACGAAGTTACGCTGACCTTGTCGAAGAAGGGTTCGGGGGTGGTTACCGCTGCCGATATTCAGCTGGATCATGATGTCGAGATCGTTAACCCCGATCACGTAATCGCTAACCTGGCGTCTAACGGCGCCCTGAACATGAAGCTCACCGTAGCTCGTGGTCGTGGTTATGAACCGGCAGACTCGCGTCAGAGCGATGAAGACGAAAGCCGCAGCATCGGTCGCTTGCAGCTCGACTCTTCGTTCAGCCCGGTTCGCCGTATCGCATACGTGGTGGAAAACGCCCGTGTCGAACAGCGTACCAACCTGGACAAGCTGGTTATTGATCTGGAAACCAACGGTACCCTGGATCCTGAAGAGGCTATCCGCCGCGCTGCAACCATCCTGCAACAGCAGTTGGCTGCGTTCGTCGACCTCAAGGGTGACAGTGAGCCAGTGGTTGTCGAGCAGGAAGACGAGATCGATCCGATCCTGCTTCGCCCGGTTGACGATCTGGAACTGACTGTACGTTCGGCTAACTGCCTTAAGGCGGAAAACATCTACTACATCGGTGACCTGATTCAGCGTACCGAAGTAGAGCTGTTGAAGACTCCGAACCTTGGCAAGAAATCCTTGACTGAAATCAAGGACGTTCTGGCCTCCCGCGGTCTGTCCCTCGGCATGCGCCTCGACAACTGGCCGCCTGCAAGTCTTAAGAAGGACGACAAGGCGACTGCCTGATCGTCGTAATCACCGAACGTTGTGTTTGGTAAGGAATGAACCATGCGTCATCGTAAAAGTGGACGTCACCTGAGCCGCACCAGCTCGCACCGCAAGGCCATGTTCCAAAACATGGCGGTGTCGCTGTTCGAGCACGAGCTGATCAAAACTACACTGCCGAAAGCCAAAGAACTGCGTCGCGTTGCTGAGCCGCTGATCACTTTGGCCAAGACAGACAGCCTGGCTAACCGCCGCCTGGCTTTCGACCGTACTCGTTCGAAAGCTATCGTTGGTAAGCTCTTCAACGACCTGGGCAAGCGTTATGCTACCCGTGAGGGTGGCTACCTGCGCATCCTCAAGTGCGGTTTCCGCGCTGGCGACAACGCCCCTATGGCGTACGTCGAATTGGTTGATCGTGCTACTGCTGGCGAAGCTGTAAGCGCCGAGTAAGACGACAGTCTGTAACGAAGAACCGGGCCTAGTGCCCGGTTTTTTGTGCGCGTAACAAAAGCGTTATCCATACAAGCTTTCACGCCTCAGCGGGCTTCACTATGGGCGTTGGGACTATTGGTAGAAAATATCTATTGATGACTACAATTTAATGAATTTGTAGGCGTCATGTTGTTGATCAATACTCCCCACCAGCCGATTAGCCGGCAGTTCGAAGACCGACCTAGGAAGAAATTGAGCATGAGCCAGACCAAAACGCTTACGACCGCCAGTGGCGCTCCTGTCGCCGATAACCAAAACTCTCGCTCAGCCGGCCCACGCGGTCCGCTGCTGCTCGATGACTTCCACCTGATCGAGAAGCTTGCTCATTTCAACCGTGAGAACATTCCCGAGCGTCGCGTGCACGCCAAGGGGTCAGGTGCTTACGGCACATTCACCGTAACCCGCGATATTACCGAATACACCAGCGCGAAATTGTTCGAGTCGATCGGCAAGCAGACGCCTACCTTCCTGCGTTTCTCTACGGTAGGTGGCGAACGCGGTTCTGCCGATACCGAGCGCGATCCACGCGGTTTCGCGCTGAAGTTCTACACCGAAGAAGGCAACTGGGACATCGTCGGTAACAACACGCCGGTATTTTTCATTCGTGATCCGTTGAAATTCCCGGACTTCATTCACACCCAGAAGCGCCTCCCACAGAGCAATCTGAAAAGCGCGCAAATGATGTGGGACTTCTGGTCGCACTCGCCTGAGGCACTGCACCAAGTCACCATCCTGTTTTCCGATCGCGGGATTCCTGACGGCTACCGCCACATGCACGGCTTCGGTAGCCACACTTACAGCCTGATCAACGCCCGGGGCGAGCGTCACTGGGTGAAGTGGCACTACAAGACCAAGCAGGGGATCAAAAACCTCGCACCGGCTGAAGCCGCGCGTCTGGCGGGCACCGATCCGGATTACGCCCAGCGTGACTTGTTCAACGCCATCGAGCGCGGCGACTTCCCGAAATGGAGTGTGTGCATTCAGGTCATGACCGAAGCTCAGGCCGCCGCTCATTACGAAAACCCGTTTGATGTGACCAAGACCTGGTCGCAAAAAGAGTTTCCACTGATCGAAGTCGGCGAGCTCGAACTCAACCGCAACCCGTTGAATTACTTCGCCGAGGTCGAGCAGGCGGCATTCGGGCCAAGCAACATGGTGCCGGGCGTGGGCCTTTCGCCTGACCGCATGCTGCAAGGCCGTGTATTTGCCTATGCCGATGCACACCGCTACCGCGTAGGCACCAATCACCAGCAATTGCCAGTGAATGCCCCGCGCAGTCCGGTCGATACCTATCAGCGCGACGGTGCGATGGCGTTCGGCAGCAACGGCGGCGCAGCGCCGAACTACGAGCCTAACAGTTATGTTGAAGCACCCAAGCAGGCTCCCCGTTATGCGGAGCCGGCGTTGACCCTCAGTGGTGCGGCGGATCGTTACGATCATCGCGAGGACACCGATTACTACAGCCATGCCGGTGCGCTGTTCCGCTTGATGAGCGATGAGCAGAAAGCCCTGCTGATCAGCAATATCGCTGGTGCGATGGCCGGTGTATCGGCGGATGTTGTCGATCGCCAACTGCAGCATTTCTTCAAGGCAGACGCTGCTTATGGAGACGGTATCGCAAAGGCGTTGGGCGTACAGCTTAACTAAGTCTAAACGAGAAGCAGAACCGCCCTCATTTGGGCGGTTTTTGCGTTATTTAACCTGCTTTTCTCGGATTTTCTTCACTTTTATTGCGATCAGCGAGTGACCTCCAAGTCAGCTTGGTTCAAACTAGGGCCTTTCAAAGCTTGTGGAGATGTAGGGCGATGCAAGGTCACCCAGACGTAATCGATTACCTCAACACGTTGCTGACCGGCGAGCTGGCAGCCCGTGATCAATATTTCATCCACTCGCGGATGTACGAGGATTGGGGTTTTACCGAGCTCTACGAACGTATCAACCACGAGATGGAAGAAGAAGCTCAGCACGCCGATGCATTGATGCGCCGCATCCTCATGCTTGAAGGTACGCCACGCATGCGCCCGGATGACTTGGACATCGGCACCACCGTGCCCGACATGCTCGCTGCTGACCTGCGCCTGGAATACAAAGTCCGCGCAGCGCTGTGCAAGGGCATCGAGCTGTGCGAGCAGCACAATGACTATGTGACCCGCGAGATTCTGCGAGTCCAGCTCAACGATACTGAAGAAGATCACACCTACTGGCTGGAGAAGCAGTTGGGCCTGATCAAGCTGATCGGGTTGGAAAACTACCTGCAATCGCAGTTCTGATTGCAGGAAACGCAGAGCGTCCTGAGCTGTATTCCCACGCAGAGCGTGGGAACGAAAAAGCCCCTGTCATCGTGAGATGGCAGGGGCTTTTTGTTGAACGGGCGAAATCAGTCCCGATCACGTTCCAGCAATGGCTTGAGGTAGTAGCCGGTGTATGACTGCTTCATCTCGGCCACCTGCTCCGGCGTACCCACGGCAATGATCTGACCGCCCTTGGAACCGCCTTCCGGGCCCAGGTCCACCAGCCAGTCAGCAGTCTTGATCACGTCCAGGTTGTGCTCGATTACCACCACGGTGTTGCCGTGGTCGCGAAGGCGATGCAGCACGTCGAGCAACTGTTGGATATCGGCGAAGTGCAGACCTGTGGTCGGCTCGTCGAGGATATACAAAGTCTTGCCGGTATCGCGCTTGGACAACTCGCGTGACAACTTGACCCGCTGCGCTTCACCGCCAGACAAGGTCGTCGCCGACTGCCCGAGCTTGATGTAGGAAAGCCCTACGTCCATCAACGTCTGGAGCTTGCGGGCCAGCGCCGGTACCGCGTCGAAGAACACCCGGGCTTCCTCGATGGTCATTTCCAGGGTTTCGTGGATGTTCTTGCCCTTGTATTTGATCTCCAGGGTCTCGCGGTTGTAGCGCTTGCTCTTGCACACGTCGCACGGGACATAGATGTCGGGCAGGAAATGCATTTCCACCTTGATCAAGCCGTCGCCCTGACAGGCTTCGCAGCGTCCGCCCTTGACGTTGAACGAGAACCGACCAGGGCCATAGCCCCGTGAGCGGGATTCCGGTACCCCGGCGAACAGTTCGCGGATCGGCGTGAACAACCCGGTGTAGGTCGCAGGGTTGGAACGCGGCGTCCGACCGATCGGGCTCTGGTCGATGTCGACAACTTTGTCCAGGTGCTCCAGGCCCTTGATACTGTCGTGAGCGGCAGCTTCAAGCGTGGTGGCGCCGTTCAAGGCTGTGGCGCTGAGAGGAAACAGCGTGTTGTTGATCAGCGTCGACTTGCCGGAGCCGGAGACACCGGTAACGCACGTCAGCAGGCCGATCGGGATTTCCAGGTCGACGTTGCGCAGGTTGTTGCCGCGAGCCCCTTTAAGGGTCAGCGACAGCTTCTTATTGCGCGGGGTGCGCTTGGCCGGCACTTTGATCTTCACCCGGCCCGACAGGTATTTGCCTGTCAGCGAGTCCGGGTGCGCCATGACTTCGGCTGCGGTGCCTTGAGCGACGATATGCCCACCGTGCACGCCGGCGCCTGGGCCGATGTCCACCACGTAATCGGCCAGGCGAATCGCGTCTTCGTCATGCTCGACCACGATTACTGTGTTGCCGATGTCCCGTAGGTGTTTCAGCGTTCCGAGCAACCGGTCATTGTCGCGTTGGTGCAGCCCAATGGACGGTTCGTCGAGGATATACATCACCCCCACCAGGCCCGCGCCGATCTGGCTGGCCAGGCGGATACGCTGGGCTTCGCCGCCGGATAGGGTGTCTGCGCTGCGGTCGAGGGTCAGGTAGTCCAGGCCGACGTTCACCAGGAACTGCAAGCGCTCACGGATTTCCTTGAGGATCTTGTCGGCGATTTCGCCACGGCGGCCAGTGAGCTTAAGGCCGCCGAAGTAAACGGTGGCATCGCCGATTGGCAGGCTGGTCACCGCCGGTAGGGTTTTTTCACCGACCCACACATGTCGTGCTTCCCGGCGCAAACGGGTGCCACGGCAATCCGGGCAGGGCTGGGTACTGAGGAACTTCGCCAGTTCTTCGCGCACGCTGGCCGACTCGGTCTCGCGGTAGCGACGCTCCAGGTTCGGCACGATGCCTTCGAACGGGTGGGAGCGCTTGACGATATCGCCGCGGTCATTCAGGTATTTGAAATCGACGTTCTGCGAGCCGCTGCCGTGCAGGATGGATTTTTGCTGGTCGGCGGGCAGCTCGTTGAACGGTTTGTCCAGGCTGAACTTGTAGTGGGCCGCCAGCGAACCGAGCATCTGAAAGTAATAGACGTTGCGCCTGTCCCAGCCGCGAATCGCCCCCTCGGCCAGGGTCAGCTCGCCGTTGACCAGTCGCTTGGTGTCGAAGAACTGCTTGACCCCCAAGCCGTCGCAGGTCGGGCAGGCGCCGGCCGGGTTGTTGAAGGAGAACAGCTTGGGCTCCAGTTCGCTGATGGCGTGGCCGCAGATCGGGCAGGCGAAGCGTGCGGAGAAGATGATCTCTTCGCCGGGCTCGTCGTCCATCGGGGCTACCAGTGCTATGCCGTCGGCCAGTTTCAGCGCGGTTTCGAAGGACTCCGCCAGGCGCTGTTGCAGGTCGGCCCGGACCTTGAAGCGGTCGACCACGACATCGATCGAATGCTTCTTCTGTTTATCCAGCTTCGGCAGCTCGTCCAGCTCGCACAACTTGCCGTTGACTCGCGCACGAACGAAACCCTGGGCGCGCAGCTCTTCGAAAACCATCAGGTGCTCGCCCTTGCGCTCGCGAATCACCGGTGCGAGCAGCATCAGCTTGCTGCCTTCCGGCTGGGCCAGCACCAGGTCGACCATCTGGCTGACGGTCTGGGCTTCCAGCGGGGCGTCGTGATCTGGGCAGCGCGGAATACCGACTCGCGCATACAGCAAGCGCAGGTAATCGTAGATCTCGGTAATGGTGCCGACCGTCGACCGCGGGTTATGCGAGGTCGACTTCTGTTCGATGGAGATCGCCGGCGACAAGCCTTCGATGGTGTCGACGTCGGGTTTTTCCATCATCGACAGGAACTGCCGGGCATAGGCCGACAGCGATTCGACATAGCGTCGCTGGCCTTCGGCGTACAAGGTGTCGAAGGCCAGGGAAGATTTGCCGGATCCGGACAGGCCGGTGATGACGATCAGTTTGTCCCGTGGCAGGGTCAGGTCGATGTTCTTCAGGTTGTGGGTACGGGCCCCACGAATCAGGATCTTGTCCAAAAGTGGCCTCGCTCGGCGGGCGTCGAAAACGTAGGAGTATACGGGTAAACACTGGATGGATGCACACTATCGCAAGCCCTGCATGAAGACTGCGCGGCAAACGGTCGCCCTATACCCCCTCAATCGATGGGACTGGTAGAATCCCCGCCGGTTCACACGAGGTTTTTCCATGCAAGATCCCCACAGCGAGCGCATGAGTAGCGGCGAGACCCGCGCGGCAAGCGGCCTGGCCCTGGTGTTCGCCTTCCGCATGCTGGGCATGTTCATGGTGTTGCCGGTGCTGGCGACCTATGGGATGGACCTGGCGGGCGCGACCCCGGCCCTCATCGGCTTGGCGATCGGTGCCTACGGCCTGACCCAGGCGATTTTCCAGATTCCGTTCGGGATGATTTCCGACCGTATCGGCCGACGGCCTGTGATTTACCTGGGGCTCATTGTGTTCGCTCTCGGCAGTGTCCTGGCGGCGAATGCGGACTCGATCTGGGGCGTGATTGCCGGACGGATCCTACAAGGAGCGGGTGCTATTTCCGCAGCGGTCATGGCCTTGTTGTCAGACTTGACCCGCGAACAGCATCGGACGAAAGCCATGGCCATGATCGGCATGACGATTGGCCTGTCGTTTGCGGTCGCCATGGTTGTAGGCCCACTGTTGACCCGGGCTTTCGGCCTGTCGGGCCTGTTCCTGGCCACCGGCGCCATGGCCTTGGTCGGCATCCTGATCGTCGCGTTCATCGTGCCACGCTCCACCGGGCCGTTGCAGCACCGTGAATCCGGCGTGGCTCGCCAGGCGCTACTGCCAACGCTCAAGCACCCGGACCTGCTGCGCCTGGACCTGGGCATCTTCGTGCTCCATGCGATGCTGATGTCGAGTTTCGTGGCGCTGCCGCTGGCATTGGTCGAGAAGGCCGGCCTGCCCAAGGAACAGCACTGGTGGGTCTACCTGACTGCGCTGCTGATTTCATTCTTCGCCATGATCCCTTTCATCATCTATGGCGAGAAGCGACGCAAAATGAAACGAGTTTTGCTCGGCGCCGTCGTGACGCTCATGCTCACTGAGCTATTCTTCTGGCAGTTCGGCGACAGCCTTCGAGCGCTGGTAATCGGCACGGTGGTGTTCTTCACCGCGTTCAATCTGTTGGAAGCGTCGCTGCCGTCGTTGATCAGCAAGGTTTCGCCAGCGGGCGGCAAGGGCACGGCCATGGGGGTTTATTCCACCAGCCAGTTCCTCGGTTCGGCGCTGGGCGGCATCCTCGGCGGCTGGCTGTTCCAGCATGGCGGTTTGTCGGTTGTGTTCCTGGGTTGTGCCGCGCTGGCTGCACTTTGGCTGCTCTTTGCTGTTACCATGCGCGAACCTCCGTATGTGACGAGCCTGCGCTTGCCGTTGTCGCCCGAAGCCATCCGCGAAGCAGGCCTGGCCGAGCGCCTCAGGGCCGTCGTTGGAGTAACCGATGCAGTGGTGGTCGCCGACGAAGCGGCCGTATATATCAAACTGGACACCGAATTATTGGATCGTGCGACGCTCGAGCGCCTGGTGAACAACCCGGCCCCGGCAGCGTGCGAAGCCTAGGAGAACGTTATGGCCCGTGGGGTTAACAAAGTCATATTGGTCGGTACTTGCGGCCAGGATCCAGAAGTTCGCTACCTGCCGAATGGCAACGCCGTGACCAACCTGAGCCTGGCGACCAGCGAACAATGGACCGACAAGCAGACCGGGCAGAAGGTCGAGAAGACCGAATGGCACCGCGTGTCGATGTTCGGCAAGGTGGCTGAGATTGCTGGCGAATACCTGCGCAAGGGTTCGCAGGTGTACATCGAAGGCAAGTTGCAGACCCGCGAGTGGGAAAAAGACGGTATCAAGCGCTACACCACCGAAATCGTCGTCGACATGCAAGGCACCATGCAATTGCTGGGCGGCCGTCCGCAGGGCGACCAACAGCAAGGTGGCAACAACTACCAGCAGTCGGCTCCGGCTCCGCGTCAGCAGGCGCCTCGTCCGCAGTCGGCGCCACAGCCACAACGCGAGCGCCCGGCCGCTCCGCAACAGGCCGCGCCGCAACCGGCTCCGGATTTCGACAGCTTTGATGACGATATTCCGTTCTAAAGCAGCTCATAGCTTCAAGTCGCAAGCTTCAAGCTAAAGACAAAACCGCGCTTCGGTTTCCGAGGCGCGGTTTTTTTTCGCTTGAGGCTTATGGCTGCGTCCGACTGCCAGCCAAAAACTGCTCGGTACTCACCACACTCGCATAAGCAAACCCCAGCGCCGACATGAAGGCCGCATGTGCTTGGGCGGCTGGGACGATCACGCCATTGAATTCAAGATCGCGAGTCGCGCAAGCGTCATGAATCACCGTGACGCCGTAGCCCAGGTCCGCCGCTGCACGAGCGACGCCATCGATACACATATGGCTCATGCTGCCGACCACGACCAGTTGCTTGATGCCGTGCTGGTCGAGGATGGCTTGCAGTTCGGTTTCGCGAAACGAATTGACGAAATGCTTGAGGACCACCGGTTCGTCCGGGCGGTTGAGCACCTTGGGATGCAACTGCGCGCCTTCGGAGCCGGGCGTGAAGAATGGCGCTTCGTCGGAAGTGAATTCGTGGCGAATGTGCACCACTTGCTTTGCGGCCTGACGAAACGCTTCGATCAACCGAGCGGCGTTATCGGCGGCGGCTTGGACGCCAACCAATGGCCATTTTCCCTGGGGGAAGTAGTCGTTCTGGATATCGACTACGATGAGCGCTTGCTTGGACATGAGGCTTCCTTGATCAGGTGGGGTAGGGCGCCAGTATTGGCGTTTACCGCCGGGCCGAGGATTGGCCGCAACGACAATAAGCGAGGGAAAACTGACAATGGCGCAGCAAACGGCAATCTCCGAGCTTGGGGTACTCATCTATCCCGGCGCGCAAATGGCCGCGGTGCATGGCTTGACCGACCTGTTCGCCGTGGCACAGCGGATCGCGGCCGAGCATGCCGGCGCAGCGTTGCCGCGGTTACGAGTGAGTCATTGGCAGACCGACAACAATGAGGCGCCACGGCGGGTGTTCGACAGCGAGACCGGCCCGGCGGGCCCGTTGCTGGCATTGCTCATCCCGCCATCCATCGCCGGCTTCAACGAAGACTTGGTCTCGCCGACGCTAATGGATTGGCTGCGCACGCTCCATGCCAGCGGCACGGTGCTGGGCGGGGTGTGCATCGGGTCTATCCTGCTGGCCGAAAGCGGCTTGCTGGATGGGCGCAGCGCCACGACCCACTGGACCTCGACGAAGACGTTTGCGGCGCGTTATCCGAAGATCAAGCTCGACGCCGATAAACCCATTGTCGACGACGGCGACCTGATCACCACGGCCGGGCTGATGGCTTGGTCGGAGCTTGGACTGCGCCTGGTCGATCGTCTGCTTGGGCCCAGTATCGCCACGCGCACGGCGCAGTTCCTGGTGATTGAGCACAGCGACAGCGCGAGCCAGTGCGGCAGCAATTTCGCGCCGATCCTCGGGCACGGTGACGGGGCGATCCTCAAGGTCCAGCATTGGCTGCAACGCAGCGGCGCGGTGGACGTTTCCCTTGGCGCGATGGCTGAGCAGGCCGGGCTGGAAGAGCGCACTTTCCTGCGCAGGTTCCGCGCGGCGACCGGGCTCAAGCCCACCGAATACTGCCAGCACCTGCGAGTGGGCAAGGCCCGGGAAATGCTTGAGTTTACCAACGGCACCATCGATCACATTGCCTGGACCGTCGGTTATCAGGATCCCGGCGCCTTTCGATCGACCTTCAAGAAAATCACCGGGCTGGCGCCGAGTGACTACCGTACGAGATTTGGGGTTAGCCCAAAGGGCTGACCTCATCCTTGGATTTTGTGCCCTGCGTCGTGCAATTTGCCGGATGCCGACTGGCGGTCGTGCAGAATGAAACAGGCCCTGTGCCACAGGGTCGAACGTTTGTGCCCGTTTCCTTGACCGTTCGTCCCCCAACACGCCGTTGGCCTGATCTCTGCAATCCTTATAGCTACAGCTATTGAGCGCAGTTAAGAAGGACAACGCATGACGTCCATCCATCGCAACAAAATGGTAGTGGCCCATTCGGTCAATCCCCACGCACCGCAGCATGAAGTCGAGACCAATCGGGCGCTGGCCCGCTGGCTGGCGAACATCCTGGGCTTGGAGTACGGCGGCAGTCATGACAGCCGCGAGCATGCAGGACGGGACCTGTATCTGTTGCCCACGCAAACGCTGATCGGTGCCGAGGCCGCATTGCGCCTTGGCATCAAGGGGCCAGAGGACTTGTGGGGCGGCTACGTCGACCATGATTTTATCTGCACCAAGGCGATCGCCCATGGTCTCTTGAATAAGGATGCGGTTGCGCCGAAGGGGTGGTCGCCGCTGTTCGCCAAACTGACCCGTGGCGTGGTGCTCGACGGGGTCAGCGTGTTCTCGCTCAAGGATGCGCGCCCAGCCGCTGAACATCTGCTTTATGCGGGGCCGATTCGCTTCAAGCCGATTCATGCCTGCGCGGGACGCGGTCAACGGGTGATCAGCAGCCTCGCCGAGTTTGATGAAATTGTCGCTGCGCCTGACGCCCAGTCAGTGTTTCGCGACGGTGTGGTGCTTGAGCAGAACCTCAGCGGAGTCAGGACCCAGAGCGTCGGCCAGAGCTTCATCAATGGCAAGGTCATGAGCTATTGCGGGGTGCAACACCTCACCCACGACAATGAAGGGCTCGAGGTCTACGGCGGCTCGGACCTGTTGGTGGTGCAGGGTGGCTACATCGAGTTGCTCGGCCTGGAGCTTCCGGACGATGTGCGTGAGGCGGTGCGGCTGGCGCAAGTATTTGATGACGCGGCCAACCAGGCATTTCCGACCTTCTTTGCCTCGCGGCGCAATTACGACATCGCCCAGGGCGTCGACACCGGCGGACAACCACGCGGCGGTGTGCTGGAACAATCCTGGCGCATGGGCGGCGCCAGCAGCGCGGAAGTGGCGGCACTTCAAGTGTTTGTCGAAGACCCTTCGACCCGCGCGGTTCGCGTCTCTTCGGTGGAAACCTACACCGACCAGCCGCTGCCGGCCGGCGCCACTGAAATCTATCGCGGCACGGCGGAAAACAGTGATTTCCTACTCAAATACGTAACGGTTCAACCCTATGACGGCTAGAAGCGAAACGATCCAGATTGCAATAGATGACGAGCACATGAACGGGACCTTCCTGAGCCCAAAATCGAAGGTTCCCGGCGTGTTGTTCGTACACGGTTGGGGCGGCAGCCAGGAGCGTGACCTGGAACGGGCCAAAGGCATCGCCGGCCTGGGCTGCGTGTGCCTGACCTTCGATTTACGCGGGCACACGGGCGGGACCGGAATCCCGCTGTCGCGGGTCACGCGCGAGGACAATCTGCGGGACCTGTTGGCGGCCTACGACCGGCTGCTTGCCCACCCTGCGTTGGACACCTCGGCGATTGCCGTGGTCGGCACCAGTTACGGCGGCTACCTGGCTTCGATCCTGACCGCGCTGCGACCGGTGCGCTGGTTGGCCTTGCGGGTGCCGGCGCTGTACCGCGACGAGCAATGGCACACGCCCAAGCGCGACCTGGACAAGGCCGACCTGCTCGATTACCGCAGTACGCTGGTACACGCCGACACCAACCGCGCTTTGCAGGCCTGCTCGCAGTTCACCGGCGACGTGTTATTGGTGGAATCCGAGACCGACGACCACGTGCCCCACGCGACCATCATGAGTTACCGAGCCGCCTGCCAGCAGACTCATTCACTGACTCATAGGATTATCGACGGCGCCGACCATTCCCTGAGTGACCCCATATCACAGCAGGCTTACACCTCGATCCTGGTGGGCTGGATCACGGAAATGGTGGTGGGCGAACGCTTGAGCATCATTCAGGAGCGGTAATTTCCAGCATTAATAAGGCCCGGCCCCGCACGCCTGTCCGTGCAGGGGCCAACCCAGCCAATCCCTCACTTGGTGCCAGGCTTGACCCGCAGCGCCTTGGCCTTCGCCTCGATCACCAGGTACATCACCACGGTCACCAACAGCGGCAGGATGAAGTAGATCGCCCGGTAGGCAATCAATCCCGCTAACAGGCTGCCCCGCGATACCTCGTGTTGCAGCAGCGCAATGAACACCGCCTCCAACACCCCGAGCCCCGCCGGAATGTGTGTAATCACCCCGGCAATGCTGCTGATCATCAACACCCCGAGCACCACCGGATAATCCAGTTTGCCAGGCAGCAGTGTGAAGATCACCGCGGCCATCAACGACCAGTTAAGCGCCCCCAGTGCCAATTGCAACACGGCCATGCGCAGGGACGGCAGGTTGATTTCCATGCCGCGAACGGTCCAGGCCCGGCGCTTGGAAAAGCGGCACGCCACCAGGTATCCGGCGCTGATCAGCAACAGCAGCACGCCGACGCCTTGCAGTGCGTTGCTGCTCAACTTCCAACCCGGCGGCATCGTCACCAGGCCGCTGCTGAATACCACGCCGGCCAAGGTCATGTAGCCGAACCAGTTGGTGGCCAAGCTCAGGCCGAGGATCTTGGCGATATTGCCGTTACTGACCCCGAGTCGCGAGTACAGCCGATAACGCATGGCGATGCCACCGACCCAGGCGCTGAGATTGAGGTTGAAGGCATAGCTGATCACCCCCACCGGCAAGATCTGCCGCCAGCCGAGTTTTTGCCGGATGTACGTACGGCCGATCAGGTCGAAACAGGCGTAGGTGATGAAACTGGCCACCGTCAGCGCGGCGGCGATGAGCAAGGTACGCAGCTTGAAGTCGGCCAGGGTGGTGAACACCTCCGACCAGTCGATACGTCGGGCCAATGCCGTAAACAGGACGATCAGCAGCAGGAAGAAGGCCAGCGTCAGCGGCCGTTTCCAGCGGCTCCAGCGGGATTTTGGCTTGGCCTGTTCCGGCGCATGGGCATCATCTCTCGGCGCGGTGTGCGCTTCAGAGTGGTTCATGGGGTTCGCTCCGGACCGCCGTCGGCGGTGAGAAAGGTTTCAAACGGGGTTTATGAGCCGGCAGCCATCCGGCCCAGGCCGGGAAGTGACGCAAGAAGTGGAACACCATGAAGCCGATGGTCATGCGCCACAGCAGCCCACGCGGGGCGTGGTTCTCGGGCATGACCGTGCAATGGTTGCGACTCAGGTGATCGAGGCGCTCGAACAGCTCGCGGTTGAACGCCCGGTCGCGGATCAGCACGTTGGCTTCCAGGTTCAACGACAGGCTCAACGGGTCGAGATTGCTCGAGCCCACTGTGCTCCAATCTTCATCCACCAAGGCGACCTTGCCGTGCAATGGTCGCTCGCAATATTCGTAGATCGTCACACCGGCCTTGAGCAGATAGTCATAGAGCATCCGCGCGGCGAGCTTGGCGATCATCATGTCCGGCTGCCCTTGCAGGATCAGCCGCACTTCGACGCCACGCCGGGCGGCGTTGCGGATCTCACGCAGCAAGCGATAACCGGGAAAGAAGTAGGCGTTGGCGATCACCACCCGGCGCTGGGCGCTGCGCAGCACCTGCAGATAGACCTCCTCGATGTCAGTCTGGTGCTCATGGTTATCGCGATAGACCAGGCGCACCTGGCCGTCATGGTCATTGAAGGCCAGCTCGGAGCGACGGTTGCGGCGACGTTGCCACCAATACTTGGCCCGAGCCGGGCGGCCGCTTTGCAGCAGCGCGAAGTGATGGATATCCACCACCGCCGGGCCTTTGATCTCCACCGAGTAGTCCTGCTTGGCCTCGGGACCGAAGTCGCCGAGGTGATCGGCGGAAAAGTTGATCCCGCCAATAAACGCGATGACACCGTCCACCACCACGATCTTGCGGTGCAGGCGGCGGAACCAGTTGGTGCGGATCCCGAGGTGTCGGGGCGCCGGGTCGAACATCTGCAAGCGCACCCCGGCATCGCTCAACGATGCGAGAAATTCGGTAGTCAACTCGCCGCAGCCGAAACCGTCCAGGTTGACTGTGATGCGCACGCCGCGCCGGGCGGCATCGACCAGCAAGTCGCGTAGTTCAACGCCGACCTTATCCTCGAACAGAATGAAGGTCTCCAGGAGAATTTCCTCTTGGGCGCGGCGAATGGCCTCGAAAACCCTTGGGAAATATTCCTCGCCATTTTCCAGCAGCGTGACGCGGTTGTTGCCGTGCCAGCCGTATTCGATATCGGCCAGCGCCGGGTTGCGTTCGGTCGGCGGGACTTCAATCTTTTCCACCGTCGCCTTGTTCATCGTCGCGCTCATAATTCGATCTCCACCGACAGCGGTGCGTGGTCGGAAAGGTGCGACCAGGGACGTACATTCAATACCTGGGCATGGTGGGCCTTGAGGTTGCGCACGTAGATACGGTCCAGGCGCAGGATCGGCAGGCGCGCAGGGAAACTGCGCGCCGGTTTGCCCCATTGTTCGGCAAACACTTCCCGCAGGCCGCAAGGCTCGAGCAGATCATTGGCTTTGCCGCGCCAGTCGTTGAAGTCGCCCGCGACAATCACCGGGGCGCCGGCGGGCAATTCGCTCAGGCGCTGGCAAAGCAGTTTCAGCTGTTCGATGCGATGGCCTTCGCGCAGCCCCAAATGCACGCAAATCGCGTGGACTTCTTGCCCTTCGCCGCCCGGCAGGCGCAGCACGCTGTGGAGCATGCCGCGGCTTTCATGGCCGCTGATGGAGACGTCGAGATTGTCATGGCGAATGATCTCGAATTTCGACAGCAACGCGTTGCCATGGTCGCCCGCCGGGTACACCGCGTTGCGCCCATAGGCGAACTGCGGCCAGAGGGTGTCGGCGAGGAATTCGTATTGCGGCATGCTCGGCCAGTTGCTGTAGCGCTGGGGATGGTGTTCGTGGGTCCCATGCACTTCCTGCAGGAACACCACGTCGGCGGATACGCTGCGTACCGCTTCGCGCAGTTCCGGCAGGATGAAACGTCGATTCAACGCCGTGAATCCCTTATGTGTATTCACCGTGAGCACCGTGAAGCGGTTTACCCGATCAAGGTCTTGCGCCACGTCTGGGATCGGCTCGCGGGTGGCTTCGCTGGATTCTGGCGTGGTCATGGCAAGACCCCTTCGGCCGGGCGCACGCCGGGAGCGGTGGCGAGGTTCTTGTCCAGGTCAAAACGCTCCAGCAGATGGCGCGCGTCATACGGCGCGCGAACTTTGATGTCGTTGTCGAAATAGCAGAACACCTCCCGGCTCTTGCGGGCCCGGGGTTTCTTTTTCGGGTCGATCAGGTGCGCGTCGCCCGGTTGGCTGCCGTGGCTCCAGGCTTCGATTCGATCGCCCCAGCGTTGCAGCGCCTCGTCGGAGTAGCCACTGGCATACAGCTCTTCGGCACCGTGCAGGCGCAGATAGACGAAATCGCTCGTGACGTCTTCGCGATAGGGCCACTTGCCGGCAGTGTCGGCGACCACCAAGGCGACGTCGTAGCGCTTGAGCAGGGCGACGAAGCGAGGGTCGATGAAGCTTTCATGACGGATCTCGACCGCATGGCGCAGCTGACGCTTTTTGTCCGCCTCGGTGCTGGCGTGGCCATCCAGGCGCGGCTCGTGCTCGCGGGCCAGCGCGGCGGCGGCTTCGGTGTCGTGGGGCAATTGCTTGAGAAAATCCTCAAACAGTTCGGGGTCGAATTTAAAGCTGGGCGGAAACTGCCAGAGAATGGGGCCGAGCTTTTCCTTGAGCTCCAGCACCCCGGAAGCGAAGAAATTTGCCAACGGCTTATGGATGTCTCGCAGGCGCTTGATATGGGTGATGAAGCGCGGCGCCTTGACGCTGAAAACGAAGTCGGACGGCGTCTCGGCGTACCACTGGGCATACCGTTCGGGACGTTGCAGGGCGTAGAACGATCCATTGATTTCGATGCTGTTGACCGCTCGCGAAGCAAATTGCAATTCCCGTTTCTGAACCAGCCCCTTGGGGTAGAAATCTCCCCGCCAAGGCGTGTAGCGCCAACCGGAAATGCCAATGTGGATCGCCGTCATGTATCCCTCCCGTGCCAATGACCTCGTACCGCCTGTGTCTTTTGATGACTGCCGCGCGGGCTGGAAAGTTTCGCTGGTCTTACCGATGGTGAAGTGATGCTCTGATCATTCCCACGCTCTGCGTGGGAACGCCTCTACGGACGCTCCGCGTTCGGCCGCGAGAGGGACGCAGAGCGTCCCGGGCGGCATTCCCACGCGGAGCATGGGAACGATCACTGCCCGCCAAAACCGAACTTGCCGGCCCATTATCGATCAGTTCCTTACCGACCCTGCCCGAAGGAGCCTCGCGCTTTGTCTCGATTGAGTACTGCATTGCTGCTGGTCTTGTTGACGTTGACCGGTACCAGCGCCTACGGGACCGCCGCTGTCCCTGGCACCGCTGCGCCCAGTGAGGCTCCCGCCGAACCCGAGCCGCTGGTCCAGGGCGGCTTGCTCGGGGCAATCAGCTCGAGCATCGACGATGTCCAGGACAAACTCGATCTCAACCAGAGCCTGGTCGATGCCTGGCGCCTGCGTGCGGACCGGGCGGCGGACGAAGTGGATCGCCTGGTGGACCAGACCTCTCGTTCCACGTGGCGCGTGGCGGGGGATTTCCTCTTGCTCTCCGGCGTCTGGCTAGGGGCGTTTGCGCTGATCTGGGCCAGCGCGCGATTGCTGGTGCGGCGCCTGGGTCGCCGCCGCTGGTTGCGCACCCGCCAGCGTGTGCGAGACCTGCTCGGTTACCTGCTGCCCTACACCTTGCCTGCCGTGGCTTGCCTGCCGTTGACCCTTTACGTCAGCCATTTCCTGCAAGTTTCAGTCGGCCGGGCATTGGCGCTTTGCTTTGCCTACGCCACCAGTAGCGGCATCGTCTCGACATCGGTGCTGCTCTGCGTGATCGTCATGTTCAACGCCGGCCACAAACGGCGGGCGGTAGCGATGATTCGACGTTTCAGTCCGCGTCCGCTGTTCATGATCGGTTTTCTGGCTGCCCTCAGCGATGCCTTGACCAGCCCGCAGATCGCTCGGCAACTGGGCGGCAACATTACCAGTAGCGTCGCGGTATTTACCGGGCTGTCGGCCTCGATGATTTTCGGCTGGCTGGTGATTCACATGCGCCGACCGGTGGCCCACCTGATCCGCAACCGCCCGCTGGCCCAACGCCTGAAACAGCCGGCGCTGCAGGAATCGCTGCGGATTTTCTCCGGGCTCTGGTACTGGCCGATCCTGCTGATGGTGCTGGTCTCGGCGGTGAGCTTGATCGGGGTTGGCGAAGACAACCAGAAAGCCCTGCGTTGCGCCTTGTTCACCACCCTCCTGCTGATCGCGACGGTGTTCCTCAGTACCGTGTTCCAGCACATTTTCAAATCCCCCAAGGCCGAGGTCATCCAGCGCAACAGCGCTTACAAGGGGCGGCTGTTGAGCTTGCTCCACGCGTTGTTGCGCATCGTCATGGCGGTGGCATTCATAGAGATCCTTGGACGGATCTGGGGCATTTCCCTGTTCGAGTTCGCATCGCGCAATGCCCTTGGCCGGGCAATCAGCGATTCCTTGAGCCGCATCGGCCTGATCTTCCTGGTGACGTGGCTGATGTGGGTCGTGCTGGATACGGCGATCCAGGAAGCCCTGAAACCGCCGCTCAACAAGCGCGGTGCCCGCCAACCCAGCACACGGGTCAAGACCATCCTGCCGTTGTTGCGCAACGCCGCGAAAATCATCCTGGTGGTGATCTGCGCAATCACCACCATGGCCAACCTTGGCATCAACGTCGCGCCGTTGCTGGCCGGTGCCGGAGTGGTGGGGCTGGCGATCGGCTTTGGTTCGCAGCAACTGGTGCAGGACGTCATCACCGGACTGTTCATCATCATTGAAGACACGCTGTCCATCGGCGACTGGGTGGTGCTGAGCTCCGGCCATGCCGGCACCGTGGAGGGCCTGACCATCCGCACCCTGCGCCTGCGCGACGGCAAGGGCTTCGTGCATTCGGTGCCGTTCGGCCAGATCAAGGCCGTAACCAATCAGTCCCGGCAATTTGCCTTTGCGTTTTTCTCGGTACAGTTCACCTACGACACCGACGTGGACCGCGCCATTGAATTGATCCGCGAAGCCGGGGATTCAATCTCCGAAGACCCGTTCCTCAAATTCAACCTGCAAGGGCCGCTGGATGTGTTCGGGGTGGACAAGATGGACCTCAACGGCGTGGTACTGACGGCCCAGTTCCGCACCGTGTCGGGCGGACAATACGCGGTCAGCCGGGCGTTCAACCAACGACTGAAAAAGCTTGTGGATAACGACCCTGCGGTGCATTTCGCGCAGATTTATCCCCAGCAGGTGATGATGCCGAAGCGGTTGGTCGAGGAGCCGAAGTCGGGGGATGAGCTGCCTGATCAAGCTCAATCTTGATCGTTCCCACGCTCTGCGTGGGAATGCCTCTACGGACGCTCCTGTGCCCGGGCTAAAGGTGTTGAATCAGCTTGGTGCGAATCTCAGCCATCCCCTGGGCATCCAACTCCACCCAAAAATGCGGCTTGCCGGCAATCTGCGCTGCGACTGGCAACCCATCGCGGTACACCAGTCGATTATTCACTAGCGCCGGTACTTTCGCCCCCGGCAGCAAAGTGCCGGCGAGGTTCAGCGGATCAACGCCGCATACCGCGACCAGGCTGCCATCGGTGGGGCGGCGGCGTACTTCGCGCAGCAATGGGATGGCTTCGGGCAAGGCAAACTGTTCGCCGGCCAGCCCGCTGACGAAACGCCCGCCACGAATCTCGCCCCGTGCTTCCAGGCGATGAAAAGTGCGCAGTAGTTCGCGCCAGCTCGGCAACCAATCGGCTTCGCGCTCCAGCAGCCGCCAGAACACCACGCCGTAGCGGCGCAACAGGGTCATGGCGATGTGTTCCAGGGTCTCGGGCGGCGTCGGCGCGGGCCGGTTATCCGGCGCTGGGGTTGGTGAGCTGCGGCGCAACAAGGCCCAGCGCCCGGCGTCGTCCATGCCGCCGACAAACGCCCCACGCCCGCGCCGGCTGCTGCGGGCCTGGCGCTTGCTGGCCGGCGTGATCAAGGCTCGCAGCCCGGCGAAGCTGTCGGCATTCACCCGCCCGGCGCCCACCAGTTCCTGCAGGGCGATTTCCAGTTCGCTGCGCAGCAGGTGGGCTTCGTGCAGCAGCTCATCGAAAAACAGCGCGCCATGTTCGCTGAGGGCTTGATGGACTTTTTGCGTCTTGAGAGACAGTTCGCTGACTGGCGTCTGCTCGGTCAGGTTGCTCCACAGCGCGACCCTGGCGCGCGGCAGCAAGACAATCGGCGTGCTGCGCAAGGCGCTGGCGGCCAGCTTCTGGCGGGCACTGAGGCGCGTCCAGACGAACTTGCCGCTGCGACAGAGTTCGTCGAGCCAGCTCGGCGAATAATCCTTGATCCGTGCCGGGAGCAAGTCGCTGTCCCAGGCCGAGGCGGCGGCCGGATAGCCCTCGAACTGGCTGATAATCGACGGCAACACGGCGCTGCCCCGGCCTTGGGTCGACGGCGCCAAGTGCTGCCAGTCGAACAGGAAGCGCATGAAGTCCTGCAACATCACCGGCTCGATTTCCCGCCGCAGACGCTTGACGGTGTAACGGTGGATACGCGCCAACAGATGCCGCTCGCACCATTCTTCCTGGCCAGTGCCCGGCGTGAACCGCCCGCGCAACACGTACCCTTGTTGTTCCAGCTGGGCCAGGGCCTGGGTCGCTTGTGCCGTTGACAGCCCCAGTGGATAGGCAATCGCCGTCAAAGGCTGCGGGCCAAAGGCACTGAGCCGCGCACGGAGTATTTCCACTATGGCGTCGTCGGCGTCCCACTGTTCATCGAATCCTGGCAGCGGTGTCAGCGCTGGCTGCCATTGGGCCTGTGGATAAATCGCTTGCAGGCAGGTCAGCCGTTCCAGCGGCACCCACAGGCCACGCTCATCGCTGATCTGGAGATGACTGGCGCGACCCTGCTCGGCCAGGGTCCGCAACCCCTCCAGCCACGCCGGCTCGGCGCGGGCTTCGCTGTCGGCGATGCACGCCAGGCTCATGAGTGCTTCATGGATTTCATCGAGGTTGGTCGGCGTCGGCCAGGCCTCGTCCCGCACGGCCTGGATGGCATCGGCGTCGAGCGCGCCCAGGTCGTCGGTGGACTGCGGATCGCTCCAGCGACGGTTGATCACCGCTTGGGTGCGGCGCTCTTCCAGCGGTGCGTCGTCAAGAAAGGTGTAGGGGCGGGCGCTGAGAATTTCCGCCGCCAGGGGCGAGGGCGCTGGCAGGTCGCGGCTGACCAGGCGAACCTCGCCTGCTTCCATGCGCCGCAACAGGGCCAGCCAGCCTTCGCTGTCCATGGCTTCGTGCAGGCAATCGTCCAGGGTTTGTTCAACCAGCGGATGGTCGGGAATCTCGCGCTCGCCGGCGAGGTTTTCCAAGCAGGCGATCTGATCGGGAAAGACGCTGGCGATCAGGTCCTCGCTCTTCATGCGTTGGATCTGCGGCGCGACTTTGCGCCCGCCGGTATAGCGCGGCAAGGCCAGGGCCACGCCGGCGTTCCAGCGCCAACGAACGCCGAACAGCGGCGCATCCAGCACCGCTTGGACGAGAATCTGCTCGGCGCTGTGACTGTTGAGGTAGCGCCAGACCTCGTCCAGCTCGAAGCTGTGGCTGGTGGACAGCGAAAGCACGATGGCGTCCTCGCTGGCGGCGGCCTGCAGTTCGAAGTTGAAGGTGCGGCAGAAGCGCTTGCGCAGCGCCAGGCCCCATGCGCGGTTGATCCGGCTGCCGAACGGCGTGTGGATGATCAGTTGGGTGCCGCCGGACTCATCGAAGAAGCGCTCCATCAGCAGCGTTTCCTGGGACGGCAAGGCGCCGAAGGCCAGGCGCGCCGGGGCCAGGTAATCAATTAATTGTTCGGCGCTGGCGAGGTTCAGTTGCAAGGTGCCGGTCAGCCAGTCCAGGGCCGGTTGCAGGTTGCCCGGCGTGGCGCCGAGCAGCTGGTCCAGTTGGGCTTGCAGGCGGGCGACGGCCAGGGACAACTCGGCGCTGCGCCCCGGGGCCTCGCCGAGCCAGAATGGAATGGTCGGCGGCTGGCCCTGGGCGTCCTCGACCCGCACGCGGCCGGTCTCGACGCGGATGATGCGATAAGAGGTATTGCCCAACTGGAACACGTCGCCGGCGATGCTTTCGACCGCAAAGTCTTCGTTGACGCTGCCGATGTTCAGGCCCTGGGGTTCGAGCAGCACGCTGTAGTCGGCGTTGTCCGGAATCGTCCCGCCGCTGGTCACGGCCGTGAGCTTGCTGCCCCGACGGCCGCGCAAAGTCCGTGTCACGGCGTCCCGGTGCAGGTAAGCGCTGCGCACGCCCTGCCTGCCATTCAGGCCTTCAGCGAGCATTCGCAGCAGCGCCTGGTAATGATCTTCGTCGAGTTCGGCGTAAGGCGAGGCTCGGCGAAACATATCCAGCAGGGCCTGTTCGTGCCATTCCTGGCAACTGACCTCGGCGACGATCTGCTGGGCCAACACGTCCAGCGGCGCCTTGGGGATGTGCAGGATGTCGAGTTCGCCTCGGCGCACGCAATCGAGCAGGGCGGCGCATTCGATCAGGTCGTCGCGGGTGGTGGCGAACAGGCGACCCTTGGGCGTGCCGCCGACCTGGTGGCCGGAGCGGCCGACTCGTTGCAGGAACGCCGAGATCGAACGAGGCGAGGCGATCTGGCAAACGAGGTCGACATCGCCGATATCGATGCCCAGCTCCAGGGACGCGGTGGCGATCAAGATTTGCAGTTCGCCGCGCTTGAGACGCTGTTCGGCGTCGAGGCGAAATTCCTTGGCGAGACTGCCGTGGTGGGCGGCCACGGCGTCCTTGCCCAGGCGCTCGCTCAAATGACGGCTCAGGCGTTCGGCCAGGCGCCGGGTGTTGACGAACACCAGCGTCGTGCGGTGCTCGCGCGCCAGTTCGGCGAGGCGGTTGTAGACCAGTTCCCACACATCGTTGGCCATCACCGCCGAGAGCGGCACCGGCGGCACCTCGATGTCCAGGTCTCGCGGACGGGCGTGGCCGATGTCGACGATCTCACAGGTTCGGCCATGGCCCACGAGAAAGCGCGACACCGCCTCGATGGGTTTTTGCGTGGCGGACAGGCCGATGCGCACCAGCGGCTCGGCGCACAGCGCTTGCAACCGTTCCAGGCTCAAGGCCAGGTGGCTGCCGCGCTTGCTGGCGGCGATGGCGTGGATCTCATCGACGATCACCGTGCGGGTGCTGGCGAGCATTTGCCGGCCGGAATCGGAGCCGAGCAGCACGTAGAGTGATTCAGGCGTGGTCACGAGGATATGCGGCGCGGTCTTGCGCATTGCCGTGCGCTCTTTTTGCGGAGTGTCGCCAGTGCGCACGGCGGTGGTGATGGGCAAGGGCGGCAAGCCCATTTGCTGCAATTGCTCGGTGATACCAGCGAGGGGATTTTGCAGGTTGATCTGGATGTCGTTGCTCAAGGCCTTGAGCGGCGAGACGTAGACCACCAGCGTTTCGTCCGGTAGAGCGCCTTGCTCCAGGCCGCGATGCACCAAGTCATCGAGCACCGCCAGGAACGCCGTCAGGGTCTTGCCCGAGCCCGTGGGCGCCGCGACCAACACCGAGCGGCGCTGGCCGATCAACGGCCACGCCCGGGCCTGGGCGGCCGTGACCGCCGGGAATGTCTGATTGAACCAGGCGCGAACGGCAGGGTGAAAGCCTGCCATGGCGTGGTCGGCTGCAAGGGGCAGATTCATGGGGGCAGTTTAGGCGGGTGGGGTGGGGGAGGTGCAAGTACCGCTTGAGCCTCCCATTGACGGCCCCAAGGCCTGCACAAACCCGGCGATCTACACTTTACGGATGACGGTTGCGCACTAAACCCGCAAAATGCAACGATTCCGGCGACGCCCACGGGCGTTGTCGACCAAATTCTTGTGCCAACAGACTGGGCCTGCTGACTTTATGCGAATGCGCCTTATGTTACTGGGCGGCGGAAATGCCCTTGGGCAGGCGCTGATTCGCCTCGGTGCAGAAGAAGACATCGGTTTTCTTGCCCCCCGCCCACCCGAAGACGGCTGGGATGCCGCGAGCCTGACTCAATTGCTCGACGACACCCGGCCGGACGCCTTGATCAACCTGGCGTACTACTTCGACTGGTTCCAGGCCGAGGCTGTCAGCGAGCAGCGCCTGGCCAGCCAGGAGCGGGCGGTCGAGCGCCTGGCCGAACTGTGCCAGCATCACAATATCGTCTTGCTGCAACCGTCGAGCTACCGCGTGTTCGATGGCTCCCGCGCCACCGCCTACAGCGAAAAAGACGAGCCCGTGCCCCTGGGTTTGCGTGGCCAGGCATTGTGGCGCATCGAGCAAAGTGTGCGCGCCACTTGCCCGCAGCACGTGTTGCTGCGTTTCGGCTGGCTGTTGGATGACAGCCCCGACGGCATCCTCGGGCGTTTCCTGGCCCGGGCCGAGCAGCCCGAAGAATTGCTGCTGGCCGATGACCGGCGGGGCAATCCGACGCCAGTGGACGATGCCGCGCGGGTAATCATCTCGGTGCTCAAGCAACTCGACTGCGCGGCACCGCTGTGGGGCACCTATCACTACGCGGGCCACGAGGCGACCACGCCGCTGGCGCTGGGGCAGGCGATCCTCACCGAAGCCCGCGCCCTGCATCCTCTGGCCATCGAGTCGCCCACGCCCCAGGCCCATGCCGCAAGGCCGGACGCGGCGGAAGAACCGCAGCACGCGGTCCTGGCCTGCAAGAAAATTCTGCACACCTTCGGGATCAAGCCCCGCGCCTGGCGCGCGGCACTCCCGGGCTTACTGGATAGGTTTTATCGCCATGGCTGAAGGCCCTGTTTTAATCACCGGCGGCGCGGGTTTCATTGGTTCGCACCTGACCGACGCCTTACTCGCCAAGGGGCATTCGGTGCGCATCCTTGACGACTTGTCCACCGGCAAGCGCGGCAATCTGCCGCTGGACAACCCCGCGCTCGAATTGATCGAGGGCGATGTCGCCGATGCCGCGCTGGTCGCCCGGGCCATGCTCGGTTGCAGCGCCGTGGCGCACTTGGCGGCCGTGGCTTCGGTGCAAGCTTCGGTGGATGACCCGGTGCGCACGCACCAGAGCAATTTCATCGGCACCCTCAATGTTTGCGAGGCCATGCGCCAGGCCGGCGTGAAGCGTGTGTTGTTCGCCTCCAGTGCGGCGGTCTATGGCAACAACGGCGAAGGTCAGTCCATCGACGAGGACACGCCCAAGGCTCCGCTGACGCCCTATGCCTCGGACAAACTGGCCAGCGAGTTCTACCTCGATTTCTACCGTCGCCAGCATGACCTGGAGCCGGTGGTGTTCCGCTTCTTCAACATTTATGGTCCGCGCCAGGATCCGTCTTCGCCCTATTCCGGGGTGATCAGTATCTTCAGCGAACGGGCACAGAAAGGCTTGCCGATCAGCGTATTCGGCGATGGCGAGCAGACCCGCGATTTCGTCTATGTCGAAGACCTGGTGGACGTGCTGGTGCAGGCCATTGAAAAAACTGAAGTGGACGCAGGCGCGGTGAATGTCGGCTGGAACCAGGCCACCAATCTCAAGCAGATGCTCCAGGCCCTGGCCGAGGTCGTGGGTGACTTGCCGACGATCAGCTATGGCCCGGCGCGCTCCGGCGACATTCGTCATTCGCGGGCCGATAACCGTCGGTTGCTGGAGCGTTTCCAATTGCCAGCGCAGACGCCAATGAGCGTCGGGCTGGCGCGGTTGCTGGGGCGCTGAGTTTCCATCGGCCAAAAAAAAGGCGCCTTTCGAGGCGCCTTTTTTGTGCGTCATGCATCGCTATTGTGGCAAGTGAAACCTGTGGCGAGGGAGCTTAGAACTTGTAGCCCAAGCCCACCATGTAGACGAACGGGTCCACGTCGACGTCTACCTTGGCCCGGGTGCCGCCGGCCACGGCGTTGTTGTCGACATAGGCGGTGGTGTCGATGTCGATGTAGCGAACCTGGCCGTTGATCATGATGTTATCGGTCAGCATGTAGTCGGCGCCGACTTGCCACGCCATGCCCCAGCTGTTTTTCGCCCGGAAATTGCTGAAGCCGTTGGCGCTGGCTTCGCTGCCGACGTGTTCATCGTAGATCCAGGTGTAGTTGATGCCAGCGCCGACGTAAGGCTGGAAGGCCGACTTGGCGTCGAGCGGGTAGTAAACCACGCTCAGGGTTGGCGGCAGATGCTTGAGGGTGCCGAGCTTGTTATTGGCCGCGCCCAAGGCGGTGCCTTTGATTTTGACGTCGTGCTCGAATGGCGAGGCCGCCAGCAATTCGATACCCCAGTTGTTGGTGAGCATGTAGGCGAAGTTCAGGCCCAACTGAGTGTCGCTGCTCATGGTTGCCTTACCGCCCAGGTCAGTGCCGGCCAGCGGGCCACGGTCGACCTTGACGCTGGAGCTGTCGGCATCCGGATTGACGGTGATGGCGCCCGCGCGAACGATGATATCGCCGGCGGTATGGGCCTGGGCGAGCGGGGCAGCGAGCGCGAGGGCAACGAGGGAAGCGCTGAGCAAAGACTTGTTCATGAGGGCTCCAGAGGGCATCGAAAATTGATGTCCCATGGTACGAAGCCGTCTAGTCCGGTCTTTTGATTCAGCTCAATGAAAGTGTGATGAGCACGGATTCACTCCGGCAGCTCATACACATAGATTTTCTCGGCCTCCATCTGATATCCGGCATCGGCCAGTTCACTGCTGGACGGCTTGACCTGCATCGGCCCTTCGACCCAATACGGCTGGTACAACTCGTCGAGCTTGACCCCGACCTCGCTTTTCACATGCACGATCTGGTTCGACGGCGGTGGCGGCACGTGGATGCAGGCGCCGAAATACGGCACCAGCAGGAAGTCGGTGGTGCGGCCTTCCTCGCTGACTTCCAGCGGCACGATATAACCCGGCAAGCGAATCTGCTGGCCGTCCAGCGTCTTGACCACCGGGGCGTTGGGCAGGTCTTGCTTGGCCGCAGGCGCGGATTCGGCCGCCAGGGCATCGCTCATCTTCGACAGGTCGTGCAGGGGTGTCATGTTCGGCACTTCCGGCGGCGCGTCCGGTGGGATCATTTCCGACCAGGCCAAATCCCTCGGTTCGGCCGCCCACAGCGGCAGGGCGACCAGCAACAACAGCGCAAGCAGGGCGCGGGGCATTTTCAACGTCCTCATAAACGGATCGACAGGCCATCGGCCAGCGATTGGCGATAGGCGCGCCAGGCCGGCACGCTGCCCATCAGCAGGGCGGCGACCAGAATGCCAGCCAGCAGCGTCCATTCATACTCGCTCGGCCAACTCAATGGCAGGTACAAGCCATAGGCCGACTGCACGTAACCCTGGGCGGCGGCAATGCCAACGTAAAGCAGCGCCAGCCCGGCGACCACCCCGGCCAACGCCAGGGCAAAGGCTTCGAGCACCAGCAGGCTTGCGATGTGCCACGGCCGCGCGCCCACCGAGCGCAGGATCGCCATCTCCCGACGACGCTCGTTGAGGCTGGTGAGGATCGCCGTGAGCATGCCAATCAACCCGGTCAGCACGACGAACAACGAAATCACGAACAAGGCTTTTTCGGCCGTGCCCATCAGGCTCCAGAGTTCCTGGAGTGCCACGCCGGGCAGGATGGCCAGCAGCGGTTCGCCACGGAATTCATTGATCTCGCGCTGCAGGGCAAAGGTTGAAATCTTGCTGTTGAGGCCAAGCATGAACGCAGTGATCGCCTGGGGCGTGAGGTCCATGTTGCGGGCCTGGTCGGCGCTGATGCGCCCATTGCCCTGGGCCGGCACGCCGTTTTTCCAGTCAATGTGGATCGCCTCCATGCCGCCGAGGCTGATGTGCAGCGTGCGGTCCACTGGGGTGCCGGTGCGCTTGAGAATCCCGACCACGGTGAAGGGCTTGTCGTCATGCTTGACCAGGCTGATCGCCGCCACGCCATGGGCCAACACCAGTTTGTCGCCGAGCTTGTAGTGCAACGCTTCGGCCACTTCGGCGCCGAGCACGACTTCGAATGGATCGGTGGCGAACGCCCGGCCATCCGCCAGCGCCAGGTGTTGCTGGCGGCCGTACTGGTAGTGCTCGAAGTAGGCTTCGGTGGTGCCCATCACTCGGTAGCCGCGATGGGAGTCGCCGAGGGACATGGGGATCGCCCATTTTACTTTCGGGTTGTTGGCGAAGTGTTCGAAGCTGTCCCAGCGGATGTTGTTGGTGGCGTTGCCGATGCGAAACACCGAGTACAACAGCAGGTTCACCGAGCCTGAGCGAGCGCCGACGATCAGGTCGGTGCCACTGATGGTGCTGGCGAAACTGGCCCGCGCCTCGGTGCGCACCCGCTCCACCGCCAGCAGCAGGCACACCGAAAGGGCGATGGCGAACGCGGTCAGGATCGCGGTGAAGCGGCGGTTAGCCAGGCTGGCCATGGCTAGACGGAACAAGTACATCTCAGACCTCGAGTGGCGTGGCGGCGCGATTGAGATCGGCCAGCGACAGATTGCGGTCGAACAGCGGCGCCAGGCTCTGGTCATGGCTGACGAACAACAGGCTTGACCCGGCTTCGCGGCATTCGGCGAAGAGCAACCGCAGGAAATTTTCCCGGGCATCGTAGTCAAGCGCTGACGTCGGTTCGTCGGCGATCACCAGTTCCGGTTGGCCGATCAAGGCGCGGGCGGCGGCGACCCGTTGTTGCTGGCCGATGGACAGGGAATCGGCGCGGCGCTCCAGCAGGCTCGAGTCGGACAGCCCAAGGTGGGCCAGCAGCGTGGCGGCGGCCTGGTCGACACTGCCGTGGCGCTGGATGGCACGTTGCGCACGCAGCTTGGAAAAGTGGCAAGGCAACTCGACGTTCTCGCGCACCGAGAGAAACGGCAGCAGGTTGAACTGCTGGAAAATGTAGCCGGTGTGATCCACGCGAAAGCGGTCGCGACTGCCGGCGCCCAGTTCGGTGAGTTCCTGGCCGAGCAGGCGGATACTGCCGCGATCCGGCGTCTGCACGCCGCCCAGCAGGCCCAGCAGCGTCGTTTTCCCGCTGCCGCTGGGACCTTTCAGGAACAAGGTTTCGCCGGCTTCCAGGCGAAACGCCGGAATATCCAGCAACAGCGGATGCCCGGGCCAGCTGAAGCCCAGGTCGGACAGTTGGATGAGTGCTTGGGTCATGTTTGCCGCTTCAACAAATAATGGAGCCCTGTGGAAGCGAACACGCTTCCCACAGGGTTCTTACAGTGAATCAGAATTTCAGGGCTGGCGCCTTGGCCGTGACCTCAACGCCTTGCTGGCCGCTCGGGCTGATCAGCTGTACCTGGATTTTCTGGGTCGCGGGGAAGCTTTTGAACAGGGTCGCCAAGTCCAGGTTCTTCAACGCGCCAGGCGCTGCGCAGGTGAACTGGTAGTGCGCGTGGATCTCACTGTGTTCGCCGTGGTGCTCGTCGCCATCGGCGTCTTCGTCGTGGTCTTCGTGGTCCGGCTCGTCGCCGAACAACGGGCTTTCCAGCTCTTGCTGGGCCACGGTGCACTTGGCGGCGGCCGGCAGGTTGAACAGCGCCAGGGGTTTTTCCAGCTTCGCCCGCGCGGCGGCGACCTTGGCTTTGTCGGCATCGCTGGTGGCGGCGTGTTCAAAGCCCACCAGGTTCATCGCTGGGCTTTCCAGTTCCAATTCAAGGGTCTGGCCATCCAGCGCGGCGTTCAGCCGAGCGACGCCGTGTTCATGGGCGCTTAGGCTGCCGTGTTCATGGTCATGGTCGTGATCATGCTCGACAGCCGCATGAGCGACAGCCAGCGGCAGCAGGGCGAACGGCAAAGCGAGAAGCAGACGACGCATGACGAGTCTCCGAAAGGTTATGTAATCTTATAACGAAAGTGCGCAGAGTTTGACCGTCTGCTTGGCGTCGCGCAAGGCCCATGGGAGCATGCGCAGATGAAATCTTCAGGAGCACGGTATGTTGCGGATACGCGGAACCGTCGGCGAATGGCCGGTGGACTTGTCGATCGAAATGGATGAGGGCGACTGGGCGCAGCTCGGCGCGCAGTTGCAAGCGGTCAAATACGAAGGCGCGGCGGCACCGGCGGCCAATCCGACGGCCAGACCAGTGAACCCGGACGACGCCCAGTGGCAGATCGCCCGGGAATTGCTGCGCAAGGCGGGGCAATTGAGCGGCCCGGACCTGCTGGAGCAACTCGAAGGCCTGACCGGCAGCGCTTCGGCAGGCAAGCGCCTGTTGGTGCGCCTGCGCCATAGCGCCGAGGTCAAAGTGTTGAGCGGCGGGGATACGCCGCTCTATAGCTGGGTCGGTCAGTAAAGCGCGGCGAACAGCTTGCGGCGATAGGTCGTTACCAGCGGGTGGTCATTGCCCAGCAGCTCGAACACCTGCAGCAAGGTCTTGTGAGGCAGGCCTTCGCTGTAGCTGCGATTGCGGACGAACAGCTTGAGCAGCGCATCGAGCGCCGGTTCGTACTGCTGGCGCGCCAGTTGTTGGATTGCCAGTTGATAGGTCGCTTCGTCGTCCTGCGGATCTTTCGCCAGGCGCGCCTTGAGGTCAGCGGCGTCCGGTAGATCCTTGGCCAGGCCGAGGAATTGGATCTGTGCCTTGGCGCCGGCCAGGGCCGCCTTGTGCTCATCGCTTTTCACAGCGTCCAGGACAGTCTGTGCCTCACCCAACTCGCCGCGCTCGGTCAGGCAGCGCGCGTAGAGGATCAGCGCCTTGGCGTTGGTATTGTCTTCGCCCAGCAGCACCTTCAGCACGGCTTCGGCATCGGCGAAACGGCCCTCGTCGAACAGTGCCTGAGCCTGTTCGAACGGGTCGGCGGCGGCCGGAGGCGGCATCTGCACATGCGGCTCGAGCAGCGCTCGCACCGCCGATTCCGGTTGGGCCCCGGCAAAACCGTCGACCGGTTGGCCGTCCTTGAACAGCACCACCGTCGGCAGGCTGCGAATGCCGAAGCGGGCGACGATGTCTTGCTCGGCGTCGCAATTGACCTTGGCCAGCAGCAATTCGCCCTGATAACTCTCGGCGATGCCTTGCAGCATTGGCATCAACGCCTTGCACGGTGCGCACCACTCGGCCCAGAAATCCACCAGCACCGGTTTGTGGAAGGAGTTGGCGATCACCGACTGGTCGAAATCGGCGGTAGTGGCGTCGAAAATGTAGGGCGTGTCCTGGGTCATGGGAATCTCGTAGAACGCTTGAATAGCGCAACTATACGGCTTGGTGTGGGGTGGCTGAAAGGCCAGGTGCTCGCGGCGCCTGAGGTCAGCGACGGGCGTGATACAGGCTCACATGCCGAAACTCCTCGGGCTCGGCCAGGTCCGGCAAGGTCATGGCTTCGAGCATTTCGATGCGCCGGTACAACGGATGCTGGAAATCCCGCACCCGCGAGTCGGCCACCAGGGCCTCGCGGCCACGGCTGAGGAACTGGTCGAGTAACGGCAGGTTGGCGCGGTCATAGAGCACATCGGCAACCAGGATCAGGTCGAAGCGATCGGCTTCGGCGAAAAAATCCGTTGAATAATTCAGCGCTGCGCCGTTAAGCGAGGCATTCGCCCGTGACGCGGCAAGCGCCAGCGGATCCAGGTCGCAGGCCACCACCTCCAGCGCCCCGGCCTTGGCCGCCGCGATCCCCGCCACGCCGGAACCGGCGCCGAAATCCAGCACCCGCTTGCCCTTGACCCACTGCGGATGTTCGGCCAAGTAGCGGGCCATCGCCAGGCCGCTGGCCCAGCAGAAGCTCCAATAGGGCGGTTCGTGGAGGATGCGGCGGGTTTCTTCCGAGCTGAAGGCACGGGCCATGTTGTCCCCGTCGATCAGCCATAACGTCAGCTCAGTGCCGGGTAACGGGCAAGGCACCAGGCGTGCGTCGCCAAGCAATTCGCCCAAGGCGTGTTGCAGGTCGTGCGGTGCATTCATGGTGCTTTGACAAATTGCAGCACGCCCAGCGCCTGGGTGGTCGGTTGGGTGATGCGTTGTTCCGGCAGATGCAAGATCAATTGGCCCGACTGGCTGGCGCGACCGCGCAGTTCCACGCGGGCACCAACCGGAAAGGCTTCGGGGTTGAAACGCAAGCGGAAAGGCAGTGCCTGGTTGGTGCCGATCAGACTGGAGCTGGCGAGCAATTGTTGCGGACGGTCCTTGTCGTCGATCACCAGCAGCGCCAGTTCGACTTCGGCCCCGGCCGGCACGCCTTGCAAGGTTCCACTCAGCTCGCGCTGATGGGCCGGCAGCGGCCCCAGTTCGGTGGCCTGCCGGGCTTTTTCCTGGGCCTGTTTCGGCGCCGGGGCCGGGGCGGGCGCGGCGGGTTTGGGGGCGTCGCTGCTGCACGCCATCAGCAGGCTGAAAAAACTGAGCAAAACGAGCGATCGTAGCGGCATGTGTGGCTCCAGCAAGGTGAATTCCATGGATCTGACGGTAAGCCCGTCTGTATACCGTAAACCCTATGGCTTGTCTTGCCAGTGGGATGCGCTACCATGGCCCTCCCTTTTTTTGTTGCCTGCCACCATGCACTGTCCCTTCTGCGGTGCCAACGACACCAAGGTCATCGACTCGCGACTGGTCGCCGAAGGCGAACAAGTCCGCCGCCGCCGCGAATGCCTGGCCTGCGGCGAGCGTTTCACGACGTTCGAGACCGCTGAACTGGTGTTGCCGCGCCTGATCAAGACCGACGGCAGCCGCCAGCCGTTCGACGAAGAAAAACTGCGCGCCGGCATGCAGCGCGCCCTGGAAAAACGCCCGGTGAGCGTCGAGCGCCTGGAAGCGGCGCTGGTGCACATCAAGCACAAGCTGCGCGCCACCGGCGAACGCGAGGTCAAGTCCCTGGTAGTCGGCGAGTTGGTGATGGCCGAGCTGCAGAAGCTCGATGAAGTCGCCTACATTCGCTTTGCCTCGGTGTACCGGCGCTTCCAGGATCTCAACGAATTCCGCGAAGAAATCGACCGCCTGGCCCGCGAACCGGTGAAACAATGACCGGCCCCGCGCAGCAAGCCATCCTCGACGCCCACTACATGGCCCGTGCCCTGGAACTGGCGCGGCGTGGGCATTACACCACCCACCCCAACCCCCGGGTCGGCTGCGTGATCGTGCGGGACGGGCAGATTGTCGGCGAAGGCTGGCACATCCGTGCCGGCGAACCCCATGCCGAAGTCCATGCCCTGCGCGCCGCCGGTGCTAACGCCCGGGGCGCCACCGCCTACGTGACCCTTGAGCCCTGCAGCCACCACGGGCGCACGCCACCCTGCGCCGATGCGTTGGTCAACGCCGGCGTGAAGCGGGTAGTCGCGGCGATGCAGGACCCCAATCCGGAGGTCGCCGGACGTGGTTTGCAACGGCTGGCCCAGGCCGGTATCGCCACCGAAAGCGGTGTGCTGGAGGGCGAGGCACGCAAGCTCAACGAAGGCTTCCTCAAGCGCATGGAGCTGGGCCTGCCGTTCGTGCGGGTCAAGCTCGCCATGAGCCTCGATGGCCGCACCGCCATGGAAAGCGGCGAAAGCCAGTGGATCACCGGTCCGGCTGCACGTTCGGCGGTGCAACGCCTGCGAGCCCAGGCCAGTGTGGTGCTGACGGGCGCCGATACGGTGTTGGCGGACAACGCCCGGCTGACCGTGCGCGCCGACGAACTCGGGTTGGACGCCGAACAAACCGCGCTGGTCATGAGCCGTCCGCCGCTGCGGGTGCTGGTCGACGGCCGCCTGCGGGTGCCGCTCGATGCCGCGTTCTTCAAGGCCGGCCCGGCGCTCGTCG
Source organism: Pseudomonas marvdashtae (assembly GCF_014268655.2). Classification (NCBI taxonomy): domain Bacteria; kingdom Pseudomonadati; phylum Pseudomonadota; class Gammaproteobacteria; order Pseudomonadales; family Pseudomonadaceae; genus Pseudomonas; species Pseudomonas marvdashtae. The sequence goes on from NZ_JABWQX020000001.1 coordinate 521,864, forward strand.
CTACCTGCATGGCGGTGGAAGAACAATACGCCAACGGTCCCGAGTGCATGATCGTCGCGGGTGATGACGGCCAGGTCGATTTGCGGCGCCTGCTGGTTGAGCTGGCGAACCGTGGCGTCAACGAAGTGCTGGTGGAGGCCGGTCCGCGCCTGGCGGGGGCATTCGCCCGACAAGGGTTGGTGGACGAATTCCAGATTTTTGTCGCCGGCAAGTTCCTCGGTTCTACGGCGCGGCCATTGCTTGATTGGCCGCTGGCGCAGATGAAAGACGCGCCGCAGCTGAAAATCACCGACATTCGCGCTGTGGGCGATGACTGGCGAGTCATCGCCGTCCCCGTTCCGCTGGCCAGCGTATAATTCCCGGCTTTCGCCCAAGCGACGGCCTGTTCTCGAGGAGGACTCCATGTTTACCGGCATCATCGAATCCATCGGCAGCATCCGCGCACTCACCCCCAAGGGCGGCGATGTGCGGGTCCATGTCGAAACCGGCAAGCTCGACCTGAGCGACGTCAAGTTGGGCGACAGCATCGCCGTGAACGGCGTCTGCCTGACGGCCGTTGAGCTGCCGGGCGATGGCTTCCTGGCGGATGTCAGCCGCGAAACCCTCGACTGCACGGCGATGAACGATCTCAAGAGCGGCAGTCCGGTCAACCTGGAAAAAGCCCTTACGCCGACCACCCGCCTGGGCGGGCACCTGGTCAGCGGCCATGTCGACGGCGTCGGTGAAGTGGTCTCGCGCACCGATAACGCCCGTGCCGTGGAGTTTCGTATCCGCGCCCCGAAAGAACTTGCCAAGTACATCGCCCACAAAGGCTCGATCACCGTCGACGGCACCAGCCTGACGGTCAATGCGGTGGATGGCGCCGAATTCCTGCTGACGATCATTCCGCATACCCTGAGCGAAACCATCATGGCTTCGTATCGGCCTGGGCGCCGGGTGAACCTGGAAGTCGACTTGCTGGCCCGTTACCTGGAGCGCCTGTTGTTGGGCGATAAGGCCGCGGAGTCCGGCGCCTCGCAAAAGGGCGGCAACATCACTGAAAGCTTTCTGGCCGCCAACGGCTACCTCAAATCCTGACCCAAGGGGGTGCCGCGTGGCGCTCAATAGCATCGAAGAACTGGTTGAAGACATCCGCCAAGGCAAGATGGTCATCCTCATGGATGACGAAGACCGCGAGAACGAAGGCGACCTGATCATGGCCGCCGAATGCTGCAAGGCCGAACACATCAACTTCATGGCCAAGCACGCCCGTGGGCTGATCTGCATGCCGATGACCCGCGAACGCTGCGAACTGCTGAAGCTGCCGCTGATGGCGCCGCGCAACGGCTCCGGGTTCGGTACCAAGTTCACCGTGTCGATCGAGGCCGCCGAAGGCGTCACCACCGGTATCTCCGCCGCTGACCGGGCGCGAACCGTACAGGCTGCCGCTGCTGCCGCCGCCAAGGCTGAAGACATTGTCAGTCCCGGCCACATCTTCCCGCTGATGGCCCAGGCCGGCGGCACCCTGGCCCGCGCCGGCCACACCGAAGCGGCGTGCGACCTGGCGCGCATGGCCGGTTTCGAGCCCGCCGGTGTGATCTGCGAAGTGATGAACGACGACGGCACCATGTCCCGCCGTGCGGAACTGGAAACCTTCGCCGCTGAGCACAACATCAAAATTGGCACCATCGCCGACCTGATCCACTACCGGATGATCCACGAACGTACCGTTCAGCGGATTGCCGAGCAGCCACTGGACAGCGAGCTGGGCCAGTTCAACCTGGTGACCTACCGCGATTCGGTGGAAGGCGACGTGCACATGGCGCTGACCCTGGGCACCGTATGCGCCGAAGAGCCGACCCTGGTTCGCGTGCACAACATGGACCCGCTGCGCGATTTGCTGATGGTCAAGCAGCCGGGCCGCTGGAGCCTGCGCGCCGCCATGGCCGCCGTGGCCGAGGCCGGCAGCGGCGTGGTGCTGTTGCTCGGGCATCCGCTCGACGGCGACGTGCTGCTGGCGCATATCCGCGAAACCACCGAGCAGCAACCGGTGAAAAAGCCGACCACCTACAGCATCGTCGGTGCCGGTTCGCAGATCCTGCGGGACTTGGGCGTACGCAAAATGCGTCTGATGAGCGCACCGATGAAATTTAATGCGATATCCGGTTTCGATCTGGAAGTTGTAGAATACGTGCCCTCCGAATAATGGCCTGCGGATTCCGGCATCGACGGGATTTGCGGCGCTGTATTCGAGACTAATATCACTGAGGAGTGCGTATAGAACGCGCTCCGGCTCTTTAAGAGATCTGACGAATGACCCTGAAGACCATCGAAGGTACCTTCATCGCCCCCAAAGGCCGCTACGCTTTGGTAGTAGGCCGTTTCAACAGCTTTGTGGTTGAGAGCCTGGTCGACGGTGCGGTCGATGCCCTGGTTCGCCACGGCGTGAGCGAAGGCGACATCACCATCATCCGCGCGCCTGGCGCCTTCGAAATCCCGCTGGTTGCGCAGAAAGTCGCTCAAAAGGGCGAATATGCGGCGATCATCGCCTTGGGCGCGGTCATTCGCGGCGGTACTCCGCATTTCGAATACGTGGCCGGCGAATGCACCAAGGGCCTCGCCCAGGTGTCCATGGAATTTGGCGTACCGGTCGCCTTCGGCGTGCTGACCGTTGATTCCATCGAGCAAGCCATCGAACGTTCCGGCACCAAGGCCGGTAACAAAGGTGCCGAAGCTGCCCTGTCCGCCCTGGAAATGGTCAGCCTGCTGGCGCAGTTGGAGGCCAAGTGATTAGCGACGAAAGCGATCGTTTCAATCCGCGCGATCCGAAGCCGGCCGATGCCGGCAAACCTTCGAAGAGCGTCAAGCGCCGCGAAGCCCGTCAGCTCGCGACCCAGGCCCTGTACCAATGGCACATGGCCAAGCAGTCGCTGAACGAGATCGAAGCGCAGTTTCGCGTCGATAACGATTTCAGTGATGTCGATAGTGCGTACTTCCGCGAGATCCTCCATGGCGTCCCGGCGCACAAGAGCGAAATCGATATCGCCCTGGCACCTTGCCTGGACCTGACCATCGATGAGCTGGACCCGGTTGAACTGGCCGTGTTGCGCCTGTCCACCTGGGAACTGATGCAGCGCGTCGACGTACCGTATCGCGTGGTAATCAACGAAGGGATCGAACTGGCGAAAGTCTTCGGTTCCACCGATGGCCACAAGTTCGTCAACGGCGTCCTCGACAAGCTTGCCCCGCGCCTGCGTGAAGCTGAAGTGAAGGCGTTCAAGCGCTGATTGCGCTTGAAATCCCATGGGGGAGTTTGAGCTGATCCGTCATTACTTCGCCGCCGCGCCCTGTGCGCAAGGCGGCGAAGCAGTAGCGCTCGGAATCGGCGACGATTGCGCCTTGCTGGCCGTTCCTCCCGGGGAACAGCTGGCGGTTTCCACCGACACGCTCGTGGCCGGTGTGCATTTTCCAGACCCTTGCGACCCGTTCCTGCTCGGCCAGCGCTCGCTGGCCGTGGCGGTGAGCGACCTGGCCGCGATGGGCGCCAACCCGCTTGCCTTTACCCTTGCCCTGACCTTGCCAACGGTGGCCGCCGATTGGCTGCAGGCCTATGCTCGCGGTTTGAGCCAGATGGCCCAGGCCTGCGGCGTGGCATTGGTCGGCGGCGATACCACGCGGGGGCCGCTGAGCCTGACCCTGACCGTTTTCGGCCGCGTGCCGTCCGGTCAGGCCTTGACCCGCAACGGCGCGCAGCCCGGCGATCTGCTCTGCGTCGGCGGGGAGTTGGGCAATGCCGCTGGCGCGTTGCCGCTGGTTCTTGGCGAGCGTAGCGCCGAGCCTGACGTCGCCGAGCCGCTGCTGGCGCATTACTGGTCACCGCGACCGCAGATCGACTTGGGCCTTGCGCTGCGAGGCAAGGCCAGCGCGGCGATGGATATTTCCGATGGCCTGTTGGCCGACTGTGGGCATATCTCATTGGCGTCCGGCGTGGCACTGACGGTTGAACGGGACCGGTTGCCGCTGTCCATGCCACTGGTGACGCTGCTTGGCCAATCGGGCGCGGAACACGCCGCCCTGAGCGGTGGCGACGATTACGTGCTGCTGTTCACATTGCCGCCGGTCCGATTGTCGAGGCTTCTGGTCGAAGGCTGGCCGATCCATGTGGTCGGCAGTGTCACGGCGGGGCAGGGCGTCACGCTGGTCGACAGCCTCGGACGTGACATTACCCCACAGATCCGGGGCTACCAACATTTTCGGGAGACACCGTGACAGATCATCCCAATCAGGTTCCGGCAGAATTTGTTCCGCCTTCGGTCTGGCGTAATCCCTGGCATTTCCTGGCGTTCGGCTTCGGTTCGGGTACCTTGCCCAAAGCGCCAGGCACCTGGGGCTCGCTGGTTGCGCTACCCTTCATACCGTTGTGGCAGATGTTGCCCGATTGGGGCTACTGGCTGATGCTCGGCATCACCATGCTGTTCGGCTTCTGGCTGTGCGGCAAAGTGGCGGATGACCTGCGAGTGCACGACCATGAAGGCATCGTCTGGGACGAGATGGTCGGCATGTGGATTACCCTGTGGCTGGTGCCGGAAGGCTGGTACTGGTTGTTGACGGGTTTCCTGGTATTCCGCTTCTTCGATATCCTCAAGCCGTGGCCGATCCGCTGGATCGATCGGCAGGTACACGGCGGTGTCGGCATCATGCTCGACGACGTACTGGCCGGCGTCTTCGCCTGGTTGGCAATGCAAGGGTTGGTGTGGTGTTTCACCTGAGGGATCGAGGCATGGGCGTAAGCCGCGCACTTCTGCTGTTGCTGTGTTTCGGGGCCTTGCTCGGCTTCCGGGTGGCCGAAGCGGCGCCGCTGCCGGGCAAGATTCGCGCGGCCAGCGAGGAGTGGGCCGATTACACCCAGGCCGATGGCCAGGGCATGGGCTGGGACATCTTGCGCGCGGTGTTCGAGCCTGAAGGCGTCAAGCTGGAAATCCGCAGCGTGCCCTACACCCGCTCGATCGGGTTGGTGCAGCGCGGCGAGGTCGACGTGCAGGTCGGCGCCTATCGGGATGAGTCCGAAGGCGTGCTGTACCCGAAGTGGCACTACGACGTCGATCACATCTATGCCTTGGGACTGGCGTCCAAGCCGACGCCCACCCTGGCGACGATTGGCAACTATCGGCTGGTATGGATGCGTGGGTACGAATACAACAACTACCTGCCTAACATCCGGCGTTTCAATGAGATCCACCGGTCGGTGGGTATCTTGCCGATGCTGATTCACGAGCGAGCGGATTTTTACATCGATGCGTCGATGGAAATCGAAGAAGTGCTGGCCAAGGCCGACGATCCCAAGCAATTCAAACTCTCGCCGTTGATTAACTTGCCGCTGTACCTGGGCTTCGCCAACAACGAAAACGGTCGTGTGTTGCGTGCGCTGTTCGACCGACGCATGGAAGTGCTGGCGAAGAGCGGCGAGTTGAAACCGATTTTCGAACGCTGGAAGCAACCCTATCCCTTCGACGAGCACGGTAAACCACCGAAGCCGTGATCAAACTTTTTGATGTTTATGGCCGATAATTCAGCCTAAGCGTCTGCGGGAGCCTGCTGTTACAATGCCCGCCTCTGCGAAACTCCAGTACTAGATCAGGAGCACACCGGTGCCTGTCGTTTTTGTTGCCGCTTCCAAGCTGCCAACGCCCTTTGCGCAATTCACCATGCATGGTTTCCTCGATGAAACCACCGGTCGCGAGCACGTCGTGCTGAGCTTGGGCGATTTCGCCGACGGTGCTCCGGTGCTCGGTCGCCTGCACTCCGAATGCCTGACGGGCGATGCCTTGTTCAGCCAGCGTTGCGATTGCGGCTCGCAACTCGAAGCCGCGCTGCAGGCCATTGCCCGCGAAGGCCGTGGCGTGCTGTTGTACCTGCGCCAGGAAGGGCGCGGCATTGGCCTGCTGAACAAGATCCGCGCCTATGAACTGCAAGATGGCGGCGCCGATACCGTGGAAGCCAACGAACGCCTGGGGTTTGCCGCCGACATGCGCGACTACAGCATTTGCCAGCCGATGCTCGAACACCTGGGTATCAAGTCGTTGCGGTTGATGACCAATAATCCGCGCAAGGTCAAGGCATTGACCGACATGGGCATCGTGGTGGCCGAGCGTGTGCCGTTGCACACCGGGCATAACCCGCACAACAAACTGTACCTGGCGACCAAGGCCAGCAAGCTCGACCACATGATGGGCAACGAGCACCAGGGCGAGGTTGACCGGGCGTGACGCGCGGTCAGGTTCGGCGGCGGCTGTCCGTCAGTTGGTGGCAATACTTGGCGCTGGCCTTGCTGCCGCTGTTCGTGATCAACGCGGTGTTTGGCCAGGGCGAAGCGATTCTGCCGGTGCTGGCGATGCCATTGTTCATCGCCGGCGTGGCGTCGATGTTTGTCAGCCTGCGGTTTTTCGGTGGCTATAAAAAAGCCCTGATCGCCACGCAAAAATCCCTCGATACACCTGAAGAGCCTCAGGCCTGGATCACCCTCGCGGCCCGGCGTCGCGCAGCCTTCCTGGCCGCCGGCTTGCCGGCCTGGATTGGCGCATTGGCAGTATTTGTCGGTCTGGAAGCCGTGCCGCTGATGCTGTTGGCGCTATCCACCGCCGTGCTGTTCTACCTGTATCGCATTCCGCGCCAGCTCGGCTGATGCGCCTTTGGCTGGCGGTCCTGCTGCTGGCCGCCAGCGCCTCGACGGCGGCGGCTTCCCGCGTCGTCAGCCTGGCGCCGTCGCTGTCTGAAATCGTCGTCGAACTGGGTTCTACCGACCTGTTGGTGGGCGTGCTGGACGGCGGCGATCGCCCACCAGCCCTCAAGGACCTGCCTTCGGTGGGGCGCTACGGCCAACTGGATATGGAGCGCTTGCTCAGCCTCAAGCCTGATTTGCTCCTGCTCTGGCCTGGCAGTGTCGGCCCGGCCCAGCGCGAGCAGCTCAAGGGTTTGCACATCCCTGTCTACGTCGCCGAACCCCGCAGCCTCGACCAACTCATTACGCAAATCGAAGAAATCGCCCAAACACTCGGCCGCCCGGAACGGGGTGCTCAGCGGGCCGCGCAGCTGCGCGTGCGTCTTGAGGCACTGCGCCTGCGCTATCGGCGGGACACGCCATTGGCGGTGTTTTATCAGGTCTGGGACCGGCCGTTGTACACCGTGGGTGGCGGGCAGATCATCAGCGATGCGCTGGCCACCTGCGGTGCATACAACGTCTTTGCCGACCAGGACCTGCCGGCGCCACAGGTGAGCGTGGAGTCGGTGTTGCAGCGTAAACCGCAAATGATCCTGGCCACGGACCAGGCGCAGCTCGATGCCTGGAAAGCCTGGCCGGTGGCGCAGGGGCGGCTGTTGCTGGTCACTGACAAGGGATTGGAGCGGCCCAGCGGGCAGATGATCGAAGCCGTTGCCCGGTTGTGTGAGCTGATCGCGCCGCACCGGTAGGCCGCGACGTCGTCATCGCGGTGCACGGGTTCCGATCAGAGGCTCGGTGTCCACGTCACGCCAAGCAACCAGGTCCGTCGCTCTTCGCGATAACCATATTGCGCCCCGTCGTGGCTATACAGCGCCCGGCTGTAATCCTTGCCCAGCAGGTTATCCACTTTCATTTCCAGCTTCACCTCCCGGGTCCACGCCCAACTTGCACGCAACCCGAGCAGGGCATAGCCGCCCAGGCCATTGCGGTTGTTTTCATCATCGTAGCTGCCGCTCACCGCTTGCCAGCTTGCGCCGAGGCCCAGGCGATCGAATTGCCGGTCCAGATCCAGGCTCAAGGTCCGGCGGGCGCGGCGGGCAAGGGTGTGGCCGCTGTCATGATCGCGTGGATCGATAATGGCCAGGCCCAGGTTGCCCTGCCAGCCGAACAACTCCTGTCGCAAGGCCGCTTCGAACCCGTTGATCCGTGCTGAGGCAACGTTCTGCGGACGCGAGTTGCTGCCAAAGATGATCGCGTCTTCCAGGTCGGTGCGGTACAGCGACATTTCCAGGCGGGCGCTGTCGCTCAGTTGGCTGCGCCATTGCAGCTCATAACTCCTGGCGGTTTCGGGCGCAAGGTCCGGGTTGCTGAAGTCCGGGTAGTACAGGTCGTTGAAGGTCGGCGCGCGGAAGCTTTCGCTGTAGGTCAGCAGCAGATCGTTATCCGGGTTCAACGGCAGCGTGAGGGTGCCGCTCCAGCTATTCTGGCCGCCAAATTGCTGGTTCTGGTCGCGGCGCAGACCCAGTTCGGTGGAGAATTTTTCGCCCTGGAAGCGATGCTGGATAAAGGCCGCGCGGTTCCAGCGGCTGTCTTCGTCGAACGGCGTGCTGCTGTTGACGCGGTCTTGATACCAGTCGCCGCCGACGACCAGGCTGTTGCGCGCGTCCAGCGTCACGTCGTTCTGCCAGGTCAGCGAATCACGGTAGGTGTTGAAGGTTTCGCGTACATCGCTGAGCTTGTCGAAGGTTTTCTCCCGGTTCTCGCTATGGCCGAGTTCGAGGCGCGATTTCCATCCGTTGTTGATCCGTCCATCCACATAGCCGCTGAAACTGCTCACTGCAAATTCACTGTAGGGCTGTTGGGGCAGGGACGCGAAGGTGTTGAGGTCGAAACGGCCGAACGGATTGTCGTATTCGCTTTTGCCACGGTTATCCAGCAGGTTCAGGCCCACTTCCAGGTCATCGCTGGGCGCATGACTCAGGCTCAGGCTGAAGGACTGGTTGCGGTTGGCATCGGCGTCCCGGTCGCTGGCGTAGGATTGGTGAGTGCGATTGCTCCCCTCGGTTTCGTCCAGGCTCGCACCGAGGTTGAAACGGGTCTGCTGGTCACCGCCGGACAGGCCGAGGCTGCGTTCCCAAGTCTGCTGGCTGCCAACACCCAGGTGCAGGCGCGGTTGCAGGCCTTGTTCGTTGCTGCGCCGAGTGAAAATCTGAATCACGCCGCCCACCGCATCGGCGCCGTAGATCACCGAGCGCGAACCGCGCAACACTTCCACCCGTTCGATCTGGTTGATGTTCAGGCGCTGCAAGTTACTGTCGCCGGACGTGGCGTTGCCGATACGCTGGCCATCCACCAGCACCAGGCTCTGGGCCGATTTTGTGCCGCGAATGTAAATCCCCGGCAGGCTGCCGCGTCCGCCCAGCGGCGCCACCTGCACGCCGGGCACGCGGCTGAGCAGATCGGTGACGCTGGCGGGTTGCAGGCGTTCGATGTCGTCGCGGGTGAAAACGGTATTGGCGGCGCTGCTGTCGTTGCGGGCTTCGACCTGGCGGTTGGCGCTGATCACGATGTCGGGCAGCTTCAGGGCTTGGTCGCGTTCGAAGGTGTCCGCCAGCAGATCGGGGGCGGGTAGCAGAAGGGTGAGGGCGAGACGGAGTTTCATGGGGGTTCCGCAATGTCGGGTCTGCACCGACCTTGTGGGGCAGACCCGCCCCCACAAGGTCGTGCGCTGGATGAACTTACAGACCCAGCAACTGCAACCGCAGACGCACCGACGCTTCGAGCCCAACCTCGTCCAGCCCACATTCGGCCAGCATCTGTGCAGGCTTTGCGTGCTCGACATAGGTGTCCGGCAGGCCCAGGTGCAGTACGGGCTTGAGGATGTTGTCCCTGGCCAGGTATTCGCTGACCGCCGAGCCGGCGCCGCCCATGATGGCGTTCTCCTCGATGGTCACCAGCAAGTCATGGCTGCCGGCCATTTCGCGTACCAGGGCTTCGTCCAGGGGTTTGACGAAGCGCATGTCCACTACGGTCGCATCGAGTTTTTCCGCGACTTTAAGCGCCTCGGCCAATTGCACGCCGAACACTAGCAGGGCAGTTTGCTTGCCTTGGCGACGGATCACGCCCTTGCCGATCTCGATCGGTTCCAGGTCAGTTTCGATCGTCGCGTTCGGGCCGTTGCCGCGAGGGTAGCGCACCGCCGCCGGACCATTGAACAGGTGGCCGGTGGTGAGCATTTTGCGCAATTCGTTTTCATCGCTCGGCGTCATTACCAACATGCCGGGGACGCAGCGCAGGTAAGACAAGTCGAAACTGCCGGCGTGGGTCGGACCGTCTTCGCCGACCAGGCCCGCGCGGTCGATGGCGAACAACACATCGAGGTTCTGCACGGCCACGTCATGCACCAGCTGGTCGTAAGCCCGTTGCAGGAAGGTCGAATAAATCGCCACCACCGGTTTCGCGCCTTCGCAGGCCATGCCGGCAGCGAAGGTCACGGCGTGCTGCTCGGCAATCGCCACGTCGAAATAACGTTGCGGGTAGCGTTCGCTGAAGGCCACCAGGTCCGAGCCTTCCTTCATCGCCGGGGTGATGCCCACCAGGCGCGGGTCGGCGGCGGCCATGTCGCACAGCCACTGGCCAAACACGCCGGAATACTTCGGTCCGCCGGCCTTTTTCGGCGCGGCGGCCGGGGCATCGAGCGGTTCGAGCTTGGTGATGGCGTGGTAGCCGATCGGGTCGACTTCCGCCGGGGCGAAACCCTTGCCCTTCTTGGTCACTACGTGCAGGAACTGCGGGCCCTTGAGGTCACGCATGTTGCGCAGGGTGGCGATCAGCGTGGGCAGGTCATGGCCGTCGATGGGGCCGATGTAGTTCCAGCCCAGCTCTTCGAACAGCGTGCCGGGGACCAGCATGCCCTTGGCATATTCTTCGGTGCGCCGGGCGATTTCCCAGGCGCCGGGCAGGCGCGACAACACCTTCTTGCTGCCCTCGCGCATGCTCGCGTAGGTGCGGCTGGAAAGGATCTTCGCCAAGTAGTTGGACAGCCCGCCGACGTTGCGCGAGATCGACATGTCGTTGTCGTTGAGGATCACCAGCATGTTGGCGTTGACTTCGGGAGCGTGGTTAAGCGCCTCGAACGCCATGCCCGCGGTCAGTGCCCCGTCGCCGATCACGGCAATCGCCTTGCGCTCGCTGTCCTGCAGGCGGGCGGCAATCGCCATGCCCAGGGCGGCGCTGATGGAGGTGCTGGAATGGCCGACGCCAAAGGTGTCGTATTCGCTCTCGGAACGGCGCGGGAAGGCCGCGATCCCGTCTTTCTGGCGCAGCGTGCCCATGCGGTCGCGGCGGCCAGTAAGGATTTTGTGCGGATAGGCCTGATGCCCGACGTCCCACACCAGCCGGTCATCCGGGGTGTCGAAGACGTAATGCAGCGCGATGGTCAGCTCGATGACGCCCAGGCCCGCGCCGAAGTGCCCACCGGTCTGGCCGACCGTGTAGAGCAGTTCCAGGCGCAACTCATCGGCCAGGGTTTCCAGCTCGGCTTCACCCAGGCGACGCAGGCCGTCCGGCGTGTTGGCGCGGTCCAGCAGTGGCGTGCTCGGGCGTGTGCGGGGGATCTCTTGGAACGTCGTCGGCATCAGGCGAATCGTTATAGGTATAGAAAGAGGCGGCAGTTTACCTTATGCATCGCAAGCTGCCCACGCGTTGGCCGGAACTTGGCCGATACGCAGTCTGAAAGGTTGACCCTGTATCAGCTGCGTCGTTCGACGATATAACGCGCCAGCTCGCGCAGCGGCTCGGCCGCCGCGTCAAACGGTCGCAGCGCGGCCAAGGCCTGGTCACGCAGCTCCAGGGCGTAGGCCTTGGCGGCGTCGAGCCCGAGCAGGGCCGGGTAGGTCGGCTTGTCCCGCGCGATATCGGCGCCCTGGCGCTTGCCCAGGGTCTGGGTATCGCTTTCGACGTCGAGGATATCGTCCTGCACCTGGAACGCCAGGCCGATGGCCCGGGCATAGGTTTGCAAGGCTTGCAGTTGTTCAACCGTTGCCCGGCCACTGGCCAACGCGCCGAGCCGGACGCTGGCTTCTATCAGGGCGCCGGTCTTGTGCCGGTGCATGTATTCCAGGGCGTCCTGGTCCAGCTTCAAGCCCACCGAGCCGAGGTCGATGGCCTGGCCGCCGACCATTCCAGCGGGACCAGCGGCCAACGCCAGCGTGCTGACCATGTCCAGGCGAATCTGCGCCGGGCAGTTACTCAGGACAGGGTCGAGCAGGGCGCTGAACGCCAGGCTCTGCAAGCCATCGCCGGCCAGGATCGCGCAGGCTTCGTCGAATTGCTTGTGGGTGGTGGGTTGGCCGCGCCGCAGGTCGTCATCGTCCATGGCCGGCAGGTCGTCGTGTACCAGCGAATACGCGTGGATCAGTTCAACCGCGCAGGCGGCGCCGTTGGCCTGCTCGGCCTTGCCGCCAAGGGCTTCGCACGCTGCGTAGGCCAACAGCGGACGCACGCGCTTGCCGCCGTTCATCACGCTGTAGCGCATGGCTTCGTACAGTCGCGCCAGTTCCGGGCTCGGGGCGCTGAACAAGGTGTCCAGCGCGGCATTGACCCGGGCCTGGCTGCTGGCCTGATACGCGCCGATCATTCAGGCTGTTCCGCGTCGAAAGGCTCTTCGGTCAGCTCGCCGTCACGTTCGAGCAGCAATTGCACCTTCTGCTCGGCCTGGGCCAGCGCCGCCTGGCAGTCGCGAGTCAAGCCGATACCTTGCTCGAAGGCGGTCAGCGAGTCTTCCAGCGACAATTCGCCGTTCTCCAGCCGTTCGACCAGCGTTTGCAGGTCGGCCAGAGATTGTTCGAAATCCAGTGCAGCTTTTTTGCGGGCCATGGCGGCTATTCCGGTTGACTATTAAACCGGCGCGACACTAGCAGACATGGGGTTTTGGGGCAAATCAGGGCCGCCAGGCTGCAACCCCTATCAGCAAGGAGGTAAACCTGTGGCGAGGGGATTTATCCCCGCTGGGTTGCGAAGCAGCCCTAAAAGCTGACACCTCGGAGTGTCAGCTGGATTGAGTCCTCAGCTTTGGGGTCGCTTCGCAACCCAGCGGGGATAAATCCCCTCGCCACAAATGATCTCAAACAGCGGGATAGTTGATTCTGTACCGGGTACTGCGTCCGCCACCGGGCATCCGCGCCAGGCAGCCTTTTTCCAGCAGCTCCGCCAGGTGTCGCGTTGCCGTCGCCTTTGAGACCTTGGCCACGGCCTGGTATTGAGCGGCACTGATCCCCTGTTCGAACCCTTTTTCACCTCCATCGAGTAGCCGGTTAAGCACTTTGGTCTGTTCAGGGGTGAGAGCTGAGGCGCGATGGGCCTGCCAGAACCGTGTCTTGCCCAGATGAATGAGCCGAATAAATCCTCTATTCGGCTCACGCCTTTCTCAGTACGTGATTTCCCACACAGAATCGCGTGTTCCCCGATTGTGAAAAATCCGTCAAATGGCTACTCTTCGCGCCATCTACGGCCCCGTGCGACGGGGCCTCCAGACGAAACCCGAATAATGACAATCAGCGCCGAGGAAGGGCGCCGGGTTGCGTCGTGCATGGCAGGAGGCATACGTGCGTTTTCTTTCTCTATTGATCGGGTTGCTCGGTGCGCCGCTGGCGTGGGCCGCGCCTTCGGCTGAGTTGTCGGAGCCGGTCGGCGGCTGGCGCTACAGCGGCTTGCTCGATCGTACGGAAAACCCGCAAGTCGCCTACCCCACGCCGCCCATCGACCGCGGCGTGCAGCGCAATCGCACGATGATCGAGGGTCGGATCAAGGACATGGGCACGGCGCGCCAACCCCATAGCCTGGCGGTCAACGGCAATCCACTGAATCTCTATACCGACGACGAGGGGCGTTTCGCCCGGCCGTATGCGTTTGGCGCCGGCTCCAACAGCGTCGAGGTGCGCAGCTCCGAAGGCCAGTCCCTCAAGCGCGTGCAATTCTATGAAGCCAATAACCTGCGCACCCCCGCGCAGATCCGCGTGGTGCTGGGCTGGGACGATCCAAAAGCCGAGCTCGACCTGCATATCGTCACACCCGACGGCCAACATGCCTTCTTCGGCCAACCGGCGCTGAGCAATGGCGGCGGCCTCGACCCGGACGGCGTCGATGGTCCCGGCCCCGAGATGTTCACCATGACCGCGCCGATGCACGGCACCTATTTGGTCTACGTGAACTATTGGGGCAACTACGGCAGCGGCGGCTACAACTTCGATGAAACCAGCAACCAGAACGAGGTGATCACCTCGCAGATCAACCTGGTGCTCAACGAAAACACCGTCGATGAAAAACGCGAGACCTTTGTCGTGCCCCTGCGCGCCATTGGCGATCTGTTGCTGGTCAAGACTTTCAACTACTAAGTATCCGCTCCACGGATGAACAGGCCCTAGTGAATATGAGCGACAACACTGCTTCCCCGACCACGCCGACACCTGTCGCCAAACCTGTGCGCCGCTGGCCGGCGATACTGATCGGGCTGTGCCTGGTCGCCGGTGTGGCCGCCGGGTTGGGCTGGTTCATGACCAAGCCCAAGGCGCCGCCGATGGAGCTGGCACTGGAAAAGCTCGGCGTGAGCCGCCCCGACGGTTTGCTCGAAGCGCATTCCCTGAGCCAGTTGCCCAAGGACTTGCTGGCAGTGCCGTTCCTCAAGGCCACGCTCACCGAGGATTTCGTCTTCTATTACGAAGCCCACGCCGACCGCCTCGGGTTGATCGGCAGCCTGCGCCGGATCATCTACGAGCATGACCTCAAGCTGCAGGACAGCCTGATCGAGGCGCTTTTCGACCAACCGGCGGACGTGGCGCTGTGGCGCGGTGCGGACGGTCGGCTCAAGGATTTCCTGTTGGTGATGGATCGCGGCGGCCTGGCCAAGGTGCTGGAGCCGTTGGCGAAAGTCGCCTTGGACGACACCCAGTTGAGCAAGCTCGGCGACTTGAAAGTGGGCGGCGATGAAGTCGCGCTGTACCAGCTCAGTTATAACGCCAGCAAATCCCTGGTCTTCGCCTCCCATGGCGACAAGCTCGTCGTGCTGTCCAACCCGACCAAGCTTTACGACAAGGGCAACGGCCCTACCGATGAACCGGGCATGGTCTCGACCCAGGCCATCGAGGCCTTGCTGGCCGGTGAAAAACTCTTCCCCGAAGCTTTCGGCCTGCCGCCCAAGGCGCCTGAGACCAAGCAACGCATCTCGGTCAATGCCAGCGTGCTTGCCATGGGCTACCAGCGTTTCATCCCGAACTTCGCCGGGTTGCGTTTCGATATGGATGACAAGGGCTGGCACAGCTTCCTGGCCATGGACGAATTGGAAAACCAGCCGGACTTCGACTTCAAGCCAATCTGGCAAGCCATGCCCATGGGCGCCAGCGCCTGTGTCGCCTTGCCGCTGGCGGCGGAGCAGCAGAAGCCGCTGCTGGTTAAACTCGGCGCCGACGACAAGGCCGCCCAGGCCATGGTCGACCACATGGCCGGCGCGGCGGGCCTGTGCTGGTACGCCGACTCACGCCTGTACACGCCGCTGCTGGTGGCAAGTTTGAATGACGACGACGGTAAGCTCGACGCCGACCTGGGCAACCTGTTCGGTTCGATGGTGGGCGCCTACGAAAACAATGTTGCCGAGCACGCGTTCCCGGTGGTCGAGAAGCAAGAAGGCTCGACCCACCATTGGCAGCGCCAGGTCAGTTCCAACTTCGGCCCTTACCTGGCCAAGGACGCCGCGCAACCTGAGTCCATCACCGGCAAGGCGTTCATGCGCGTGAGCCTGGCGCGCCACGGCTCGACGTTGCTGTTCTCCCTCGATGACAAGCTGGTGGACAAGGCCCTCGGCACCCTCGACAAGCGCTTCCCGCCCATGGCCGACGTCGTGCCCAAGGACGTGCTGATGCCGATCTACTTCGGCCCCGATTCCATGGCGCAACTGATGCAGCGCGAAACCCTCGACAGCTTGCCCCAGGACATGGAACCGGTGTTCTACAACGCTGCGCAAACCTACCTGATTCCGAAACTGCGCACCCTCGGCGGCTACGGCAAATACGCCCTGACGTTGCCTGAAGGCAGCGAGCCGGACGGCCATTGGCAGTGGCTGCCGCTGGAATGGAAAGCGCTGTGACAGCACTGATCCGCAACCCGGCGTTGGCGTTGCTACTGGCGTTGCTGCTCGGCGGGCCTGCGCTTGCCGTCGAGGCGCCGCCGCTGGACGCCCAGCAATCCCAGGTCTTTCGCGCCTGGTTCGTGCGCATCGCCCAAGAGCAACTGACCAAAGGCCCGAGCCCGCGATGGTATCAGCAGGATTGCGCCGGGCTGGTGCGTTTCGCCGCCAACGAAGCGCTGAAGGTCCACGATGACAAATGGCTGCGCAGTAATGGCTTGTCCAATCGCTACCTGCCGCCGGAATTGCCCCTGAGCGATGCGCAACGGCGCCTTGCCCAGCAATGGCAGCAGGGTGGCGGCAAGGTCGGGCCCTATGTCAACGCGATCAAGCTGATCCAGTTCAACAGCCGCCTGGTGGGTCGCGATGTCACCCAGGCCCGGCCCGGCGACTTGATGTTCTTCGATCAGGGCGACGACCAGCACCTGATGATCTGGATGGGCCGCTACATCGCCTATCACACCGGCACCGCTACCCCAACTGACAACGGCATGCGCTCCGCAAGCCTGCAACAACTCATGAACTGGAAGGACACCCGATGGATACCCGACGCAGCCAACCCCAACTTCATCGGCGTCTATCGACTCAACTTTCTCACCCAATGACCGGTGCCCGCATGCTGCGCTTGTGTTCGAAACTGCCCCTGCTGTTTGCCTTGTTGCTGGCCCCCCTGGTGAACGCCGAAGACAGCGTGGAGCCCAGCGGCTACACGCCGGTGTCCGGTGAAAGCTTCTTCCTGCTGGCCGACAGCAGCTTTGCCAGCGACGAGCAGGCGATGGTCCGTCTCGAAGCGCCGGGTCGCGATTACCGCCGGTTCCGCATGGAGCCCTACGGCGGCGCCGACATCCGCGTCTATCGCATCGAAAAGCCGCTGGACTTCCTCAAGCGCCAGAAGAACCTGCACCGCGTGGTCAGCGACGGCCAGTTCAAGGGCGAAGGCCTGTCCAACACCCTCGCTTACCTGTGGGACAACTGGTACCGCAAGTCTCGTCGAGTGATGCAACGGGCGTTCTCCTACGAGTCCCGCCAGCAGGTCACCGAAGAAGTGCCGGAACTGAAGATCGGCAATGCCCTGGTTGCGCCGACACCGTACGACGCACCGGCGCAATTCGCCTTGATCCCCGGTTTGCCGGTGGTCAGCCAGTTCCGTTATCCGCTGTGGCAGGCCAAGCCAATCCAGCCGCCAGCCGGGGTCAACCTGGCGGGTTCGTCCAGTGAGTTCGTCAGCGTCGCCCCGGGCAACGTCTATGTGCCGCTGGGCCAGTTGAAGCCAGGCCTGTACCTGGTGGAAGCGCTGATCGGTAAATATCGCGCGACCACCATGGTCTTCGTCTCCAACACCGTGGCCGTGAGCAAGATTGCCGGTGACGAGTTGCTGGTCTGGGCCGCGCGCAAGCATGAAGGCCGTTCGGTGCCCAAGGTCAACGTGTTGTGGACTGACGGCCTGGGCGTGATGAGCAGCGGAGCCACCGATGAAGACGGCCTGCTGCGCCTCAAGCACGTCAGCCCGGAGCGTTCGTTCGTCATCGGTGAAGATGAAGAGGGCGGGGTCTTCGTCTCGGAAAACTTCTACTACGACAGCGAAATCTACGACACCAAGCTCTACGCCTTCACCGACCGGCCGCTGTACCGGCCGGGGGATTGGGTGTCGCTGAAAATCGTTGGCCGTGAGTTCAAGAACGCCCGTGAATCGGTGCAACCGACCGCCGCCGACGTCAACGTCAGCGTGCTCGACGCGACCGGCACCGCGTTGCAAACCCTGGCCTTGAAGCTGGACTCCAAGGCCGGCACCCAGGGCCGTTTCCAACTGCCGGAAAACGCCGTGGCCGGCGGTTATGAGTTGCGCTTGCGCTACAAGGACCAGCTCTACAGCAGCGCCTTCCGCGTGGCTGAATACATCAAGCCGCACTTCGAGATCGCCCTGAACCTCGCCAAGCAGGATTACCGCACCGGTGAGCCGGTCAAAGGCAACCTCGTGTTGCTTTACCCCGACGGCAAGCCGGTGGCGAATGCCAAGGTCAGCCTGAGCCTGCGCGCCCAGCAACTGTCGATGGTCGATAACGAGCTGCAATACCTGGGGCAATTCCCGGTTGAACTGACCAGCAGCGAAGTGACCACCGACGGCAAGGGCAATGCGACCCTCGACCTGCCAGCCGCCGACAAACCGAGCCGCTATACCCTCACGGTGTTCGCCAGCGATGGCGCGGCGTATCGGGTCAAGACCACCAAGGAAATCCTCATCGACCGTGGCGCGGCGAATTTCCGCCTGAGCGCCCCCCAGCGGTTCAGCGCCGCCGGCCAGAAAGTGTCGTTCAGCTACGCCAATGAAGGCGCCAGCGAGCAGAGCAAAGCCGTGACGCCGGGCAGCTATGCCTGGGTACGTTTGGAAGACCAGACCACTGGCGAGGGCAAACTCGCCGCCAAGGACAAGGGCTTCACGCTTACGTTTGACCGTCCCGGCACCTACAACCTGACACTCAAGGACGACCACGGCCGGGTCATCGGCGCCGCGGCCCATGCGGTGACCGGCGAAGGGATCAAGGCGGTACCGGGCACGGTCGAGATCGTCTTCGACAAGCCCGAATACCACACGGGTGACGAAGCGCTGGCGCTGATCACCTTCCCCGAGCCGGTCAGCGACGCGCTGCTGTCCCTGGAGCGGGACAAAGTCGAGGCCACGGCCCTGCTGACCAAGGGCGCCGACTGGCTGAAGATGGAAAAGCTCAGCGATACCCAGTACCGCGCGCGCATTGCCGTGAAAGATAACTTTGCGCCGAACCTGACCTTCTCCGTGCTGTACACCAAGGGCGGCCAGTACAGCTTCCAGAACGCCGGCATCAAGGTCGTTGCGCCGCAGATCGACGTGGCCATCACCACCGATAAAGCCACCTACCGGCCGGGCGACACCGTGACCGTGGACCTGGGCACCCAGTTCGCCGGCAAGGCGATCCCGGCGCACCTGACCGTCAGCGTGGTCGATGAAATGGTCTACGCGCTGCAACCGGAAGTCGCGCCGACCATCGACCAGTTCTTCTATCACCCGCGTCGTAACAACGTGCGCACCAGCGCCAGCCTGTCGTTCATCAGCTACGACGTAGCGCTGCCGGGCAGCTCCGGCGCGCCGGGCAAGGCCAACCGCAGCGAGCGCGGGGTCAAGGTGCTGGAACGGCCGCGTCGTGAAGACGTCGACACCGCCGCATGGCAACCGGAGCTGGTCACCGACGCCAACGGCAAGGCCCGCTTCACCTTCAAGATGCCGGACTCGCTGACTCGCTGGCGCATCACCGCCAAGGCGATCGCCGACGACGGCCAAGTGGGCCAGAAGAAGCAGTTCATCGCCTCGGAAAAACCGCTGTACCTGAAGTGGAGCGGCCCGACCCGTTTCCGCGTGGGCGACAAGCCGCAACTGGGCCTGTTCGTTTTCAGCCAATCGGAAAAGCCACTGAAGGCCGAGCTGCTGATCCGTTACGCCGGCGCCGAACAGCGCGTCGTCGCGGACCTGAAAAGCGGCATCAACTACGTGGCGTTGCCTGCCATGGAGCTGAGCAATGGCGACTTGACCGTGCAGTTGCAATTGAACGGCGAAACCCAGGACGCCCTGGCCATGCACTTGAACGCCAGCGGCAACGGCTGGCAAGTCACCCAGAGCCAGCGCCTTGACGTGGCCAGCGGCGACACCCCGCTGACCCTGCCGGCCGACGCCAGCGATATTCGCCTGCGCCTGGATGACAGCCCGCAAGCGCTGTTCCGTTCGGCCCTCGATGATCTGCTGAGCTACCCGTACGGCGGCGTCGAGCAGACCGCCAGTCGCCTGTTGCCGTTGAGCATCGCCTACCCGACCCTGGCGTCAAACCCGCAGATCCGCGACCGCTTGCGGTTGATCATGCAGAACAGTCGCCTGCGCCTGGTGCAAATGGCCGGTCCATCGGCAAGCTTCACGTGGTGGGGCCAGGACGGTGAGCCGGATGCATTCCTCACCGCGTACGCCTATTACGCCGACTGGCACGCCAGCCAGGCGCTGGACCTGAGCCTGCCGCCGGAACACTGGCAGCGGGTGCTGGAGGTCTACGCCAAGCAGGCCGGTGATACGCCGCTGTTGCAACGTGCGCTGATCCTGTCGTTCGCCAAGCAGATGCAACTGCCGGTGAACACCTTGCTCAGTGGCTTGATGGATGATCTGGCGAAGGCCAGCGAAGACAGCACCGAGAGCGTGCTGGACAGCGGTGAAGACAGCCTGGTCATGTACGCGCCGGATTCAGCCCTTGGCCTGGCCAGCGCGCGTGTCCTGACGGCATCGCTGGCCAAACAGGCGAAAGTGCCATTACCCGCGGCCTTCAGTCGCCAAGCCGACGCCGCGCAACAGCAGTTGGAGCTCAGCTCGCAACCGTTTGTCGAGGCCTTGCTCTTGTCGTTGCAAAGCTTCGACCAGGCGCGCGCGACTGCATTGTTGGAACGAGTGCTGCCGCAACAGTCCACCCTCGAACGAGCCCTGGCCCTGACCTGGCTGCAACGCAGCATCGAACAGGCCGCACCGGCCGTGGCTTTGGCGCCGGGCGAAGGCTGGAAAGCCAAGCAAGGCGCGACCGGTGAAACCTACTGGCAATGGCAGGGCGCGCAGCTTCCAACGATGCTGACCCTGACCGGCGCCCAGGAGCGTCCATTGCAAGCGGCGTTGAGCTTCCAGAGCCAGCAAGCGCCCTTGGCGCCGATGGCCGTGTCCATCACCCGACGCCTGTCGCGCCTGGTGCCGGGCGACGAGGCCTTCACCTTCAAGCTCGAAGCGGTGGGCAACAAACCGTTGTCCAGTGACAGCCTCTATCTGGATGAAGTGATCATCAACAGCAAGGCCCCGACCCCGCTGCGCTACGGCATGCTCGAAGTGCCGCTGCCGCCGGGCGCCGATGTGGAACGCACGACGTGGGGCATTCAGTTGATGGGCAAAGCCGACAGTGAGCCGACGTCCCTGGAAAAGGCTCGTTTC
Organism: Pseudomonas marvdashtae; assembly: GCF_014268655.2. Lineage (NCBI taxonomy): Bacteria > Pseudomonadati > Pseudomonadota > Gammaproteobacteria > Pseudomonadales > Pseudomonadaceae > Pseudomonas > Pseudomonas marvdashtae. Next base: position 542,720 of record NZ_JABWQX020000001.1, read on the forward strand.
GAGCCGGGCCAGATGGCCTACGCGGTGCCGGTGGATGCCCTCAGTGGCGAGCTGCGCTTGCGACACTTGGTGCGCTTCTCCCAGAAGGGCCAGTTCAGCGTGCCGCCGGTACGTTTCACTCAGGTCTACGCGCCACAGAACCAGGCTCGGGAGCAGAAACCGGCCCTCGGTCAGGTCACGGTCGACTGACATGCGCAAGCGGTGGGGCTGGTGGTGGCTGTGCTTGATTCCTGCGCTGGCGACAGCGCAGGAGGAACCGTTGCGCCTGGCCTTCGACGGCGAACTGCTGCGAGTGAGCCAGACTCAAGTGCTGGACCGCCAGCCACTGCCCGATTCGTTGCAAGCGCCGCTGGGCAGTCTGTGGAAACTCTTCGTCTACGCCTGGCTGGTGGACACCGATGCCCGCGAGCCGGTGTATGAATGTCGCGGTGAATCGAAAGAGGAAGTCTATTGCTGCACCGCCGGAAAGAGCATTGGCCGCGACCAGGCGCTGGTGAAGTCCTGCGGCTTGTATTTCGAACCGCAACGCCTCGGGCTTTCGGCCGCGAGCTGGCGTGATTACTGGCAGGTCCGCCAAGCACCGAATTGGTTGTTGGACTTGCCGGCCTTGCAGCCGCAAACCCAAGTGCCTGTCGCGCAATTGCTCAAGGCGCTGGCCACGCTGCCGGCCCAGGATCAAGCCCGCCGGGTGTTACTCGACGTCGTGCTTGGCGCGGCAGACGGGCGAGTGGTCGGCCAGTTGGGCGGGCGTTTGCGGGTCAAGACCTGGAGTTGGCTGGGCGACCAGGGACCTGCGTCGCGACAGGGCGGTTTCGCCGGTTGGCTGGTTGACGGTACGCCGGTTTGGGCCGGTGGTCGCGGCACCAGCCAGCAAATCCTGAAGAACTATGGCGATGGCCTGGCCACGGCCTTGCCATCCCGCTGGCCGGCGGAAACCGGGCGCTGCGTGGAGGTGGGGCTGTTTGCCCGCTATCCCTTGCAACGGGTGATGTCCGGCGATCACCCGGCCACGGTGGGTCAACTGCGGGGCGACTACCGCGTCGAGTTCACCAACGGTAATCAACTGGACATCCACAGCGACGGCGAACTGTTCCTGATGCCCGGCAAACTGGTGGCGCGCCTGGACCGGGAGGAATACGTCGCTCGGGTCTTGCAACGCGAAGCCAAGGCCGAGCCCGTCGAAGCCGCCAAGGCGTTGGCCGTGGCGATCCGCACCTACCTGCTGCAAAACGCCCAGCGCAATGGCGATTGCCTGAGCATCGACGACAGCAGTCATCGCCAGCGCGTCGCGCCGCGTCCGGCAGCGCCTGAAACCCGTGCCATTGCGGCTTGGACCAGCGACCTGGTGCTGGCCGGCACCGATATCACTTACCACTCCGACCAGGCCGGCCCGGACAAATTGTCCTGGGCCCAAGCCGTCGAGCAGGCCAACGGCGGCCAGCGTTATGACGCCATTCTGTTGCATGCCTATCCGCGCGCCAGCCTTAGCCGCTGGGACAATCCGGTGGCGTCCTGCGAAGCGCTGCCCGCCGCCCAGGAATGGCTGCTGAAACAGCGACGGGGCTGGCGTGAGCGGCTGGAAAGCGAAGTGGGCTACAACGAAATCAGCGCTTTCGCCGTCTGCCGCGTTGCCTTCGGCCGGCCTTACGTTGACCGCGAGCGCCAGCGCATTTATGTGCGCGGCGTACTGACGCTGCAAGACCGTCTCGACCTCACACATGAATACCTGCACCTGGCCTTTGAAGCTCATCCCAACGGCCAGGACGAAACCTATATCGAAGGGCTTGCCCGTCACCTCTTGCTGGAATAGACCATGACACTCCGTTATCCACAGGTCTTGCTGTTGCTCTGCGCCCTGACCGCGTTGCCACCGGCCATGGCCGCCGACTCCATCAAGCTCGACACTCCCGTCGGCGGCTGGCGCAGCGGTGCGCCGGGCGGCGAGGGCGAAAGCTTCAGCCAGACCGTCAACTACCCGGCCTCGTCGGTCAACACACCTGCGGGCCAGGCCGACACGGCCCGCATCAGCGGCCAGATCAAAGGGGCGCCCAAGGACAGCAGCGCGCCGGGCCAGCTCATCGTCAATGGCGTCAGCCTGCCGCTGAAAGTGGATGAAGAAGGCCGTTTCGACCGCCCGTTCTCATTCCCCAACGGCAGCAACAGCGTTGAAGTGCGCAGCGCCGACGGCCAGCAGCGCCACCGCACGCAATTCCTCAACACCAGCGGCGGCGCCACCCCGGCCAAATTGCGGGTCCTGCTGACCTGGGACAGCGACGGCACCGACCTCGACCTGCACCTCGTCACTCCCGACGGCGCCCACATCTGGTACGGCGACCGCGCCGTGGCCAACGGCGCCGCGCTCGACGTCGACGTCACCACCGGCTATGGCCCGGAAATCTTCGCCATGCCCGCGCCTATCAAAGGCCAGTACCTGGTGTACGTGAATTACTACGGCGGCGGTTATCGCAGTGACGAGGACGAAGAGGGCGACGGCGAACAAGTGGAGCAGGCGCAACAAGCCCTGACCACGGCCCAGGTCACCGTCATCACGGAAGAGGGCACGCCGAGCGAGAAGATGGAAACGTTCGTGGTGCCGATGCGCGCCGTCGGCGAGCTGACGTTGGTCAAGAGCTTCAGCTACCCCTGAAGCCGACGCGATCCATGGCGCGAGGGAGCTTGCTCTCCCGCTGGGCGTAAAGCGCCCTAAACCATGCGACACGGAGGGTCAGGCTGATCGCATTGAAGCCTGATGGGGCTGCTGCGCAGCCCAGCGGGAGCAAGCTCCCTCGCCACGAAGAGCGCTGGTGGCGCCCCCACGAATAGCGCCAGTCAATCTTTCAGGGCACGTCGATCAAACTCCAGGCTATAGGTCATCCAGGCTTACCTTAACCCTTTGAGGGTTAGCGAGACGTTCCGTCACAACGGCAATGAGCGCCTCATCTTCCTCGCTGAGTAGCGCAGCTTTGAAAGGCAGCATGCCTCGCCACAGGTGGTTCACTTTATTCCCCCTCGCCAGGCACTGCACTAAGCGGCCGCCCGTCGCCTTCTCGGAATTCCCCCAGCTACCCGCCAGTCGATTCCCCAGAGTCCGTTAAAAAACCTGCAACAAAAGCCCTGCCCGGGAAAGGAGGCCAGCCATGCGCATCCATCATTTGAACTGCGGTTGCATGTGCCCGGTGGGTGGTGCGCTGTTCGATGGCTACAGTCGAGGGCTGACCGCGTGCCTGGTGTGCCATTGCCTGCTGATTGAAACCGACACCAACGGCTTGGTCCTGGTAGACACCGGTTTCGGCCAGCGGGATGTGCAGACGCCCGAGCGGCTGAGTCGTTTTTTTCGCGTGTTCAACAACATCAAGTTCGAGCATCGCCTCACGGCTTTGGAACAAGTGCGGCGCCTGGGCTTCGATGCGAATGACGTGCGGCATATCCTGCTGACGCACCTGGATTTCGATCATGCCGGCGGGCTCCAGGATTTTCCCCAGGCCCGGGTGCATGTCATGCGTGACGAGATGGCGGCGGCGCGTTCCGCTGACGGCTGGATCAGTCGGCGACGGTTCCAGGCGCGGCAATGGCAAGGCGTCGACAGTTGGGAGTTCTACAATACCGAAGGCGACACCTGGTTTGGTTTTGACTCGGTGCGCGCGCTGGTCGGCGCCGAAGAAGAGGATATTTTCCTGGTGCCGCTCCAAGGCCACACCGCCGGCCACGCCGGGATTGCCCTGCGCACCGCCAATGGCTGGATGCTGCACGCCGGCGACGCGTATTTTTTCCACGATGAAGTGCATCGACCCGAGCGCCACTGTCCTGCGGGCCTGAAGTTCTATCAATACATGATGGACACCCACCGCCCGGCACGAATCCGCAATCAGAATCGCCTGCGGGAGTTGGCACGGACCCAGGACGGGCACGTCGAGATTTTTTGCAGCCATGACGCCAGGGAGTGGGAGCGCGCCACCCTCCAGGCTCGCACGGTCCGGGTGGACTCCACGGCCATGCCCTCGGCAGCGGGCAGACAGTCTTCCTGACCCGATCCAACCTGAAACAGCTTTCCCTTTGCCCACGTCTCGTGGGCTTTTTTTTGTCAGCGCTGCCGTTCGTCACCGTTTCCAGATGTTTCTTTCAACTTAGCCGTGGGGGCCAATTCTAAAAATCGTGTACCCCAATATCACTGCTTAAGGAGAAGGCCATGCCTGCTTCTCACGATCTTTATCAGGATTTGAATTGCGGCAAAGAGGCGGTTCAACAACGTCGTCAACAAGACCCGGAGCTTGATCGCCTGCTCGATGAATACACGGACGTGGATAACCAAGTGTTGGCAGCCGAATCAATTTCGGCGGGCAACGTCGAGGATGACGACATCCGCAGACTCAAGGAACAGCGCCTGGCGATCAAAGACAAGATCAGTCAGCAACTGGCAAACACTCAATAAGCGAAGCGTTAGACATGCGAACTCGACTGCCTTGTTACTGGATGAGGTTGTTGCTGGTCGGCGGGATGCTGTTGCTCGGTGGTTGCGACATGGTGTTGTTCAATCCCAAGGGACAGGTCGGCGTTGACCAGCGCAACTTGATCATCCTCTCGACGTTATTGATGTTGCTGGTGGTGGTACCGGTCATCGTCATGACGTTCGTTTTCGCAGTGAAATACCGCGCCTCCAACGAAAAGGCCAAGTACACGCCGGAGTGGGCCCACTCGCGCAAGATCGAAACGGTGGTCTGGGGCGTTCCGTTGGTGATCATCATCATCCTGGGCGTGGTGACCTGGAAGTCCACCCATGCCCTGGACCCGTACCGGCCGTTGGACTCGGACGTGAAACCGATCGTGGTGCAGGTCATCGCGGCAGACTGGAAATGGGTGTTCATCTACCCGGAACTGGGCATCGCTTCGGTCAACGAACTGGCCATGCCATTGGATACACCGGTGAACTTCAAGGTGACGTCCGACGGCGCCATGACCTCGTTTTTCATCCCGGCCCTCGGCGGGCAAATCTATGCCATGGCCGGCATGCAGACGCAGTTGCACCTGATCGCCAACGAGGCCGGGGAATACCGGGGCATCGCCGCCAATTACAACGGGCCGGGTTTCTCTGACATGCACTTCCAGACCCTGGCCACCGATGCGGCGGGCTTCGACAAGTGGGTCGCCGATGTGCGGGCGGGGCACAAGCGCCTGGACAAGGACAGCTACGCCCAACTCGCCCGGCCCACGGTCAAGCATCCGGTGGAACATTACGCGTCGATCCAGCCGGACTTGTTCCAGAGCATCATCGATAAATACGAAGGCATGAACCGTTCCCGTGAAGTCGAGCATCGCATGCACGACATGCAGGGCAGCATCGAGCCTCCCGTCGGGGCTCAACGGAAAGCGCAGGAGTAAGGCATGTTTGGAAAACTGACGCTAGAGGCGATCCCGACGGATGAGCCGATCATCATGTGGACCCTTGCGGTGGTGGGCCTGGTCGCCTTGGCCGGCATGGGCGCCATTACCTATTACCGCAAATGGACCTACCTGTGGAAAGAGTGGTTTACCTCGGTGGACCACAAGCGCATCGGCGTGATGTACATCGTCGTGGCGCTGGTGATGTTGCTGCGCGGTTTCTCCGACGCGATCATGATGCGCACGCAACAGGCCATGGCGTCCGACGGCTCGCCCGGCTATCTGCCACCGGAGCACTACGACCAGATCTTCACCGCCCACGGCGTGATCATGATTTTCTTCATGGCGATGCCGTTGGTGGTGGGCTTGATGAACATCGTCGTGCCCTTGCAGATCGGCGCCCGGGACGTGGCGTTCCCGTTCCTCAATGCGTTGAGTTTCTGGCTGTTCGTCGCCGGTGCGATGCTGGTCAATATTTCCTTGGCGGTGGGGGAGTTCGCGCGTACCGGTTGGGTCGCTTACCCGCCGTTATCGGGCTTGTCCTATAGCCCCGGGGTCGGGGTGGATTACTACATCTGGTCATTGCAGATATCCGGCGTCGGGACGTTGCTCACTGGGGTGAATTTCTTCGTCACCATCCTGAAAATGCGTACACCGGGCATGACCCTTTTCCGCATGCCGGTGTTCACCTGGACGGTGCTGTGCACGGCGGTGCTGATCCTCGCGTCATTCCCGATCCTCACCGCGACGCTGTTCATGCTCAGCCTCGACCGTTACCTGGACATGCACTTTTTCACCAACGAGCTGGGCGGTAACCCGATGATGTACGTCAACCTCATCTGGGCCTGGGGCCACCCGGAGGTGTACATCCTGATCCTGCCGGCGTTCGGTATCTTCTCCGAGGTGGCGTCCACTTTCAGCCGCAAGCGCCTGTTCGGCTATCACTCGCTGGTCTGGGCGACGATTGCGATCACGATCCTGTCGTTCATCGTCTGGGTGCACCACTTCTTCACCATGGGCTCGGGGGCGAACGTCAACGCCTTCTTCGGCATCATGACCATGATCATCGCCGTGCCCACCGGGGTGAAGATCTTCACGTGGCTGTTCACCATGTACCGCGGGCGGGTGCGCTTTGAAACGCCGATGCTGTGGACGGTCGGCTTTATCGTCACCTTCAGCATCGGCGGCATGACCGGCGTGCTGCTGGCGGTGCCCGGGGCGGATTTCCTGCTGCACAACAGCCTGTTCCTGATCGCCCACTTCCATAACGTGATCATCGGCGGCGCCGTGTTTGGCTACCTGTGCGGCCTGACGTATTGGTTCCCCAAGGCCTTTGGCTTCAAGCTTCATGATGGTCTGGGGCGGGCAGCGTTCTGGTGCTGGATCATCGGTTTCTACTTCGCCTTCATGCCGTCCTACTTCCTTGGCTTCATGGGCATGACCCGGCGCTTGAACCATTTCAACGTGCCCGAATGGGAGCCATGGTTGCTGGCGGAGTTGTTCGGCGTCGGCATCATTCTCTGCGGCGTGGTCTGCCAGATCCTGCAGTTCTACTTCAGCATCCGCCAGCGCCACCAGAACCGCGACCTCACGGGCGACCCGTGGGACGGCCGCACGCTGGAGTGGTCCACCGCCTCGCCGCCGCCGTTCTACAACTTCGCCCAGCAACCGGTGGTGGAGGGCATCGACGCCTACTGGGGCATGAAGGAGCGCGGCCAGAGAACCGTCGTCGAAGCCGATTTCCAGAGCATCCGCATGCCGCGCAACACGGCGATGGGACTGGTCATCAGCCTGTTCAGCCTGATCATGTGTTTCGCCCTGGTCTGGCATATCTGGTGGCTGGCCATCGTCGGGCTGGTCGCAACCATCGGTGGCGTGATCTGGCGCAGCGCCGATGACGACATCGATTACTACGTACCCGCCGAAGAGGTGGCGCGGATCGAAAATCAACGCATCAAGGCATTGGCGGAGGCTTGATCCATGTCCAATCTCGTCCAGCCAAACGCCACGGCACCGGAATCCGAACACGGGCACTCGGACGCCAGCTCCATGACCCTGTTCGGCTTCTGGGTCTACATGATGACCGACTGCATTTTGTTCGCAACGCTGTTTTCGACCTATGCGGTACTCGGTCAGAGCGTCGCCGGCGGCCCTGGCTCCGCCGACATTTTTGAATTGCCCTACGTGCTGACGGAAACGTTCATCCTGCTGTTCAGCAGCATTACCTACGGCTTCGCCATGCTCGCCCTGAGCGCCGGCCAGAAGCAAAAGGTATTGGCCTGGCTCGGCCTGACGTTCGTTCTCGGCCTGGCGTTCATCGGCATGGAAGTCCATGAGTTCCACAAACTCATCGCCGAAGGCTACGGCCCCAACCGCAGCGCGTTCCTCACCGGCTTCTTCACGCTGGTGGGCACTCACGGCCTGCACGTCACCACCGGCCTGATCTGGATGGCCGTGGTGATGTTCCAAGTGCAACGCAACGGTTTGACCACCGTCAACGCCACCCGCATGGGGTGCCTGAGCCTGTTCTGGCACTTCCTCGACGTGGTGTGGATCTGTGTGTTTACCGTGGTCTATCTGTTTGGAGTGATGTAAATGAGCAATCTTCAGAGCAGCGTCGATGCCAGCCACGGCAGCGCAAAATCCTACCTCACCGGGTTCGTTCTGTCGGTCATCCTCACCGTCATTCCGTTCGCGCTGGTGATGTATCCCACGCTGCCAAAACCATTGACGGCCGGGATCGTGGCGGTATTTGCAGTGATCCAGATCGTCGTGCACCTGATCTATTTCCTGCACCTCGACTTCTCACCGCAACAACGCTGGAACCTGACGGCGCTGGTGTTCTCGACGGTGGTGATTGCGCTGTTGGTGGGGCTGTCGCTGTGGATCATGTACAGCGTGCATCACAACATGTTGGCGCATTGAGCCAGAGGTAAACCTGTGGTGATGGGATAAATTCCCTCACCACAGGCAAGAGGCCGTCAGGCCTGGCTTGATCTCAAGTCCACCAATACCGAACCAGATGAAAGAAGATCGGCGCGGCGAAGCACACCGAGTCCAACCGGTCGAGCATGCCGCCGTGGCCTTCGATCATGTGCCCCCAATCCTTGACGCCGCGGTCGCGCTTGATCGCCGACATGACGATGCCGCCAGCAAAGCCCAGCAGGTTGATCAGCAAAGCGATGAGGAACGACTGCCACGGGTTGAACGGCGTGATCCACCACAACGCGCCACCAATCAGCGAGGCCAGGAAAATCCCGCCGACAAAGCCCTCGACGGTTTTCGACGGCGACAGGTTCGGCGCGATCTTGTGCTTGCCGAACAACTTGCCGCAGACGTATTGCAACACATCCGACAACTGCACCACGATCACCAGGTAGGCGATCAGCAGCAGGTTGCGCCCTTCGAAACCAACAATGTCCAAGGTCAATAAGGCTGGCACGAAGGAGATGCAGAACACCGCGATCATCAGCCCCCACTGGACCTTGGACGCGCGCTCGAGGAAGTGCGTGCTGTCGCCGCCCAAGGACGCGAGGATCGGCAGCAGCAGGAACACGTACACCGGGATGAAAATCGAAAACAGTCCGTACCAGTCGAAGTAGATCAGCAGGTATTGCAGCGGCAACGCCAGGTAGAACGCCGCTACCAGGGCCGGGTAGTCACTGCGCCGCGTGGGCGTGAGCGTAAGGAATTCCCGCAGGGCATAGAACGATACCGCGTAGAACAACAGGATCACCGCCGCGTTGCCGAGCCAGAACGCGATGCCGATCACCAGCACCATGATCCACCAGGCATTGATCCGGGCGTTGAGGTTCTCGATGACCGAGTTCGGCGCGCCTTTTGTCCGCAGCTTGAGAATGAAACCGACCAGCGAAGCCAGCAGCAGAATCGCGCCGATCCCGCCAAACAACATCAAGGTATATCGATCCATGTCAGACGTGCTCCGGGGCCAGCGCCAGCAGTGCGGCGCGGCTGCGTTCAAGAAATTGCTCTTTGCTTTCGCCGTCCTCGATGCGCAGCGGCGCACCGAAACTGGTGGTGCACAGCAGCGGCAGCGGCAGCACCCGGCCCTTGGGCATGACGCGGTTGAGGTTGGCGATCCACACCGGGATCACTTCGACCTCGGGGTGGCTTTTCATCAAGTGGTAGATCCCGCTCTTGAACGGCAGCAGGCCTTCCTCTGGATTGCGCGTGCCCTCCGGGAAGATGATCAGCGAGTCGCCGTTTTCCAGTGCTTCGAGCATCGGCTGCAAGGGGCTGTAGGACGGATCCTTGCGCTCACGATCCACCAGCACGCCGTTGAACACCCGGTTGATGATGTAGCGACGCATCGGGCTGGTTTGCCAATAATCGGCCCCGGCAACCGGGCGAGTGAGCTTGCGCAGCGCCGGTGGCAGCGAGGCCCAGAGCAGCACGAAGTCGCCGTGGCTGCTGTGGTTGGCGAAGTAGATCCGCTGCACCGGCGTCGGCGCGCAGCCGAGCCACAGGCTGCGAGCGCCGGTGACCATGCGCGCGGCGGAGGTGATGAGATTGGCGACCACGGGTTCGAACATGAGGATTCCTTGTCCTGAGAAACATAAGTATCTGCACAACGTTTACTGGCCGGCACCGATAACTGTGGCGAGGGAGCTTGCTCCCGCTGGGCTGCGCAGCAGCCCCAAGAGGCCTGTATTAAACACCCAGACCCGAGAAAACCAGCCAGGGACTCGCCAGGACGAAGCTCACCGTCAACAGCGCCTGAATAGCCACCACCCAGGCTTGGCGGCGAAGCAGTCGCATCGAACCATGGCTGCGCTCGGGCCATGACCGCCCGCCGCGCTCGACCGGTTGCAGGCCGAGATTGGCCAGGGCCGTGTCCAGCGCCTGGGTGCGTTCGGTCAGCGGTTTGCCGGCATCCGCGACGATCTGAAACAGATCGGCATCGAACGCCACGCGAAACGCCAGATATTTTTCCTGCATGCCGAGGACGAACACGCCGAAGCTCAGCAGCAATAGCCACGGATCGATGCTACCCACCAGCCATTGACCCAGGCCGATCAGTGCCGCCAACAGGGTCAAGCCGGTGGAAAACTGGTCCAGTGACTGACCGCGCCGCAACAGGCTCGCCACGGTGTGCAGTTCCATGTCGCTGCTCATGACCATGCCCCGAATCCCTTGGATAGTTGTTCCAACGCCTGGCGATGGGCCGGGTACAACACGATGCCCGGCCGGGCTTGGCGAATCTGGGCGATGGCCGCGTCGACACTCTCGGCGCGACCGCTGTCCAGCAACCACGCCGCCACGGCGGTGGCACTGCGCGAATACCCCAGGGCGCAGCAGACCAGCACCGGCCCGTGCTGACGCAGGCTTTCGATGGTCTGCGCGGCATTCAGGCACTGCTCGGCCGTCGGTGCCGTCAGGTCGAGCACCGGCAAGCTGCGATAGGCGATTGCCGTACTGTCCATCGATAACTCGGCGCAGAGGTCGAGCACGCCAGTAAACGGGCTGCTTTTAAGCGTCGTCGACGTAGGAATCCGTCCGAGCCAGACGTCATCCGCCACCTGATCCGGCTGCGGATGCTTGCGCGTCCACACGCGGGAATTGATCCAGGCCGCCGCCAGATAGGGCGCCAACAACCAACGCACCGCCGGGCTCAACCGGCCATCTTCACGCTTCTGGAACCCGCTCGCGCCGAACACCAGGTAGTTCAGCGCGACCATGAGCACCGCCACCGCCGGCCAGATCAACCAGAGCCACGTGCCACCGAAAGCAAACGCCAAGGTGAAAAACGCCACGGCGCCCAGGCCATAACGCAAGGCCAGTTTCCGGCGGGCGGGGTCGTTCGTCAGCTGGACACTTCGCAGCGGACTCGGCCGGTCCAGCGGCCACAGCCACACGCACAACCAACCGGCCAACGCGCCCGTGGGCACGTCGACAAAGTGATGTTGATACGTGGTCAGCACCGACACGCCAATCAAGGCGAACCAGCCGTGCATCAACCAGCGCCAAATACCTTGCAGGTGGCGTTGATAGCAGACCCAAAGCACCACCAGCAGCGCAATGTGCAGCGACGGTGCTTGGTTGAACGGCTTGTCGAAGCCCGCCAGCACGTCGAACATCCAGCCGAACACGCCATCCATTTCTGGCCGTGGGAAGGTAAACGTCAGCGGCCAGAGCAGGAAACAGCTGACCGCAATCACCTGGGCCGTGAGCAGCCGCAAGGCGTGGCGCTTGAGTTCGTCGCGGCTGTTGGGCAGCAGCAGGGACAGGCCGTACAGCAGATCAATCGACCAGTACGGCACGATGGTCCACGCCATGAACGGCATGTGGCTTTCCCACGCGAACACCAGGCTGCCAACGTCGTCGCGCTGGGACGTGATCCAAGTGGCGAAGCCGTAGGTGCTGAAGAACAGCGGCGCCAGCAACAGCAGCCAGAGCACCGCCGGTTTCAGCAGTGCCGGTTCGCGGGCCGGAGCAATGACGGCGCTCATTACTGCACTCGCTGAGCCAGGGAAACGCTGAAAATGCCCCATTCATCGACCCGCAGGGTGATCTTGCGGAAACCCGCCGCCTCAACCAGTTGATCCATTTCCGCTTGCGTACGTCGGCGCATCACCCAGGCCTGGCCGGCGCGGTGGCTGGTCAGGGCGCGGGCGATCAATTCCAGTTGCGGGTGCCATGGCTGGCCGGTGTAGATCAGGAATCCGCCAGGCTCAACGGCTTCGGCCAGACCGGCGAGGGAAGCGCCGACCATCTGGTTGTCGGCAAACAATTCGTACAAGCCGGACACCACGGCCAGGGTCGGCTTGGGCTCCAGCGCCGCCAGGTCCTGACGATCGAAGGCATCGCCTTTGACGAACTGCGCAATGTCACCCAGGCCTTTTTCAACAATCAGCGCACTGCCGTCGCGCACGTTGATGTCGCTGTAGTCGCGCAGCAGGATCGATTCCGGCAGCGGACTGACGCCTTGCAGCGCTTCAAGAATGTAACGGCCATGGCCGGCGGCGATGTCGACGATGCGCACCTCGCGGTCCTGCTCGCGCAACTTGCCCATGGCCAGGCGCAGCAACTCCTCGACGTGCAATTTGCGCTGGCGAATGCCGCGCCAGCCGATGGAGTTCAGGTAGTTCTGATCGATGACTTTGCCCAGCGCCGAAGTGCCGGTGGGGCGATTGCGGTAGACGTAATCCAGGGTGCTACCGGAGTCGAACCCGGTGTCGAAACCCAACTTCACGCCAGCCGACAACTTGCTGCCAAAGCGCATGCTGGCGCGGGTCATGCGCCAGTAAAGGTCACGCAGCGAATTGTGCGGCAGCGGCGTGGCCAGGGTTTCCGCTTCGGCGCAGGTCACGCCCAGGCGATCGGCATCCAGCAGGGAAGGGCGGTCCAGCGGGCGGGCAAAGTTTTGCAGGATGAAACGGCGGGCGCTGGCAATGGCCGGAGCACGATTCTTCTCGCCCAGGGTGTCGTGGAAGAACCCTGGCAGGATGTGCTTTTCCTTGTGCAGGCTGCCCAGTCGCTCGAAGAACTGTTCCTGGGGTTTGCGATGCACGACGAAGTCGGAACCGGAGATCAACAGCTGCGTCGGCACCTGGATCGCCTGGGCATCGGCGACAACCCGGTCGGCCGCTTCGTACAGGCCCAGCAGCACGTTTACCGAGATCGCCTTGGTGATCAACGGGTCGCTGTCGTAGGACGCCACGCGCTCCGGGTCATGGCTGAGGAACTTGGCCTTGACGTAACTGTTGACGAAAAAATTGCCACGAAACTTGCGCATCAGCGCCAGGCCCGGACGGGCAAACGGCACGTAGAGCTTGACCTTGAAAGCCGGCGACGCCAGCACCAGCGAGCGAATGCGCGGCGCGTAGTCGTGGACCCAAGTGGACGCGATCACCGCGCCGACGCTTTGCGCCACCACGGCAATGTTCTGTTCGTCGATCTGATGCGTGGCGCCGATGTGATCGCAAAACGTCTGCACATCCCGCGCGCTGGTGGCGAAACTCGGGCTGTCGCCGCGAGCGCCCGGCGACTGGCCATGACCGCGCGCGTCCCAGGCGAAAAATTCGAACCCGGGCAAATCCAGTTCATCCACCAAGTGCGCAATGCGCCCGGAGTGTTCATGACCACGATGAAACAACAACACCGCCTGACGGGGTTCACCCGCAACAGTGTCGAGAGCCGGCCAGTGCCGGTAGAACAACTCCACGCCATCATGGGTGGTGAACGTCAATTCCTGGGCTTCGCGCATTGCAACTTCCTTATGCTGAGGGGGCGTTTTCCGACACTTGGCTCAGGCCATGACGGACCCGATTGACCAAGGTATAAACCAGCAGGGCGGCAACCACCGCCATCACACCATTCACCCAGAGCGCCCCGAGCCAACCCAGGGCAATACCGGTCGCCAGCACGCCGAATACAAAGGCGCGATCACTCTTGCCCATCGGCCCGTCATAGCGCCGCGAAGCCCCGACCATCGCCCCCAGCACGCCGGCGTATTCGCTGAACAACGCCAACAGCGCGACCAACAACACGAGCAGAAGACTGGTATCGGCAAACAAGGCAAAAGGCAGGATCAGGGCGGCGTCGGCGATGATATCGCATAGCTCATTCAGGTAGGCGCCCAGATGCGATTGCTGGCCAAACTCCCGCGCCAGCATGCCATCCACCGCATTCAATGCCATGCGCAGGAACATCCAGACTGGCACCAGGACGAAAATCCACGGATGGCTGGCGAACCAGGCAACCACCGCTCCCACCAACACGGACACGATGCCGGCCAGGAGCGTGACCTGATTGGCGGTAACGCCGTTGTTGTAAAGGCGTTGGACGGTGGGGCGGAGCAGATTCTGGAAGGCGGGTTTGAGTTGATAAATGGAAGGCATCTGGAGTGAGATCTCGGCCGGATTCAGGAGCTGGGCTTGTTCAGGTGCGAGATTACGATAGGTTAGGGCTTTGCTGGTGGGTATTTGCTGGGAATGAGCGCGGGTAGGCATCTGGATGGGTCTTCGCGCTGGAAAATTGACTGCATAAGGACCGTTCACATGCTGCGAGTAGATTGGCTCGTCAACCACATGGATAAATGCAACCTGATGGCCGAGTGGCTTTATCGGGAGTTCAGCTATGAATTCGCGCACCAGTCGCTTGTCAGCTGGCAGGAAGAATTCTGTGCGGGGCAGCGTAATGGCCGGTGGAAATGCCTGATCGCCTTGGAGCACGATCAGCTATTGCGCGGTGCCTCGCTGGCAAGTGACGACCTGCCTGAGCGCCCCGAACTCGGCCCTTGGCTGGCCTGCGTGTTCGTCCACCCGGATGCCCGACGCAGGGGACTGGCCGCGCAGTTGATCGAAGGTATCTGTCGCCATGCGAAAGAGGCGGGGTCCAATACCTTGTTCCTGCACACTCACAGCCAACGGGATTACTACGCCAAGCTTGGCTGGGAAGTGCTGGAGCGCTTCGAGGCTTGGGGCAAGGAACAGTGGCTGATGTCGCGGTATTTGTGATCGCGGTATGCGCGCTAGCCTCCAGCCCGCAACGGACCGCCGACCGGGACATACTCGACCGGCGCTTCCCCGGGCAGGTTTTTTATGGGGTCTTCGGCGTAACCGTAGCCTTCTTCCTTCAGGTTGATGGAATGCACGCTGTGCTCACGGGCGGTGCTGTCGGTGAGCTTGGTGAACAGACGGTGGTCGGCGGGGAGGGTGAAGCGGTCGCCGGGGTGGAGTTGGGCGAAGGTGAGGGTGGGGTGGTTCATGGTGGCGGGCTCCGAGGTTTGGTTGCTCTCTTTAGAATTGAGGGGATGTGCCGGGATTGGGTTCCGTTTTCTTACAGCCGTCGTCCTGAAATCCGCAGCATCGATACCTGGCCGACATCGTCTTGCGCCTTTGCCTACAACTACGCCAGAATCCGCCGGCTTGTGCGCCTGGGGCCGCGTCGGTAGCTTGAGTCCTGTCACTGCTCATCAGTGATCGGGTTTAGCAGCTCGTGGCGAAACAGGTTGTGCAAGGCGTCATCCAGTCAGGATTCCCAATCCTGCACTTGATGGTAGCTGTGCGCAGGGCGTCCTCGGACGCGCCGGTTTCTTGTTTCCCCGGTCTGCTAACCTGCGTACAGCTGCCTCCCATCGTTTAGCAGCGAGCGGGTGATGGCTCCAATGACAGGAAGCAAGACAATGGCAAAAGTTACTCCGAATCCTCCGGACGCAGACGGACATGTCTCCCGCGCCCAGTCCGCTCGCAACAAGAAAATCGACGATGCTGCCACTCGCGCTTTGGATTTCTATCTGAAACCTAAGCCCAAAAACGAAACGTCCGACAAGCCCAACACCATTTTTCGTATTGATCCTGAGGTCGATTCTGAGTGTTTGCTTGCGAATCTGAGTGAAAACCTGGCTTCGGCTAATGCAATGATCAGCGATCTGGCGTTTGATCTGGATGGGTCAAGGCGACATATTGCGTTGGGGATTTTGCAAGTGATTGAGGTGAGTGAATTGTTGGCGAATCGGGTGTTGGATATTGTTGAGGTGAGGTAGAGGAAAAGCGTTACGCGTAAAAGATCTTCTTAGTAAGATCTTTTACGCGGCTAGAGTTCTACTTGAGATTCCAGTCTGCATAATGATCTGCCGAGACTCTATGCATTTGGTTTTCATGTGGAGCTGTCGAGTTGGTTGATCATAATATCCAGTCTACTAGCAATATGTAGTAGCCAGTGCTCACCGGTTCCCCATTCGTTCCAGTAACAGTAATAGCAGCTAAGCTCCTTCAGGAGGTACTCCCTTAATTTTTGTTCATCTTTGTTGTCTCTGATAAGTAAGTTGATTTCCTGTTGAACGAGTCTCAGGACGTCAATGTCGGATTCGGTTAAAAAAGCACTGATAACCTCTTCTGCACTTTCATGCTCTATCGTCCAATCTTGATGAAAGTAAGCGCCAAAAAAATCATGTAACTCTTCAAATTTTGTGTTCACGGTTCAGGGAATCCTGTAAGTAAAAAATATCCTTCTGGTTTTTTAGGGTCTTTTATCAATACGAAGAGGGCTTTGTATGCTGGTGCGTAATCATCGTGGCCGCGTATTAAACTAACTCCCACCGGTTGGGCGTAGGTATGTGTGATAGTCGTCTTCCCTTTTTTGCTGTTTAAGAATTTTTCAATTTTCTTTTCGTTCGATGCAATTGCTCTTGCAGCAGACGACTCAGCAGTCGCTCTGTCAGGAAATGTGGAGGCCGCTGGGACATTCGGCTCTGCTTCTATCCTTTGGGCTAGCTGCGCATCTGTTCTGCCTATGTGCTTCCGAATCAAATGCCCACCTCGAGCCTCATGCGCAGCCAAACCTCCCCCCGGCACAATTTCGCTGAACGGCCCATCCGCCTCAATATCACCAGGACACTGACAGGCTAACCCCAACGGATCCACCCACCCCGTCGGGTTCAGGGTATACCGATACCCATTGAGCCCACCCGCCAGCTTGCTCGGATCCGCCGTCAGGTACCGCCCCGTCTCCGGATTGTAGTATCGGTGGCGGTTGTAGTGCAGGCCGCTTTCCCGGTCGTGGTATTGCCCTTGGAAACGTAGCGGTTGATGCAGTCGGGGGCCGTCGCCGTGGCGCAGTTCGGTGAGTTTGCCGTAGCCGTTGTAGCGCGCTGCCCAAACCACTTCGCCTTGATGACTGGTCAGTTCCTGGGGCGTGCCGAGATGGTCGAGGTGGTAGTAGAACGGCGTGGCTTTTTCTGGGCCTTCGCCTTCGAGCAGGGCGAGGGGGCGGAAGGTGCCGGGCTCAAAGATGTAGCTTTGGTAGTGCTGGTCGCTGCTTTCGGCGACGACTTGGTCGCCTTGCCAGATAAATTCGCTGGTCTGGTCGTCCACGGTCTTGCTGATGCGTCGGCCGAAGGCGTCGTAGCGGTAGGACGTTTCGCTGCCGTCCGGGCCGGTGACGCCGATGAGGCGGTGTTGGCTGTCGTAGCGGTATTCGGTGACCAGGCATTGGGCCGTGCCGCGGCGTTCGCGGACGAGGTTGCCGTAGGCGTCGTAGTCGTAGTGGCGGTCGCCCTCCATCAAGAGTCGGTTGCCCTTGAGGGTGGTCGGGCCGGGGCGATCCTGCATCAGCAGGTTGCCGGCCGGGTCGTGGGCGAAGCGTTCCGGGGCTTGGTTGTGGGCGTAGTCGATGCGCAGCAGGCGATCTTGCTTGTCGTATTGGTAGCTGCGGCGGTTTCGTGTGTCGGACAGCGCGGCGAGGTTGCCGCCCGCGTCGTAGGAATAGTCGCGCCAAAACAATTGCTGTTGCTGGGTCTGCCACACGGTCTGGGCCTTGAGGCGGCCTTGTTCGTCGTAGCTGTAGTCGCTGAGCAGCAGGCCCTGTTGGCGTTGGGTTTCGCGTCCGCCTTTGAAACGGTGCTCGGTCAGGCACGTGCCGTTGAGGTCGATGGCGATCAGCGCGCCGCCCGGGAGGTGGCGATAGTCGAGGGTGCTGCGATCGGGCAGGCGGCAATGGATCAGCCGGCCCGCGCTGTCGTAGCGATAACGCAGGGTGGCCCAGCCCTGGTGTTCGGCGACGAGGCGGTCTTGCGCGTCGTATTCGTAGGCCAGCGGCCAGTTGCCGTCGTCGACGCTGACCAAGCGCCCGAGGGCGTCGTAGCGGTACTCGACCGTTTCGCCGTCGGGCAAGGTCTTGCGCAGCAAACGGCCGGCGGTGTCGCGTTGGTATTGGGTGACCCGCTGGCTGCCGTCGGCACCAAATTCGGTCTTTTCCAGCAGGTGGCCGTTGAGGTCGTAGGCGTAGCCGGTGCGCTGGCCGTCGAAGCCGGTTTCCTGTCGGATCAGTCCGTTGGGCGTGTAGTCCAGCTGATATTTTTCACCGGACTCGTTCTCGATTTCCGTCAGCAACAGCCGCGCCGAGTCGTAGCGGTATTTCAATTCGCTGCCGTCGGGGTTGAGGCGGCGGCTGATCAGGTGCAGGTCGTCGGCGTATTCGTAGCGGGTGATGCGCCCCAGTTCGTCGCGTTCGGCGGTGACCTTGCCGTAGGCGTTGTAGCTCCAGGCGCGGGTCGCGCCGGTGGGCAGGGTGGTTTGCAGCAAGCGGCCGACGGCGTCCCATTGGTAATGGGTGATGGCGCCGTGTTCGTCCTGGCGGGTCAGCAAACGCCCGAGGGCGTCGTAGGAAAAGATCCGCTGGCTGTCGTCGGGCAGGATTTCTTCGGTCAACTGGCCCAGGCGATTACGGACAAAGGCGTGTTGGCTGCCGTCCGGGTAGCGGATGGAGATCAGTTGGCCTTGGGTGTCGTAGGAGTACCAGGTGCTGTGGCGATCCGGGTCGATGGCCTCGATCACATCGCCCTGTTCATTGCGCCGGTAGGTCCACACCGCGTTACCGCGCTGCCGAGCGTGCAGGAAACCGTTGCGGTACTCGTAGGACGTGGGCTCGCCTTCGGGCGGAATCAGCGCCGCCAGCCGTCCGACTTCGTCGTAGCGGTATTCGGTCACCGCGCCGAGCGGGTCTTGTTCGGCGACCAGCCGACCCTGTTCGTCATAGGCCTTGAGGTGCTCACCGCCATCAGGATCGACCTGGCGCACCAGCCGCGCCCGGTCGTCATGGACGTACACTTCCCGGCTGCCGTCGAGGTTCTGGACCGTGACGCTGCCGTCCTCGCCCCAGCTGTAGCGGCTGTCCATCTGCGCGAACGAAGCCCAGTGCCGCACACAGCGGGCTGCCGGACCGAGGCCTTGCCATTCCCAATAAAAACTCGCGCCGCCGGCCAGTTGCCGTTGGAGGATGACGTGCTGGTCGTCGTAGTCGTAGCGTTCACTTTCGCCGGCGGCGTTGGTCGCTTCGATCAACCGGAAACGGGCGTCGTAGCGGTAGGTCACCAGCGTCTGTTCGGTGCGCCAGGCTTCGTCCGGATGCAGTTCCGGGTGAAAACCCTGGTAGTCGATGGCGACCAGATGACGATGTTCGTAGCGCAGGCGCAGGCAGCGTCGAGCGCCGTTGTCCAGGCGGCTGATGTCGCCGTAGATGTTGCGCTGGATCGTCAGGCGGTTGTCGTACCGATCGCTCAGGGCGATCAGACGTCCGTCGCGAAAGTGTAGGAAAGGCGCACCGTCGCCGGGTTGGGCGATGATCAGTTCGTCCGGCTCGCTGCTCAGGTAGATCGCCGCACGGGCCAGGCTGTTGTGGATCGCAGGGCGTTGCAGGCTCGGTCGGGGAAACGTGGTGCGGCGGTTTTCCTGGTCGATCCAGATGACCTGCTCGCCTTCAATCAAAAGGCGATGGGCCAGGGCATGACTCCAACCGCGACCGAGCCCAATGTCCAGGTCGGCGGCGCTGGTGCGATAAAGGCGGGTGAAGACGAAGGGCATGCGCCCGTCGAGGGTGCCATCTTCCAGGGTCAGCAGTTCTTCGCCGGTGACCATCGACACCGGGCAGCCGTGGGTGCGGGTCTGGTCGGCGCTGTCGGCGGGGTCGCCGTTGGGGTTTTTCGATTGGGCGGGGGCGTCGTCGTGGGGTTCGTATCTGCTTAGCTGCGTGGAAGGCAGGGATTTTTCCCGCACGACCGGGAGCGGATTACTGACCGACAGCGGTGGGGAATCTCCCGTGGTGATCTGCAAAGGCGTGACCGGTGCTGGTCCCGCCGACGTTCCTCGGCCACTGACCACCAGTGGTTTGAGAACATCGGCGTGTTTGTCGAGGCTGTCGCCGCCGAGTTGTCCCAGGCGTTGGCTGGATGCCTGCAACCACTCCCGGGCTCGTTCCGAACGGATCAAGTTCAGCGCCTTGCCACTCACGCGCAGACCCAAGCCCAGGCCACCGGTAATGGCCGTCAGGAGAAAGTTGATCAGCACCGAGGCGCGCATTTCGCCCATGACTTCGGCAACGTACTGCGGCGGCAGCATCTGCAGCCAACTGGTGAAGGCCGCGGTGTAGACGAAGAGCAAAGGCTCGTCACTCAAGATCATCAGGGCCTTGGCAATCGCCTGCGATGAAGCTTCCACCAATTGCTCAAGCTCGACCTCGGTGAGGTATTCCAGCAACTTTTCACTGTTGGCCTGCAGGTCCGCCAACAGATCAAAGATCTGTTTGACGTTGTCCCACAGTCCATACACGGCTCTTTCAAAACCGCGCTGCTCGGCTTCTTGCAACACGTTAAAACGCTTCACGAAGCCGCTTTCGGAGAACTCTTTCCACAGCGGTTGAAACTCGTCCCACTCGGCTTTCAGCCAACCTTCGAGTTCGGCGATCACGAGGTGGTAGGAGGCGTACAGAGCCTTCACATGATCGGTCGTGACATCAGGGAAAAAGGTGATGCGGTAGCGCTGCCCGCGATCGCACTTGGGGATTTCCAGGATGCCGCTGGGGCCGATAACGTGACGGACTGGCTCGCCAAATACTTCCTTCCCCTGCTCGCCCCCAATGATCGGTTCGAGCATCACCGGCGTGTCGCCGATCGGCACGAAACGCGCGGCCTGGAACATGTGCACCAGCGTCAACGGGCCTTGGGCCGGGCAGGCCGCCACTAAGGCGCTGACCTGTTTGCCGCCATTTTTTGCTGGCGCGAGCGACACCTCGTTGCCCACCTTGAACATCTGTTCGATGTCCAACGCCCGACCAGTCCAGAAACGCTCCGCCCAACTGTCGTAGTCGTTCAGGCAGTGGCGAAAGTCCTGCAACATCGCCTCGACATCCGGCTGGTCAGAGTCCATGGCTGCCATTACCAGCGAACCAATGATGTTGCCCTGGGCAAGGATTTTGTCGTAGTTGGACATGCAGACATCTCGCAACACAGAAGTGGGCGCGAGACTGTGCCGGGGTTGGCTGAAGAAATAAGTCAGGGAAGGTGACAGTACGTGTAGGGCAAATCCCTAATTCATCCAGCCATTAAAAAAACCGCCCCTTTGGCACCGATAACATCGTTTCTCGGCGGCACGGCTTTTCCCTATATTGGCCCACAGATCCGGCGGATGGCTCAACGTCCGCCCCCTCAGTGCGAGTAGTCACAATGAACAAAAAACCTGACAGCGCAGGGCTGATCAACGCAGGAGCGGGCACCCGGGCGGTGTGGGGAGGGGAGCAAGTCAGGCATCCCTACAACGCCACCCAGACCCCCATCGTGGTCAGCGCTGCATACGGTTACGACGACATCGACGTCTGGTACGACGTCGCGCTGGGCAAGGCCCCCGGCTTCATCTATAGCCGCATGAGCAATCCGACTGTCGAGACCGTCGAAGCGAAGATTCGCGAATTGGAAATGGCTGAGTCCGCCGTCGCCTTCAGCAGCGGCATGGCGGCGATCAGCAGCGTGCTCTACACCTTCCTCGCCAATGGCGATCGCGTGGTCTCGACCAAGGACAGCTACGGCGGCACCAATAAAATCTTCGAAGAATTCCTGCCCCGTACCGGCGTCGCGGTGACTTTGTGCGAGACCTTTGATCACGAGGAAATCGAGCGTGAGATCGCCAAGGGCTGCCAAGTGCTGTACCTGGAAACGCCGACCAACCCGACCTTGAAAATACTCGATATCCGCCGTCTGGTCGCCGCCGCAAAACGCGTCGGCGCGGTGGTGGTGGCGGACAATACCTTCGCCACGCCGCTGAACCAAAACCCGATGGCGTTGGGCGTGGACGTGGTGATCCACAGCGCGACCAAATTCCTCAGCGGCCACGGCGATGTGCTCGGCGGCCTGGTGTGCGGCAGCGAAACCTTGATGGCGAAGGTGCGTCACTACCGGGAAATCAACGGCGCGACACTCGATCCGTTCTCGGCCTACATGATCATCCGTGGCATGAAGACCCTGGCCCTGCGCATGCGCCAACAGCAGGCCAGCGCCCGCGCCCTGGCCGACTATCTCTGCACCGAACCCTTGGTGGAATCGGTCAACTATCCCGGCCTGCCGAGCCATCCGAATCACGCCGTGGCCTGTGCGCAAATGTCCGGTTTCGGCGCCATCGTCAGCTTTGTCCTGAAGGGCGGCATGGACACGGTCAAGGTGCTGTTGCCGCGCCTACGGTTTGCCCATTGCGCGGGCAATCTTGGCGCGGTGGAAACCATCTACGGTCCGGCCCGCACCACCAGTCACGTCGAAAATACTTTAGAGGAACGCCTCGCCCTGGGCATATCCGAAGGGCTGGTGCGGGTCTCGGTCGGCATCGAAGACACGGACGATCTGGTGGACGATCTGAAACAGGCATTCGCCTTCGTCAGAAAGACCCTTGATCCGCAACTCAATGAAGTCCACAGCGAGACCGCAAGCTGAAGTTTGCACGTTGATACTCCGCAACAAGGCCGTTAGCGGGGCGTTCATGAATAGGAATAATAATAAAAGCTCAGCGGCGCTTGTCTTACTCGCGCAGACGCAGATGCGCGCCCTGGCATTTCATGAGAACAACCATGTCCATAACAGAACAACAACTCAATACGCGGGCCGGCTTCAAGCAGGAAATGCAGACGCGCCATATTGTCATGCTGGCCTTGGGCGGCGTGATCGGCACCGGGCTGTTCCTGACCTCCGGCTACACCGTCAACCAGGCAGGGCCGATGGGCGCGGTGATCGCCTATATCATCGGCGCGCTGATGGTCTACATGGTGATGATGTGCCTGGGTGAACTGGCGGTGCAGATGCCGGAAACCGGTTCGTTCAGCACCTACGCCACGCGCTTCCTCGGCCCCGGCACCGGCTACACCGTGGCGTGGCTGTATTGGCTGACGTGGACGGTGGCGATCGGTTCGGAATTCACCGCCGCCGGCATCCTCATGACCCGATGGTTTCCCGACACACCGGTGTGGATCTGGAGCGCACTGTTCGCGGGCTTGGTGTTTTTGACCAACGTGATTTCGGTGCGGCTGTTCGCCGAAACCGAGTTCTGGCTTTCGCTGATCAAAGTGCTGACCGTGGTGGTGTTCCTGCTGATCGGCGGTGGCGCGATTCTGGGCCTGTTGAACATCGACCAGGCCCACAGCATCGGCTTGAGTAACTTCACTCGTGAGGGACTTTTTCCTACCGGCTTCATGCCGATTGCGATGACGCTGTTGGCGGTGTCCTTCGCCTTCTCCGGCACTGAACTGATCGGCATCGCCGCCGGCGAAACCAAGGACCCGCAACGCAACGTGCCGCGCGCCATCCGCACCACGGTGCTGCGCCTGGCGGTGTTTTTCGTCGGGACAATTTTTGTCCTGGCGACGCTGCTGCCGCGCGAACAGGCCGGTCTGGTGGAGAGCCCGTTCGTCACCGTCTTCACCTACATCGGCATTCCGTATTCGGCCGACATCATGAACTTCGTGATCATCACCGCCTTGCTGTCGGCGGCCAACTCCGGTCTGTACGCCGCCTCGCGGATGCTCTGGACCCTCAGCGACCAAGGCCACCTGCCCAAGCAGTTCTCGTCCCTGACCCGCATGGGCACGCCGCTCAATGCGATTATCGTCAGCATGGCCGGTGGCGCGGCCTCGTTGCTCAGCAGCGTGTTTGCCGCCGACACCATCTACCTGGCGCTGGTGTCGATTTCCGGCCTGGCCGTGGTGGTGGTGTGGATGAGCATCGCCGCGAGCCAGATAGCGTTCCGTCGACACTTCGTCGCCAACGGCGGCGATGTGCGCGACCTGACGTTCCGCGTCCGTGGTTATCCGTGGGTGCCGCTGGGAGCGCTGGTCTGCTGCAGCCTGGCGTGCGTGGGCATTGCCTTCGACCCAGAGCAGCGGGTGGCGCTGTACTTCGGCTTGCCCTTCATCGCCTGGTGTTACTTCGTGTATTACATTACCCGCAAAGGCCGCCAGCGACGCTTGTCGGTCGCCCTTGCGGCACAACCGTCCGACGCGTTCTAGGCTCCGTCGGCGGGACGGGCAACCTGCTCGGTGCGTGGGGGTCAACGAGGTCCAGACCATGAAGCAAAAAACGCTGCCCCCCTTGAACTGGCTCCGGGCGTTCGAAGTGTCCGCCCGCTGCCTGAACTTCACCCACGCCGCCGACGAATTGTTTTTGACCCAAGGTGCGGTCAGCCAGCAGATCCGCCAACTGGAAAGTCACTTGGGCGTGGCGCTGTTCAAGCGGTTGCCCCGTGGCCTGGGCCTGACCGAAGAAGGCCAGGCCTTCCTGCCCGTGGTCCAGGACGCGATCACGCGATTGGCGGTGGGCACCAACGAGATCTTCGGCCAGCACAAACGCCGGCCGATCAAGGTGCGCGGCAGCCTGGCGTTTTTCGTGCATTGGCTGGCGCCGAAACTGGTGGATTTTCGCCAGGCTCATCCGCAGGTCGACATCCGCTACATCAGCAACATCTGGGTCAAGGAGCTGGACGGTGAGGACGACATGGAAATCCGCTGGGGCCACGGTCAATGGCCTGGCCTGGTGTCGCAGCGCCTGACCTGGGACAGCTTGTTCCCGGTGTGCGCGCCAGCCTTGATGACAACGCTGAAGGAACCGGCAGACGTGGCCAAGCATCCGCTGCTGCACGTGCTGGGCTACGAAGAAGGTTGGGGTTATTGGTTGAACAGGGTCGGCGCGGACTCGGTTGATTCCTCGACCGGCATGCAGTTCGACACGCTGGTCTGCACCTTGCGCATGGCCGAGCTGGGGCAGGGGATTGCCTTGGCGCGGTCGTCGATGGTCAGTGACTTGCTGGCGGACGGACGTCTGGTCGAACCCTTCGCCCAGCGCATCGAAGCCAGCGAATCGTTTTACCTGGTGCGCAGTTCCGGGGCCGAGCAACACCCGGACGCGGCGAAGTTTTCCACCTGGTTGGTGGAGCAGGCGCATCGTTTCAAATGAAGTGTTTACGGAGTTGACCATGCGCTATGTGAGTACCCGAAATTCCGCCGTGCAGGTCGATTTCGAAAAAGTCGTGCTGTCGGCCATCGCCGAGGACGGCGGGCTGTTCGTCCCCACCGAATTGCCGCAATTCGAACCCCAGGACATCGCCAATTGGTCCACTTTGTCCTATGACGAACTGGCCTATCGAGTGATGCGTCCGTTCGTGGGCGAGGCGATCCCGGAAGATGATTTCAAGCGTCTGCTCAAGGAGGCCGGCAGCCAGTTCAGCCATCGCTCCCTGGCGCCTTTGCATCAAGTCGATCGCAACGAATGGGTGCTGGAATTGTTCCACGGCCCGACCCGTTCCTCGAAGGATTTCGCCGCGCAATTGCAGGCGCGGCTGGTGCAATATTTTCTGCGCAAACGCGGACGCCGCGCCGTGGTGATTGGCGTCACCAATGGCGACACCGGCCTGGCCGCCATCGAAGCGTTCAAGCACTGCGACGAGACCGACGTGGTGGTGATTTATCCCGAGGCCGGCGTACCACAAGACCAGCTTCAAGATCTGCAAGCGACGGCCCATCCGCGGGTGCATCAAGTGGCCGTGGAGGGCAGTTTCGATGAGTGCCAGACCCTCGTCACGCAACTGTTCCGAGAGCATGAGGCGATCAGTTTCAACTCCAGCAACTGGGTCAGCGTCATGGCGCAGTTGGTGTTTTATTTCCACGCCGTGCTGCAACTGGGCGGCGGTCAACGGCCCATCGGTTTCAGCGTGCCGGCGGCGAGTTTCGCCGAAGTCTATGCCGGCTACATCGCGCAGAAGATGGGTTTGCCGATCACGCAAATGATCGTCGCCACCAACCAGAATGACGCGTTGCATCAGTTCTTTTTGAAGAATCATTACTCGCGACTGCGCGCCAGCAAGACCCTGTCGCCGGCCATGGATTTGTCGATTTTCTCCAACCTGGAACGGTTTCTCTGGGAGCTCTACGGGCACGATGACCAAGCGGTGAGCGCGCTGATGCACACCTTTGAAACCCGTGGCGAAATGAGCATCGCCAACGAGTTCTGGTTGCAGGCGCGGATGATCATCGACTCGTACGCGGTCAGTGATGAGCAGACGCTGGAGGAGATCACTTCGTTGTACCGCGACACCGGTTATGTCATCGATCCACACACCGCCACCGGCGTGCTCGCGGCCCGTTTGTACCGCCGCAGTCTGGTGGCGCCGATGGTGACCCTGGGCGAGATCTCACCTATTAAATCGGCGGTGTTGCTCGGTGAGCTGGGGATCCCCGTGGCGGCGCAACAGCGTCCGATGTCCGCGCATGGCCCGGCGCAGATCCATCGCATCCAGCCAGACGACCTCGGCGCTCTCCATCAACTGCTCGGCACCCTGTAGCCGGAGGCCCCATGAAGCGAATCCTCGACCCCCTCGACGAACGCATCATCGCCGAACTGCGCCTCAACGCCCGCGCCGCCCACGCGGAGCTGGCGGCCAAGGTCAACCTTTCGCGCAACGCCGTCCGCCAACGCATCGAACGCCTCGAACGCGACGGCGTGATCCAGGGCTACACCGTACGCACCGGCGAGGGCGCGCAAGCGTCGTCGAACATCAACGCGGTGATCTTCGTCTACCGCTACGACCGCATGCGCGGCGCCGAAGTACTGCAGGCCCTGCAAGCCATGCCCGAAGTGCTCCAGTGCGATGTGATGAGCGGCGAGTTTGATTTGATGCTGCGGGTGGCCGCGGCGAACCCGGAGCGAGTGCACAAGGTCTGGAAAGACATCTCGGCGCTGCCCGGCGTGGAAAACACCGTGACGTCGTTTGTGTTGTCGTCGGTGGTCTGAAGCCCGGTGATGCCGATCATTCCCACGCTCCGCGTGGGAATGCCGCCAGGGACGCTCCGCGTTCCGCTTCTGAGAGGTGACGCAGAGCGTCACGGGATACATGCCCACGCAGAGCGTGGGAACGATTGAATCCACACCCACCACTTCGCCCACCCCCTGGTCAAAACGCCCAAAAAATAGAGCAAATTGGCATATTTCACTGCCCACCCCGCACCCCTAATCTTGATCCAACAAACCTCATCACCCGGATCAAGGACATAACAAAAATGACTGAATACAAACTCGCGCTAGTCGGCTTCGGCGGTGTAAACCGGGCCTTGGCTCAGCTGATTGCCGAGCGCAATCAGCAGTGGAAAACCGAACTCGGCTTCACCCTGAAAATCGTCGGCGTGACGGACCTGTTCCTCGGTTCGGTGATGAACCGCCACGGCCTCGACGCCGCGTCGCTCACCCGACTGCCCGCCACCCAAGGCGCCATGGCGCAACTCCCCGGCGGCACCGTCGACGCCCTCAACGAAACCGTGATCAAAGACTGCGGCGCCGACATCATCGCCGAAGCCACCTTCACCAATCCGGTGGATGGCGAGCCCGCCACCTCGTTCTGCCGCTGGGCCCTGGAGCGCGGCAAACACGTGGTCACCACCAACAAAGGCCCCATCGCCCTGCACGGCGCCGAACTCAAGGCCCTGGCCCAACGCAACAACGTCGCCTTCGAATACGAAGGCTCGGTGATGAGCGGCACCCCCGTCATCCGCCTCGCCAAACAATCCCTGGCCGGCAGCGTCATCACCGGCTTCGAAGGCATCCTCAACGGCACCTCCAACTTCGTCCTCACCTGTATGGAAGGCGGCCTCGGGTTCGCCGAAGCCGTCAGCCAGGCCCAAGCCCTGGGCTACGCCGAAGCCGACCCAACGGCAGACGTCGCAGGCCATGACGTGCGCCTGAAAGTGGTGATCCTCGCCAACGAACTGCTCGATGCCAAACTCACCATCAACGACGTCACCTGCAGCGGCATCGCCTCCCTCAGCCTCGACGACATCGAAAAAGCCCGCCACGACAACGCCCGCTGGAAACTCATCGGCGCCGCCACCCGCCAGGCCGACGGCTCCATCAGCGCCAGCGTCGAACCGCGCCTGCTCAGCAACGACCACCCCCTGGCGAGCATCAGCGGCGCCACCAACGCCGTCTCCTTCACCAGCGAACTGCTCGGCGCCGTCACCGTCTCCGGTCCGGGCGCAGGCCGCACCGAAACCGCCTTCGCACTGCTGTCGGACATCATCCACATCCACCAATCGGCAACCCGCAAACAGGAGCACAACCAGTGAACGTATCGCGCCTGGCCCTGGCGGTCGTCGAGCCGCACATCGAAGTCCTCAACCCGTTTGACGGCAGCGTCGTCGGCACCGTCGCCGACGTGTGCGCCTCAGAAGTCCCCCGACTGCTCGAGACCGCACGCAGCGGCGCAAAAGCCTGCGCCGCACTGCCGCGCCATCGCCGCGCAAGCATCCTCGAACACGCCGCCCTCAACATCGAACGCGACGCCAAAGCCTTCGCCCGGCTGATCGTCGACGAAGCCGGCAAGACCCTCAAACAGGCGGAAAAAGAAGTCAAACGCTGCGTCAACACCCTCAAGCTCTCCGCCGAAGAAGCCAAGCGCAACGCCGGCGAAATCGTCCCGTTCGACGCCTACGAAGGCGCCGAGTCGCGCCAAGGCTGGTTCACCCGCGAACCCCTCGGGCTGATCGTCGCCATCACCCCCTACAACGACCCGCTCAACCTCGTCGCCCACAAACTCGGCCCGGCCATCGCCGGCGGCAACGCGGTTGTCCTCAAACCGTCCGAACTGGCGCCGTTGTCAGCCCTCAAACTCGTCTCCTACCTCGTCGCCGCCGGCCTCCCCGAAACCGTGGTCACCGTCGCCACCGGCGGCGCCGAACTCGGCAAAGCCCTGGTCGCCGCCCGCGACGTGCGCATGATCTCCTTCACCGGCGGCTTCGTCACCGGCGAACAAATCGCCCGCACCGCCGGCCTGAAAAAACTCGCCATGGACCTCGGCGGCAACGCCCCCGTCATCATCATGGGCGACTGCAACCTCGACGCCGCAGTCGAAAGCTGCGTCTCCGGCGCTTTCTGGGCTGCTGGGCAAAATTGCATTGGCACCCAACGGCTGCTCATTCATGCACCGATCTACGAAGCTTTTCGCGAACGCTTCGTCAACCAAGCCCAAGCGTTGGTGGTCGGCAACCCACTGCTCGCCAACACCGACATCGGCCCGATGATTACCCAACAGGCTGCGCAGGACGCTGAACAGGTGGTGAACGAAGCCCTGGAGCAAGGCGCCACGTTGCTCTGCGGCCATCGGCGTCAGGGCAATTGCTATGCGGCTACTGTCTTGGAAAATGTCGATCATTCCAGCCGGATTTGGTGCAACGAAGCGTTTGCGCCTGTGGTGGTGTTGCAGGTGTTCGAGACGTTTGACGAGGCGATTGCGTTGGCTAACGAGCCTGAGTACGCGCTGCATGCTGGGATTTTCACCAATGACCTCAGCACCGCGATGAGCGCTGCACGACGGATTGAGGCGGGGGGCGTGATGATTAATGACTCGTCGGATTTCCGGTTTGATGCGATGCCGTTTGGCGGGTCGAAGTATGGGAGTTTGGGCAGGGAAGGGGTGCGGTTTGCGTATGAGGAAATGACCCAGCCGAAGGTGGTTTGTTTGAATACGTTGGGGTGAGGGGTTAGTCAGTCCGAAGGAGTCGCTTTACCTGTCATGTCGCTAAAACACCGTTTTGACGACGCGTTTTGTTCTCATGTCGCCGGCAGCGACATGAGGAGGGAACGTGTCGCAGAAATCAAAAAACAGCGACACGTTGTGTCAGCCCTCATGTGTAAACGGGCTTGTTCACGAAGAGGCCAGCAAACCCAACCCGCAACCAAAATGATGTGCGCCTGAAGACACGTCGCTAAAACGCCATTTCGACAACACGTTCCGCCCTCATGTCGTCGTCAGCGACATGAGAGCAGAACGTGTCGCAAAAATCGAAAAACAGCGACACGTTATCCCCTCGTGTTTACACTGACGACACGAGAGGGTGCCGGATTGAACGCCCTTGCCCTTCAATCTAAAGGACCAGGATCGCCCCCATGACTGCAGCTCCTCACGTCTGGCAGGCCGATAAGCCGTATAACCAATTACCGCCTCTGCCTCCAGCAGCCGAACTGGAAACCCGTGCAGTACTCAAGCGCTGTATCGAGGCGCGCACGGCCTTGGCTGAGTTGAAGCAGGCAGCCGAACTGATACCCAACCAAACGGTACTGATCAACACCATTCCCTTGCTGGAAGCCAAGGACAGTTCCGAAATCGAAAGTATCGTCACCACCACGGACTTGCTCTTTCAGCATGCCCAAGAGAGTGACGGCCATGCCGATCCGGCGACGAAAGAAGCCCTGCGCTACCGCAAAGCCCTACACCACGGCTACCTATCGCTGGCCGAGCGCCCATTATCCACAGGCACTGCAGTCGAAATCTGCCGCACGCTCAAAGGCGTGAACATGGACATTCGACGCGTACCAGGCACTCAACTAGCCAACGACCGTACCGGCGAAATCATCTACACCCCACCGGACGGCGAAGATCATCTGCGTGATTTGCTCGCTAACCGGGAGCGCTTCCTGCACAACGAGACGGATCTGGACCCGCTGGTGCGTATGGCCGTCGGGCACTACCAGTTCGAAGCTATTCACCCGTTCACCGATGGCAATGGCCGTACCGGGCGGGTGCTTAATACGCTGTTCCTGATTCAGGAGGGGCTGCTGAATCTACCAATTCTCTATCTCAGCCGTTACATCATTGCCCACCGAGCCGACTACTACCGTCTCCTGCTCGACGTCACCCGCGAACAGGCATGGGAGCCCTGGTTGCTCTACATGCTTAGCGCCGTGGAAGAAACCGCCCGCTGGACCTGCGCCAAAATCGCCGCCATCCGCAGCCTGTCCGAACACACGACCCAATTCGTTCGTGAGCAACTGCCGAAAATCTATTCCCGTGAATTGGTGGATGTGATTTTCGAACAGCCGTACTGCCGCATCCATAACGTCGTCGAGAAACAAATTGCCGGGCGCCAGGCTGCCTCTCGCTACCTCAAAGATCTCGTTGACATCGGCGTTCTCCAGGAAGCGCAGGTCGGCAAGGAAAAGCTCTTTATCCACCCGAAACTGATGCAATTGTTGACTCGGGATAACAATGAGTTCAGGCCTTATGGCTGACCTGCTCAGTCGAATGCGGTTTGTTTGAATACGTTGGAAACGGGGTGTTTATTGGCGCGCTTGGAATCCAGAGGCGACTGACGTTTTCTTGCGCCATTGCCTACAACTACGCCAGAATCCGCCGGCTTGTGCGTTTTAGGGGCCGCGGGTAGCTTGAGTCTGTCACTGAGCATCAGTGATCGGGTTTCGCAGCCCGGACTCTATAGGCGCACAACGTCACCTTCGAAAGCAGATCGCCCATGTCTGTGATTTCGTCAGAGGTGGCTGTGCGTGGGAGACCCCTTGGGTCTGCCGGTCCCTAGAGTCCCGGTCTGCGAACCCGCGTACAGCTGCCACCCCAACTTCGTTTCGCAGCGAATGGTGGTAGCTCCAACAGACTCTAGGAGCTTTACCATGGCTAAAATTACACCAAACCCTCCGATTACAGACGAGCATGTGTCCCGCGTTCAGGCTGCTCGTAATAAAAAGCTTGATGAGGCTGCCGATCGGGCTTTGGATTTTTATCTAAAGCCTACGCCGAAGAAAGAAACGTCTGACAAGGCCGGCTCCATCTTTCGTATCGCACCTGATATTGATTCGGAGTGTCTGCTCGCCAGTCTCAGTGAAAACCTGGCTTCGGCCAATGCCATGATCAGTGATTTGGCGTTTGATCTGGATGGGTCGCGACGGCGTGTTGCGATGGGGATTTTGCAGGTGATTGAGGTGAGTGAGCTGTTGGCGAATCGGGCTTTGGATATTGTTGAGGTGAGGTAACAAGGGGGCGCGCTAACCCCGGGAATGAAAAAAGGTCTTGCATGGCAAGACCTTTTTTACATGGTGGCTTATAGCTTAGCCATCACTGCCGTATAGATCAACAGGGTCAGTCCAACACCCGTCAGTGAAATCCAGAAGCAGTTGGCAGCAGTTATTTTGGAGTTTTGCTGACCTAGCGGATCATTTTCCAGATGGTTAATTGCCGACTGAACCCGAAGTAGGCAAAACAGGTTAAAAAGCAACGTTGCTGCTGGAATTGCTGGATGAGCTCCTGGTGCGCTCGGCCAGAATGCGGCATAAATCCCGACAAACTCGGAAACTATAAGTGCAAATGCAAGTATGCGCGGGTGCCATTTGTAGCGCGTGTGAGAAATATATAGTTGTCGATCAATTTTCATGTGTAATGAATAAATAAATAGCACGCCCATGATGGTACGTATCAAGGGCAGCACTCTTGCATTGGTGGCGATCCTGTATGTTTTCCAGTTTTTGTACAGCCAGTAGGTGTAATAGTAGCCAAGGGTCAATAAAAACATAACGATGAATTTGTTTTTCGAGACAATGTAGAACCGAGGGGCGGCTAGCAGAGGCGTCACTTTGGTTATGGGGGTCGATTCTTCGGCAGGTGTCGTCATGAGTAAACTCTAAAAGGTTTGGCTGTAGTCATTCGATGGGGTGAGTATTTTAATGAGGTTGTGATACTCGGGGCGAATGGTAGCAAGGTCCTAAAACAAAAAGTTGTAGGATGGCTCCCAAGAGGGGATACGTATTGTCTGGGGTTGAAGCGGAACTTAGATGTAGGAAGTATTGCTGTAGGAATGTTCTGAGAATGCGCGGCTAAAGCGATGGACTCAAATTGTGCAAGAGGTACTTGCACAATTATCGGGAGTTATCCAAGCGGTGAGCACTGAGGTCGTGCAACAGCTTGCTGCACAATTGCCCAGACAAGAGAGGCGTTTTTGTATAAGAGAGCCCGGAAACACACTCAGATGTCCAACAACCTGTTGGACAATTGAACACGTCTGCGAGACATCAGTGGGGCCGATGACCGGCAAGCCGACTGGGTCAATCTTCCACGAAGTAATCGCTATCCAAGTGCTTCACTTCGTAAACCTGTTTGACGTTGCAGCCGAGATTGTTTTCGACCATCAGCCGCGCCAACTCCAACCCATCGATCAACACCACTTTGATATCCAGGCTCAAGGCGGCTTCACGGGCCCCGTTGGAGAAGTCCGAAGTGGTAATGAACACACCCTTGCGAGCGCGTTGGCGGGTGAGGGCGCCGATGAACTTATCGATTTCCGGGCGGTGTACGGTATTGGTCCAACGCTTGGCTTGCAGGTAGATGACGTCCAGGCCGAGCTTGTCCTCCTTGATGATGCCGTCGATGCCGTCGTCGTTGGTTTGTTGCGTCGCTCGACCTGCTTCCTTGCGTGAGCCACCGTAGCCCATGGCGATCATCAGATCGACTACCAGTTGCTCGAAAAAAGTTGGTGAAGCTGCACGCACGAGGGCCAGCAGTTCATCCGCCAATGACTGCGTCAGCGCCTGGTGTGCTGCGGCCAGTTGCTCGTCGGGAGTCGCTTGTTCGACCGGTTCGCTCTGCAAGGCTAACGCTGGGTCATCGGCGGGACTGGTCGTATGGAACGCGGCGAATTCCGGGTATTGCTTGAGCCACCTAACGGTAATACGTGCCGGCCCGCTGTTCAGCGCCTCTCGACCGCGTTCGGTGATTTGCACCAGTCCCTTTGCCGGAATGCTCAGCAGCCCCGCCTTATTCAGATAGGTGCGCGCCCAACCGACTCGATTGTTGATCACCGTTTGCTTGCCGGAAGGTAGGCGTTCGCTGCGCTCCTCCTCGCTGAGCTGAAACTCGTTGGCGATGCGCTCGCGAAGTTCGCTTAGGGCTAGCGGAGTATTGTCGGCGACGGTGGCCAGGATCGGTCGCATGACGCTCTGGAAATCTGGGATGGGCATAGATAACTTCCTGTTCAGTTGCCGGGGCGTATTAAAGCAGGTGCGGATCGAGGTTGTCGTGCGCTCAAACTGATGCATTGCGACCGCGTTTGTCCCTTCATGTGTATCTGCAGCACATTGGCGGAAATCGTTGAGGGCGTGCGCCAGTTCTCCATGGAAAGCCTTGGCCTGGATGGCTTTGGTGGCGTGTGAGACGAAAGGAACTGACTGCTTTGAGAAACAATGTGCTTGACCCTGCATCCTGAATAATGAGCCCGCGTTGTTTGAGCTGGGCACTCTGCAGAAGTGTCGTTGACGGGCTTACTGAAAAACTACCGGGCATAAAAAACCCGCTCAATTTGTGCTTGGCTGCCGGAGCAGCCATAGGCATGGCGGGTATGTTACGCGGGAGCTTATGTGCGGCTGCACCGTTTTACAAGCTATTTGGCACTGCGAGAATGAGCGCGGGTATTGTTTTGTCGGATGGTTTGAAAACCTGTGCACCCGCGTATGCGTAAAGGTAAGCGTCCTCTGTCCGACTTTTCAGGGAAAGACTTCTCTACTTGGTGGATCCTATAAATGCGCCCAGCTTGTCTAGGTCATGCGCCCAAAAAAGGGCGAGGCCACGTTGCTGAGCTTGCTCTAGGTTCATAACCTTGAATACACCTGAAAGCATAGCTGCCGGTACGACCTGTAAGGTACCAAACATCTTGAGCCAGTACTCAGCCTTTACCGCTGCGTCATTATTAAGTCGTTTGACACTGTTGGTTGCGCTATTTGACACCTTGCATTCGATAGCCATCAGGCGAGAGTCATGCAGGCGCACCACGACATCAGCTTTACGCTCACCTAGCAGGCACTCCGCGCAAAATTGCATTGGTTGCGGGCCTTTTACAATCGTTGTTATCGTCGCAGCCGTAACTTCAGTAAAGCCCTGGCTTCGTAGGTAATCCTTTACTTGAGTTTCCTGCCCATCTTTTCCGACAACTCTTCTTTCAGTGGCTATTCGCTGGGCTGCAAGAAGCACGGAGGATGCAAGTAGAGCGGCGTCACGCTCTTGGTCCGTGGGGGCGGTCCCCGCGTTAAGCCATGGGAAGCGATGGATGTCGATTACTCGTTCGATGACCTCAAAAAGTTTTCTGACGTCTTCGGGCTTTTTTTTCAGAACTCCAGGAGCAATCGAGTCCACGTCGGCGATTACCTGAAGATCATCGTCCGAAATTGGCGGACCAGCGAGATAGCGCAGCGTCTCACCCAGACCAGAACCGTAGGCGTCGGCTAGGTTTGCGTCTGTGATTCCGTCGGGATTCAGGTTGTTTAATTTTTGAAATAGTAACTCGAATTTATTGCGAGCATTTTGATAATGTGACTCCCAGGCTCCCGAAACAGATAATCGTTCTGTCCTGAACAATGATGCAGATACAGTGGCGTCCTCGGCTAGTTCCTCAGTTGTCCATCGAGCGGGTGAGCTGGTCATGCCGTTAAAAATTCCAGGCTGGGAACACGCAGACGTTCAATTTCCTTCGGCTCGAACTTAGTCAAGCCACCGGCATATGTTCTGCCACTTCCTGTGTTGATGTTCTCGTTAAGCCACTTAACCAGCCTAGGTAGAGCATGTGGGGCTAGGGTTTCACGAGGGTAAAGACCATGGGCTATGTTGATGTGTCTTGCAGCACAGGTGTTTAGTGTGAACTGAGGTGGCCGTCTAGCCATGTAGGTACAAAGAATGGGCGCTGGAGCTTTGAGGCCCACTGACCACCATGCTCTACGGTGCTGAGCTATGTAGCTCTGATCCGCGCCTTGATTTTTTGCCCACAATAAAAAGTCGTTGATACGCTGACGTTCTTCATGGCTGAAGTCATCAAGGTCTGGCGGTAAATCGATTACTCGACGCAAAACGTCAGAGGAGCTCAAATTTGCTCCTGCTTCAATCAAATCCCGGGCTTTAGTAACAGCAGGTAGCATCACGCGTTCAGGCAAGTCCCTCGCATGATCACCAGCAATCCAAATACTATTCGCCCCTGTTACCTGTCCTCTATGCACACGGAACAATTCGCCGAGCTCAATTTCACCAGCTTTCGTCGTCACCGATGGGCGAACTATGATTGACCAGCGAGCAGCGGCCTGCAGTTGTTCTCGGGGAACATCTGTCCCTTTGGTTAAGCCTTTGAGGCGGGTCAGTTCTGCTACAGAGTGAACTCGTATGGGTTTGCTAGTCTCGCCAACCTGAAAACAGGTTATAGCAGCAGTGGTTGCGGTCCCTGGGAAAGCCTCAATTGTTGGTTCAAGTACATGTAGAGCAATGCCTCCAAGCTCTTCCAATAGCAACTTGCGTAGCGCAGAACCGTAATTGACATCCATCCATTCCGCTGAGGTGATGAAAGCTCCTATGTCTCCTTTCTTGGCCAAGAGGCGTGTCTGCAAGAAGAAATGTACATGCAGTCCGGCCAAGGCACTTGCTTTAATACCTAATCCTGCGAAGCGGGAGGCGTACCATTCTTTCCAGTCAGTACTAATGTCGTGATGTCGGACGTAAGGGGGGTTGCCAATAAAAGCAGTCATACCCTTGCATCGAGGTAATTTGACCTCCCTATAATCTTTGACTAGAACGGTAGAACGGTCATCCCAGCCGCGCACGCTAAGATTTGCTCGCAGCATGAGCGCAGCCAAAGGGTCCATCTCAACGGCTATCAGTTGTGCGGCTGGGAACGCGGCGCCAGCCGCCAGAATGAATCGTCCAGATCCCGCTCCTGGGTCGACAATACGAGCCGGATCCCCGTGGCGTGAGAGCCAAGTCATCATCGAGCGTACAATTGGGTGGGGAGTGTATACCGCGCCAGTAGCACGACGCTCGAAGGGCGATCGAATGGCGGAGAAAGCTTCCCCAAGAGGATCGGCACCGCGCAAAATGGCTTTGCGGACGGTGTTGAGCTCAATCTTGGGTACACAGAGCTCAGATGCTTCTACTGTTTTTGCGAGTTTTTGTTCCGCCTTGGAAAGGCTGTCTTGCCCAGTTTGCAGTAGGGCGAGGCACATGGAGATCACGTCTCGTTCTGTCTGCATTGTCATTTCACTTTCGTTTTGGGTCTGAGAAGAGATAGCCTTGACCGCTGTGCTGTTTCTCGGCAAACGCGCGCATAAAATCCCGCAACACGTCTGCTGCTACACGATCTTGGGCGCGGCAGGCCTGCACGAAAGCTTCGCGCAAATCTCTCTCAACCCTAATTCGCATTCCGGAGTCTTTGATAGCCATGTAGCGAAGGGTAGCATGTGGATGTACAGATGTGTATCCAATTGTGGATTCAGAGCTAGCCTGTCGTTGCCTGCCACTTCTGAGATTTTTACCCGCAACGTTTTTTAGCTTGCTATGGTGTTGGCCGAGTTCACGCATTATGAAATGCATGCATTGATTGGCAAAAACATGCACTTGGCTCTCCCAACCAGCTGTGGGAACTGGTCAGAAAAGGCTCTGATATAGGCTTATAGCCTTTTCTTTCCGTGGATCCATAGAGGAAAAAGTGCTGTGGGTGCCTTCAATGGGTGAAAAAACTTTCCACCAGACATTAAAAAGCCGGCTTATGGCCGGCTTCTCGTTGACTGATTCAGCTCGTTTTTGACAAACCTTACCAGCCTTCAAAACGTACATCCGGCTCTTGCGGCCGGCTGTGGGACTTGGTCAGAAAGTGATCTGCCTTGTCGGTGCGAGGCGTGGGCTCGCAAATGTGGGGCGGAGGATACGCGGGTTTGCTTTGGAATCCCAGTGGTAAGTGGTGTGGAATCATTGGGTTAGGGTGATTTAGGGGGAAAGCAGGGGGCTGCTGCGCAGCCCAGCGGGGATAAATCCCCTCGCCACAAAAAGCTCCTGCCACAGCTCCTATTGCAGTTCCTGCCACGGTTTCTGCTCTTGGGTGGGTTAGTCGGACACCGGCGGTCTCTGTTTGTTGAGCGTTGACCACCAGAACACCCAGCCGATCACGTGGATGTGTTGCGCGTCGATCTGGTCCGCACTGAACACCTCATCAGGATACGCAGCGCTGTTATGGCTACGCAGGCGCAGTCGGTTGCCGGGGATTCTGTGGAGGTATTTGATCCGCAGCATTCCATCATGCTCAAGCGCATAAATCTGGCCGTCGACGATTTGCGTCAGGCCGCGGTCGATGGCGAGGGTGGAGCCGTCTTCGATGCGTTCGGCCATGCTGTCGCCGACCATGGTGGTGCAGATGGCGTCGCTGGGGTCGATTTCCAGGGACTCGAGATGGCTGCGGGGCAGGCGGATGGATTGGTCGGGGATTTCGGTGATGTGGGTTTTGCTTTCGCCGGGGGCGATGGGCACTTCCTTATAGAAAGGCAGTTCGATGTCCGTGGGTTCTTGAATGCTGTAGACGCCGTCGTTTTCGGCGGCTTCATAGGTGATGCCGGGGCCGAGGCCGAGCGGGGTTTGTGGGCCTTCGCCGGTGGCGAGCCATTGCGGGCTGACGGTCAGCAGGCCGGCGATGCTGTAGATGCGTCCCGGTGGAATGCCACGGTTGAACCAGTTGTTCACGTGCTGCGATTTCACGCCGTACAACTTCGCGAAGTCGGCGGATCGGATGTTGGCTTCTTTGAGAAGGGCTCTGAAGCGATCGCCACTGGAAAGTATTTTCATAAACGGAAAGTTTAGAGACGACCGTGCGTTCGGCAATAAACATGTCGTGCAAATTTATAAGATGATCTTTCCGTTTGCAGGAATCGAAACTGGCGCGTTAAACGCATTTAAACGTTGCTAATACGAAGTTGTATTAACTTCCCTGAAAGCATAAAAAAACCCCGGTACGAGCCGGGGTTCTTTCTTAGTTCGGTCTTAGCCTTTGTAGGCGGCAACCGACTGGGTGATCGCTTCGCGGGCGGCGTCTGCACCGGCCCAGCCTTCGATCTTGACCCACTTGCCTTTTTCGAGATCTTTGTAGTTCGCGAAGAAGTGCTCGATCTGCTGGATCAGCAGTGGCGGCAGGTCGGTGTATTCCTTCACGTCGACGTACAGTTGCGACAGTTTGTCGTGCGGTACGGCGATGACTTTGGAATCGCCGCCGCCGTCGTCGGTCATGTTCAGGATGCCGACCGGACGGGCGCGGATGACCGAGCCTGGGGCGACTGGGTAAGGGGTCACGACCAGCACGTCGAGGGGGTCGCCGTCGTCGGCCAGGGTGTTGGGGATGTAACCGTAGTTGGCCGGGTAGAACATCGGGGTGGCCATGAAACGGTCAACGAACAGGCAATCGCTGTCTTTGTCGATTTCGTATTTGATCGGGGCGTGGTTGGCCGGGATTTCGATCGCGACGTAGATGTCGTTCGGCAGGTCTTTGCCAGCCGGAATCTTGCTGTAGCTCATTGGGCGGTGCCCCCGTTAGTTGACCAAATGACTGGTCGGATTGACCAAAAAGTGGCGGCGATTATAGGCATATTCGACCGCTGATGCCACGTTACCAGGGTCGTAGAGACCTTAGTATGACGCCTGATAGACCGGATCTTCGGCCTGAAGTTGCCGCAGCCGGGCCAATGGGTCCTGGCGGTAGAACGCTTTGAGCTGTTCATACACCGCCGGATAGGCCTGGTGCAGCAGGTCCGGGGCGCTGAAGAAGTATTCGCTGGTGACGGCAAAGAACTCCGCCGGGTTTTCCGCCGCGTAGGGATCGATGGCGGTTTCGGCGTCGGGGTTCTGGTCGAGTTGGCGGTTGAGGTCGTCGAAGGCGTGTTGCATGGCCTCGGCCCAGTCGCCGACGCGCATGTCGGCGTGCAGCGGTGGCAGGCCGTTGGCGTCGCCGTTGAGCATGTCGAGTTTGTGCGCCAGTTCGTGGATCACCAGGTTGTAGCCTTCCCAGCCGCCGCTGGCGAGCACGCCGTCCCAGGCCAGGATGATCGGGCCTTGGGGCCAGGCTTCGCCGCTGTGTTCGCCGTCCCACTCGTGTTCGATGCCGCTGGCGTCGCGGTAGCGCTGGGGGCTGAGGAAGTCGTCGGGGTAGAGGACGATTTCGTGGAAGCCCTGGTACCAATTCAATTCGCCCAGGTGCATCAGCGGCAATTGGGCCTGGGCGGCGAGCAGCAGGCGTTGTTCCTGGTGCAGCTCGACGCCGGGCAGGGCGGTGAGGTGCTTGTCGTGCAGGAACAGTACGCAGGCCTCACGCAGCCATTGGTCTTCTACAACGCTGATGCCGTCGAGAAAGCTCAACTGATGACGCACCCGCTGCCAGGTTTCTTCGGTAATGGGGTGTTTGGCGAGGGTGCGTCGGCGGCGCCAGTTGCTTAGCGACCACATGGGCGATCAGCGGGTTTCGGCGTTCGAGCCGCGCTGGCTCATTTTGCTGCGCACCAGGCCGATGATCATCGGCAGCAGCGACAGCAGGATGATGCCGACCACCAACAGCGACAGGTTTTGCTTGATGAAGGGCACGTTGCCGAAGAAGTAGCCGAGGGTCACCAGGCCGCCGACCCAGAGGACGGTGCCGAGGACGCTGAAGCCGAAGAAGCGCAGGTAGTTCATTTTGCCGACGCCGGCGACGAAGGGGGCGAAGGTGCGGATGATCGGCAGGAAGCGCGCCAGGGTCACGGTTTTGCCGCCGTGCTTGGCGTAGAAGTCGTGGGTTTGTTGCAGGTAGTCGCGGCGGAAGATTTTAGAGTTGGGGTTGCTGAACAGTTTTTCGCCGGCGGTGCGGCCGATGATGTAGTTGGTGCTGTCGCCGAGGATGGCTGCGAGCATCAACAGGCCGCCCAGCAGGACCGGGTCCATGGCGCCACCGGCGGCTACGGCGCCAGCGATGAACAGCAACGAATCGCCCGGCAGGAACGGCATGACCACCAGGCCGGTTTCACAGAAGATCACCAGAAACAGGATGGCGTAGACCCATGTCCCGTAGTTGGTCACCAGCAGGTCGAGATAGACGTCGAGATGCAGAATGAGGTCGAGGGGGTTGAAGTCCATGCGTAACACCTTGGTGGCGGCCCGGCTCGGCGGGCTGGTGGGTCTGGCTTTGAGTATGACTACAGCGTGTGTAGCTTTTTCTTACAAGCCGGGAAGAGCGGCATTATACGGCGGGGCGGGGGAAGTGCGGGGTGAGTTTGTAGCTGGGGATTTCTGGGGGAGGGGCTGGATGAGGCCTGACTCGGATCGCTTTTGTGGCGAGGGAGCTTGCTCCCGCTGGACCGCGAAGCGGTCCCAAGGCAGCCAACTTGGGCAGCCTGGTGTACCGGGTGCTCAGGTTTTGGGGCTGCTGCGCGGTCCAGCGGGAGCAAGCTCCCTCGCCACAGGGGTTCACTCAGCCACAGAGGTTCACCCAGCCATAGCGCTCAAAGCCCTTCGCTGATCGGCAGCACGTAGTTCTTGAACTCGGTGTCTTCCTTGAAGCCGATCGATTCGTAGGTTTTCTGCGCGACGTCGTTGTTGCTGCTGGTGGAGACGCGCATGCGGACGGCGTTGGTTTCCTTGGCCATTTTTTTCGCGGTGCGGATCAGGTTGTCGGCGACGAGTTGGCGGCGGGCGTCTTCGGCGACGTAGATGTCGTTGAGGATCCACACGCGCTTGAGCGATAGCGACGAGTAGCTTGGGTAGAGCTGGCAGAATCCCAGCAATCGGCTGTCGTCGTCATCCGGCAGGGCCAGGTAGATGACCGATTCCTTGCGGCGCAGGCGTTTTTCCAGGAACGCCCGGGACGAGTCCGGGTAGGGCAGCGAGCCGTAGAATTCCCGGTATTTGACGAACAATGGGGTCAGCAGGTCCAGGTGTTCCAGCGTCGCTTGGATAATCCGCATGGTAGGTCTCGTCTGCAAAGGTCGACATCAAGTCTGACAACAACGTCGGACCGCCGTGCCAAGATGCTGCCTGAAAGCGGATCGAAAGCGCAATTGCAAATCAGGATCAGCTTGGGGGCGGCGCCAGTAGGAAATTACCTTTCATATCGGCACCATTTTCCGACTCTAGAGTGTGAAGCTGGGCTTCGTCCTTCAGATTGACCCCCGAGAGCTGCCGACGGCAGGCCTCTCGCATCAAGTAGATCAGGCGGTGGGCCGCCATGCCGTAGCTCAGGCCTTCGAGGCGGACGTTGGAAATGCAGTTGCGATAGGCATCGTTCAGGCCGACCTTGGGTGCGTAAGTGAAATACAGGCCCAGGCTGTCGGGGGAGCTGAGGCCGGGGCGTTCGCCGATGAGGATCACCGACATCTTGGCACCGAGCCGTTCGGCCACTTCATCGGCCACGGCGACGCGGCCTTGCTCCACCAGAACGATGGGCGACACCGACCAGCCTTCAGCCGTGATCTGTTCTTCCAGTCGCGCCAAAAACGGCAAGGTATGGCGATGCACCGCCAGCGCCGACAGGCCGTCAGCCACGACGATGGCCAGGTCCACGCCGCCGGGATGGGCTGTGGCGTGGTCCTGCAGAATCTGCACCGAAGCCTCGTCGAGCCGTCGGCCCAGGTCCGGGCGTTGTAGATAGCTGTGTCGATCCGCCGCCGCACTGTGCAGTAGCAGGCTTTCACGGCCGCGCTCAGTGAGTTGCGCGCGGATGCCTTGATGGTCGAACGCCAGGTGCACCGCATCGCGGGCTTGGGCGTGGGCGAACTGGAAGTCCAGTTGCGCCGAGGTCGGCAGGCTGGTGCCGGTGCGGCCCAGGGCGATGCGCGCCGGGGTCAGGTTGCGCAGGTTCAGCCAAGGGTTTTGTGGATCGACAGGTGGTTTATCCATGGACAGGTCTCTTATCCCAAATGTGCGAGGGCGTGACGAAACGCCGGCGGCAGGTTGTCGCCGAACCGCACCCGGCCATCGGCCTGGGTGAAGATGCCCATGTTCGCCAGCCACGTTTCAAATTCCGGCGCCGGTTTCAGGCCCAGGGTCTGGCGGGCGTAGAGGGCGTCGTGGAACGAGGTGGTCTGGTAGTTGAGCATGATGTCGTCGGAGCCGGGGATGCCCATGATGAAGTTGATCCCGGCCACGCCCAGCAACGTCAGCAGGGTGTCCATGTCGTCCTGGTCGGCTTCGGCGTGGTTGGTGTAGCAGATGTCGCAACCCATCGGCACGCCCAAAAGCTTGCCGCAGAAGTGGTCTTCGAGGCCGGCGCGGATGATCTGTTTGCCGTTGTACAGGTATTCCGGGCCGATGAAGCCGACAACTGTGTTCACCAGGAACGGGTTGAAATGTCGCGCCACGGCGTAGGCCCGCGTCTCGCAGGTCTGTTGATCGACGCCGTGGTGGGCGTTGGCCGACAGTGCGCTGCCCTGGCCGGTTTCGAAATACATCAGGTTGTTGCCGAGGGTGCCGCGATTCAGGCTGAGCCCGGCGTCGTAGCCTTCCTTCAAAATGTTGAGGCTGATGCCGAAGCTGGCGTTGGCCGCTTCGGTGCCGGCGATGGACTGGAACACCAGGTCAAGGGGCACGCCGCGGTTCGCCGCTTCGATGGAGGTGGTGACGTGGGTCAGCACGCAGCCCTGGGTGGGGATGTCGTAGCGCTGGATGATGGCGTCGAGCATTTCCAGCATCGCGCAGATCGAGGCGGTGCTGTCGGTGGCCGGGTTGATGCCGATCATGGCGTCGCCGTTGCCGAACAGCAGGCCGTCGAGGATGCTCGCGGCGATCCCGGCCGGTTCGTCGGTCGGGTGGTTGGGTTGCAGGCGGGTGGACAAGCGTCCGCGCAGGCCAAGGGTGCCGCGGAACTGGGTGACCACGCGGATTTTCTGCGCCACCAGCACCAGGTCCTGCACGCGCATGATCTTCGAGACAGCGGCGACCATTTCCGGCGTCAGGCCGG
This sequence comes from Pseudomonas marvdashtae, assembly GCF_014268655.2. Lineage (NCBI taxonomy): Bacteria > Pseudomonadati > Pseudomonadota > Gammaproteobacteria > Pseudomonadales > Pseudomonadaceae > Pseudomonas > Pseudomonas marvdashtae. Next base: position 586,400 of record NZ_JABWQX020000001.1, read on the forward strand.
GCGCCAGTGCCCGCAGGCTTTGTTCATCGGCGGCGTCGCTGAGCAGCCAGTCGCGAAAACCGCCGACCGTGAGGTGGCTGACCGTGGCGAAGGCTTGTTTATCGTGAGTGTCGACGATCAGCCGGGTGACTTCGTCGACCTCGTAAGGAATCAGCATTTCTTGCAGGAAATGGCTGAGGGGCAAGTCAGCCAAAGCCATTTGCGCGGCCACGCGCTCGCCATCGTTGAGCGCGGCGATCTCGGCGAGGAAATCCCCGGAACGCGCCGGGCTGGCCTTGGCCATCAGGTCTTTGAGGCTGTCGAAGCGGTAGGTCTGGGCGCCGACCGTGTGTGCAAAACTGGCCATACAGGTTCTCCGTGACGGCGCCGCTGGGCGGCGCCGTGGTTTTCGGCACGTTACGGCTTAGTGCAAGGCTTCTTCGGCTTTTTGAATGGCCGCGAATTCCTCTTCGGGCGTGCCTGCGACCAAGTGATGCCGACTGTAGAAGGCAAAGTAAGCAATTAACACTCCATAGATGATCGCGGCGCCGATCACCACCCTAGGGTCGACCAGGAAGCCCGCCACCACGGCGATGCACGCCAACACCAGGGCCACGCCCGAGGTGAAGATGCCGCCCGGCGTGCGGTACGGCCGGTCCATTTTGGGGCGACGGATGCGCAGGGTGATGTGCGCGGCCATCATCAGCACGTAGGAAATGGTCGCGCCGAACACCGCCACCAGAATCAACAGGTCGCCCTGGCCGGTCAAGGACAGGCCGAAACCGATGATGCCGGGAATCACCAGCGCCAAGACCGGTGCTTTGCTTTTATTGGTTTCCGAGAGTTTGCGCGGCAGGTAGCCAGCGCGGGACAAGGCAAAGATCTGCCGCGAGTAGGCGTAGATGATCGAGAAGAAACTGGCAATCAAACCGGCCAGGCCGACAAGGTTGACGAAGTGTCCCATCCAGGTCGAGCCGCCGTAGGCCTTGGCCAGGGCTTCCACCAGCGGGTTGCCCGACGCCATCAGCGCGTTCGAGCCGGCGCCGCCCGGCCCGATCACCAGGATCAGCAGGGCGAAGGCCACCAACACCAGCATGGCGCCGATCAGGCCGCGCGGCAGGTCGCGCTTGGGGTTCTTGGTTTCTTCAGCGGCCAGGGGCACGCCTTCCACGGCGAGGAAAAACCAGATCGCATAAGGGATCGCTGCCCAGACGCCGACGTAGCCGAACGGCAGGAACGAACTGGCCCCCGCGGCCTCGGTGACCGGGATATCCAGCAGGTTGGCGACGTTGAAGTGCGGGACCATTGCCACCAGGAAAACTCCCAGCGCCAGGGCGGCGACGGCGGTGATGATGAACATCAGCTTGAGGGCTTCGCCGACGCCAAATATGTGGATGGCGATGAAAATGATGTAGAACGCCAGGTAGATCATCCAGCCGCCAATGCCGAACAATGACTGGCAATAGGCGCCGATGAACACGGCAATCGCCGCCGGGGCGATGGCGTATTCGATCAGGATCGCCGTGCCCGTGAGAAACCCGCCCCAGGGCCCGAATGCGCTGCGGGCAAAGCCGTAGCCGCCGCCGGCGGTGGGGATCATCGAGGACAGCTCGGCGAGGGAAAAGCACATGCACAGGTACATCGCGGCCATCAGCAGCGTGGCCAGGAACATCCCGCCCCAGCCGCCCTGGGCCAGGCCGAAGTTCCAGCCGGCGTAGTCACCGGAAATGACATAGGCCACGCCGAGGCCCACCAGCAGGATCCAGCCCGCCGCGCCTTTTTTCAGTTCGCGTTGTTGGAAATATTCGGAGCCGACTTTTTCGAAGTCGACCGAGGACGTTGCCGGTTGCGGATTTGCATGATCGCTTGGCATAAGGGTTTACCTGTTTTTATTGTTTTTTGGCCCTGTTGGAGCGGGGCTGCTCTTGAAACCAATGTTGCATTGGATCGTTCCCACGCTCCGCGTGGGAATGCCTCTACGGACGCTCCGCGTTCGGCTCTTTGGGACGCGGAGCGTCCCTGGCTGCGTTCCCACGCAGAGCGAGGGAACGATCAGCCGGGCGCAATTTCCCGCAGGTTAGAAGAACCCCAACGGATTGATGTCGTAGCTCACCAGCAGGTTCTTGGTCTGCTGGTAGTGATCGAGCATCATCTTGTGGGTTTCACGCCCGACGCCGGACTTCTTGTAGCCACCGAACGCGGCGTGCGCCGGGTACAGGTGGTAGCAGTTGGTCCAGACGCGACCGGCCTTGATCGCCCGGCCCATGCGGTAGGCGCGGTTAATGTCGCGGGTCCAGAGGCCGGCGCCAAGGCCGAACTCGGTGTCGTTGGCGATCGCCAGGGCTTCGGCTTCGTCCTTGAAGGTGGTGATGCTCACCACCGGGCCGAAGATTTCTTCCTGGAACACGCGCATCTTGTTGGTGCCCTTGAGCAGGGTCGGCTGGATGTAATACCCGGTCGCCAGGCTGCCCTCGAGTTTTTCCACCTTGCCGCCGGTCAGCAGCTCGGCGCCTTCGCCCTTGGCGATTTCCAGGTAGGACAGGATCTTGTCGAATTGCTGCTCGGACGCCTGGGCGCCGACCATGGTGTCGGTGTCCAGCGGGTCGCCGCGCTTGATCTGCTGGATCTTTTTCATCACCACTTGCATGAATTCGTCGTAGATCGACTCCTGCACCAGCGCGCGGGATGGGCAGGTGCAGACTTCGCCCTGGTTGAAGAACGCCAGCACCAGGCCTTCGGCGGCTTTTTCGATGAAGCTCGGCTCGGCCTGCATGATGTCTTCGAAGAAGATGTTCGGCGACTTGCCGCCCAGTTCCACGGTGGACGGGATGATGTTCTCGGCGGCGCATTTCATGATGTGCGAGCCCACCGGGGTGGAGCCGGTGAAAGCAATCTTGGCGATGCGCTTGCTGGTGGCGAGGGCTTCGCCGGCTTCTTTGCCGAAACCTTGCACCACGTTCAGCACGCCCGGCGGCAGCAGGTCGCCGATCAGTTCCATGAGCACGCAGATGCCCAACGGGGTTTGCTCGGCGGGCTTGAGCACTACGCAGTTCCCGGCGGCCAGGGCCGGGGCGAGTTTCCAGGCGGCCATCAGCAGCGGGAAGTTCCACGGGATGATCTGCCCGACCACGCCCAGCGGTTCGTGGATGTGATAGGCCACGGTGTTGCCGTCGATCTCGGCGGCGCTGCCTTCCTGGGCCCGCAGGCAACCGGCGAAGTAGCGGAAGTGGTCGGCGGCCAGGGGGATGTCGGCGTTGAGCGTTTCGCGCACGGCCTTGCCGTTATCCCAGGATTCGGTGATCGCCAGGGTTTCGAGGTTCGCTTCGATGCGGTCGGCGATTTTCAGCAGGATCAGCGAACGGGCCTGGGCCGACGTAGCGCCCCAGGCATCAGCGGCGGCGTGCGCGGCGTCCAGGGCCTTTTCAATGTCTTCGGCGGTGGAACGCGGGAATTCGGCAATCGGCTGGCCATTGACCGGGGACGTATTGGTGAAGTACTGACCTTTGACCGGCGCGACGAACTCGCCGCCGATGTAGTTGCCGTATTTTGCCTTGAACGAAACGATAGCGCCTTCAGTACCGGGGTGAGCGTAACGCATGATGAGTTCTCCTTGGCTTTTGTGCTTAGTAGGGAGCCGCGCAAAAACGCGCTGGTACTTAAGCCTAGAGCAAAGGTTGGGCCATTGCCTTGCAGGGCCCGGAAATCAAGACTTTAGAAGGAGTTGGCCGGACAAACGGAGGGCCTGTGTCACGGTTGCGATACGCAAGGTGTGACAGTTTGTGCCAGATACGAGACGGTCTGTGACCGGCAGGTCGCGCCAGCATTGCAAAGGCGATTGGGCTGGAGGATGCTGGCTCCGACGGCGAGGCCATGGACGGACCGCTTTTGTGGCGAGGGAGCTTGCTCCCGCTGGACCGCGAAGCGGTCCCAAGGCAGTCAACTCGGTCAGCCTGATACACCGCAAACTCAGGTTTTGGGGTTGCTGCGCAGCCCAGCGGGAGCAAGCTCCCTCGCCACGGGGTAATGTGTCGGCAGGTCCAAAAGGTCCTTCGGGGAGAACAATAAGAAATGCACAGCAACCATTTGAGTCGCCATGCCCAGCAAGTCCTGACGGTCACCCAAGGCAAGGCCCATCTGCAGGGCCCTGGCAGCGATCCGTCGATTGCCCGTTCCTGGCTGCGCTGCCTCGAGGACTATCACCTCGACCCGGCCCAGAACCTGGCGCCGACGGTGCTGGAGCATGGCCGTGTGCTGGAAAGCCGCGAGCGCCTGCAACAAGTGCTGCACATCGCCGGCAATGAAATGACCAGCCTGCACCAGCAACTGTCCGGCGCTGGCCACGCGGTGCTGCTGACCGACGCCCGGGGCGTGATCCTCAATTGCGTCACCGCCCCCAGCGAACGGAAGATTTTCGAACGGGCCGGCCTCTGGCTCGGCGCCGACTGGAGCGAAGCCTGCGAAGGCACCAACGGCATCGGCACCTGCCTGGTGGAGCGCCAGGCCCTGACCATCCACCAGGAAGAACACTTTCGTGGCCGCCACACCGGCCTGACCTGCTCGGCCAGCCCGGTGTTCGATCCTCATGGCGAGCTGTTGGCAGTGCTCGACGTGTCCTCGGCCCGGCCAGACGTCTCGCGCCAGAGCCAGTTCCACACCATGGCCCTGGTCAATCTCTCGGCGAAGATGATCGAGAGCTGCTATTTCCTCCGTTGCTTCGACAATCAGTGGCTGCTGCGCTTTCATTTGCAGGCCGAGTCCGTGGGACTGTTCAGTGAGGGTTTGCTGGCGTTCGACGGCGAAGGGCGGATCAACGCGGTCAACCAGAGCGCGTTGAACCTGTTGGGACACATCCGTGGCAGCCTGCTCGGCCAGCGCGTCGAGGACTTTTTCGATTGTTCGCTGGATGAGTTGCTGGGCCGGGCCAGCGCCCAGGCGAGTGCAAGTTGGCCGTTGCGCACTCGCGACGGCCGGCCGCTGTTCGCTGTCCTGCGCGGCCAGCCCCGTAGCGTGCCGGCGCCGGTCGCGCCGACGCTCAAAGTTGTCGAACCCGCACGCCTGCCGGGCATCTGCCTCGGCGACGCGGCGTTGCAGGAGCATTTTCGCAAGGCGCTGCGAGTCTTCGAGCGCGACGTGCCGCTGTTGATCCACGGCGAAACCGGCTCCGGCAAGGAGGCGTTCGCCAAGGCGGTGCACCACGCCAGCCAGCGCGCCGGGAAAAATTTCGTCGCGCTCAACTGCGCGGCCATCCCGGAAAGCCTGATCGAGAGCGAGCTGTTCGGTTATCGCGGCGGCAGCTTCACTGGCGCGCGCAAGGAAGGCATGCGCGGCAAGCTGCAACAGGCCGACGGCGGCACGCTATTCCTCGATGAAATCGGCGACATGCCCCTGGCCTTGCAGACCCGTTTACTGCGGGTGCTGGAAGATCGCCAGGTAGTGCCCATCGGCGGCGAACCCGAGGCGGTGAACGTGCGCATCATCAGCGCCACCCACCGGCAATTGCTCGACCGGGTCCAGGACGGCAGTTTTCGGGAGGATTTGTATTACCGGCTCAACGGCCTGGAAATCCCGTTGCCGGCGTTGCGCGAGCGCAGTGATAAAGCCCAACTGCTGGATTTCCTGCTGGCCGAGGAGAGTGGCGCCGACACCGTGTTCATCGACGAACCGGCGCGCCAGGCACTGCTGGGATTCGATTGGCCGGGCAACGTGCGGCAACTACGCAATGTGCTGCGGACCCTTGCCGCGTTGTGTGATGGCGGGCGGATTGGGATCGAGGACTTGCCGGCGATGATTCGCCAGCGTCCGGTGGCAGTGGTTGAAACGGTGGCGGAGCGGCCGCTGGAAGACGCCGAGCGCCTGGCATTGCTCGATGCCCTGGAGCGCCAGCGCTGGCACATGACCCACACGGCGGCGCAACTGGGGATCAGCCGCAATACCCTCTACCGCAAGCTGCGCAAACACGCCATCGCTCGCTGAGCTACGGACGATCGTACCCACGCGGAGCGTAGGAACGATCAATCGATCAGATCAGAAAGAGTGCGATTTCCCCCTCCCTACGCTAACCTGCGGCCATGTTTACGAGGTCGACTATGCACATCCATATTCTCGGTATTTGCGGCACTTTCATGGGTTCGATGGCGGTCCTGGCCAAGGAGCTGGGCCATCACGTGACCGGTTCCGACGCCAACGTCTACCCGCCGATGAGCACGCAACTTGAAGCCCAGGGCATCGAGCTGACCCAAGGTTATGACCCGGCGCAGTTGGACCCGGCGCCGGACCTGGTGGTGATCGGCAATGCCATGTCCCGTGGCAACCCGGCGGTGGAATACGTGCTCAACAAAGGCCTGCCGTATGTGTCCGGGCCGCAGTGGCTGGCTGATCATGTGTTGCAGGGGCGTTGGGTCCTGGCCGTGGCCGGTACCCACGGCAAGACCACCACCAGCAGCATGCTCGCCTGGGTGTTGGAGCACGCAGGCATGAGCCCTGGCTTCTTGATTGGCGGCGTGCCGCAGAACTTCTCGGTGTCGGCACGCCTGGGCGGTACGCCGTTCTTCGTGATCGAGGCCGATGAATACGACAGCGCGTTCTTCGACAAGCGTTCGAAATTCGTCCACTACCGTCCGCGTACGGCGATCTTGAACAACCTGGAGTTCGATCACGCCGACATCTTCCCTGATCTGCCGGCCATCGAGCGGCAATTCCACCATTTGGTCCGCACGATTCCAAGCGAAGGCCTGGTCATCCATCCGACCACCGAGCCTGCTCTGCAGCGCGTCGTCGAAATGGGTTGCTGGACCCCGGTGCAGACCACCGGCGCGGGAGGCCAATGGCAGGTGAAGTTGCTCAAGGATGACGGCTCGGAGTTCGAAGTGATGTTCGAGGGCCAATCCCAAGGCGTGGTCGAGTGGGACATGACCGGCCAACACAACGTCGCCAACGCCCTGGCCACCTTGGCGGCAGCACGGCATGTCGGCGTCGTGCCCTCCATGGGCATTGCCGCGTTGAGCGCCTTCAAAAGCGTAAAACGGCGGATGGAGAAAGTCGCCGAGGTCAACGGCATCACCATTTATGACGACTTCGCTCACCACCCGACGGCCATCGCCACCACCCTTGACGGTTTGCGCAAGCGCATCGGCGACGCGCCGCTGATTGCCATCATCGAGCCGCGCTCCAACTCCATGAAGCTCGGCGCGCACCGTGATGGCCTGCCGGAAAGCGTGGTCGATGCCGATCAGGTCATCTGGTACGCACCGGCCAACCTCGGTTGGGACCTCGGCGCGATCGCCGCGCTGTGCACGGTGCCGTCGATTGTCAGCGATTCCCTGGACGGTATCATCGAGCGTGTGAAAAGCCAGGCCCAGCCGGGCACTCACGTGGTGATCATGAGCAACGGCGGCTTCGGCGGCCTGCACGGCAAACTCGCCGAGGCGCTGAAATGAGCACTCTTTTGCAGGACGGCGGCCCGGAGCGCATCACCCTGGCAATGACCGGTGCGTCCGGCGCCCAGTATGGCTTGCGCTTGCTCGATTGCCTGGTGCGCGAAGACCGCGAGGTGCACTTCCTGATCTCCAAGGCCGCGCAACTGGTGATGGCCACCGAGACTGACGTGACCCTGCCACCCAAGACGCAGATGATGCAGGCCTTCCTCACCGAATACACCGGTGCGGCGGCGGGGCAGATTCGCGTGTACGGCAAGGAAGACTGGATGTCGCCGGTGGCTTCGGGTTCCGGTGCGCCGGCGGCCATGGTGGTGGTGCCGTGTTCCACCGGGACGCTGTCGGCCATTGCCACCGGGGCTTGCAACAACCTGATCGAGCGCGCCGCGGACGTCACGCTCAAGGAGCGCCGCCAGTTGATCCTCGTACCGCGGGAAGCGCCGTATTCGAGCATTCACCTTGAGCACATGCTCAAGCTGTCGAACATGGGCGTGACCATCCTGCCGGCCTCGCCGGGCTTCTATCACCAGCCGCAAACCATCGACGACTTGATCGATTTCGTGGTCGCGCGGATTCTCAATCTGCTGAACATCCCCCAGGACATGTTGCCGCGCTGGGGTGAGCATCATTTGAGCAGTGATGAATAAGCTGCTGATCGTGCTGCTGGCGCTGCAACTGACCGGTTGCGCCACCGCCCGCACGCTCGACGCCGCCAAACCGGGTGCGCCGGTGGTATACGCGGGCACGCGCCTGGATCTTTACGCCCTGAACGGTGGTTGCTGCGCCAAGGACCGCTTTGGTGCCGAAGCGCCGAGTTATCCGGGTGTGGATCTTCCGGGCAGTGCGCTGCTCGATACCTTGTTGTTGCCGCTGTCGTTGTTGACGGCGCTGGGCGTAGGGTTCCAGGCTACTGGCGGCATGTAACAGACGCCTAGAACCCTGTGGCGAGGGAGCTTGCTCCCGCTGGGCCGCGGAGCGGCCCTAAGCTTCTTGGGCTGATCCAGATCCGAGGGCGACGGGAGCAAGCTCCCTCGCCACAATGACGTCCGACTCGGCATCACAGGGCTATTTACCCAGCTTGCGCAACTCATCCGACTCCACCACCCGCATCCCATCCTCTTCTTCCAGCGCCAGCCGCCACATGGCCCGGGCCAATTGGCAGGCTTCGATGCCGTGGTACTTGCCTGGGATCAGCTTCGACAAAGGCCCGGCCAGTTGCTCGGCCAGTCGCGGTTCGACGCGGTCGCCCAACAACAGGGAAGGGCGGCAGATAGTCAGTTGCGGCCAGTCCTGGGCCTTCAGGGCTGCTTCCATCTCGCCTTTGACCCGGTTGTAGAAAATCGACGACTTCGCATCGGCATTCAGGGCGCTGATTACGATCAGGTGTCGCGCGCCGAGTTCGCGGGCGCGTTTGGCGAAGGCCACCACCAGATCCAGGTCCACCGCCCGGAAGGCTTGTTCGGAGCCGGCTTTCTTGATCGTCGTGCCGAGGCAGCAGAAAGCGATATCGACCGGGCCGGCCAAGCTTGGCAGCACCTCGGCCGGTTCCCCAACCGGATTCTCCAAGTGCGGATGCTCGGCCAGAGGCCGGCGGGAAGGCGCCAGTACCCGAGTAATGGTCGGCTCGTTGAGCAGCCGGTCCAGTAGATGTTCCCCGGTCAACCCGGTCGCGCCGGCGAGCAAAACATGCTGAGGCGTCAAGTACATAGTGTTTCCCCCTTGATACGGTTCAGCTTAGTTGCTCTTTTTACCCTCGTCGTTCAGTGCAGCACTTTGCAATGCTTTTCGCGCCTGTTGTTTGCGCAGCAATTGCCAGTGGGACAACACGGTCCGGGGCGCCCAGATCTGCGGCTCCGAGGCTTCGAAGTTGTCCGCCTGCTCCCGTTCGGCAACGATGCCCTTGGCGAGCTTGAAGGCTTGTTCCAGGTCGTCGGTCTGGTTCAGCGCCTGGGCGAACAGGGCGTCGCCGAAGTAGGTGAAGTTGGCTTCTTCGGAACAGCCAAAAGACACCCGGTCGGCCCGGGACGCGGTCATGACCAGCGTGCGCTCATTTTTCAGGGCCGGGATGAAACCGCCGGAATAACAGGCTGAAATCACCACGATCTTGTCGCGATTCTTCAGCGGCGCCAGGACCACGGCCAGTTCATCGGCGGGCAGGTCGGCCAGTTCCATGCGTGGTTGATCGAGCACCAATTCATGCTCGCTGGTGCCGTGGCTGGTCAGGTAGATGAAGATCAGGTCTTCCGGGCCGCTGCGCTCGGCCAGGGTAGCGGCGGCACGGCGCAGGCTTTCACGGCTGGCCATGGGCCGATCGCCGAGGTGATCGCGGTGGTTCACCAGTCGGATCTGGCCAAATGCGTTGAAACGGCTGGCGAGCATGTTGGCGACGTAGTCGGATTCGCGCAGGAACACGCTTTGCTTGCCGTCGCCGCCCAGGGTCAAGCTGTACAGTTCCACGGCCGGGGTCGAGGCTGGGATGTTGGCGAGGGCATCTTCCAGCAGCCGGCCTTGGGCCAGGACGCCGAGTTCCAGGACGTCCGGCAGCAGCTTGCCGTCGGCGTCGCGTATCCGCTGGCCGTTGGCCCAGGTGCCGCTTTGCACAGTGCCGTCGGTCAGCACCAGGGTGCCGCGCCCGTGGTAGCTGTCGCCTTCGAACTGGCCGATGTAGAAGCTGCCGTCGGGCAGGTTGAGGCGGCCCTCACCGGTGAAGCGCCATTCATTGAAGCGGCCGAGGTAATGGCTGCCGTCGGCGCCAATCAACTCGCCCTTGCCGGTCAGCGCGCCGTCCTTGAACTGACCGATCCAGACGTCGCCATCGGCATTTTCGTAGCGGCCACGACCGTTGAGTTGGTTGTTCCTGAAGCCGCCGACATAAACGTCGCCATCGGCGCTGTTGAAGGTGCCCTTGCCCTGGAGCTGGCCGTCGACGAAGTGCCCGGTGAATTGGTTGCCGCTGGCATCGAAGCGCTGGCCTTCGCCGTTGGGCTTGCCGTTGGCGAAGGGGCCCTGGTATTGGCTGCCGTCGTCGAGCTCCAGGCGTCCGAGACCGGAGTAGCGGTCGGCCTTGAACTCGCCCCGGTAGGTCATGCCGTTTTCCTTGAGCGTCCCTTCGCCGTCCCGCCGGCCCAGCTTGAAGCTGCCGGTGTAGCTGCTGGTCGGTGTAGTCAGGCTGCCCTGGCCGTGGAACAGGCCTTGCTGGAACTGGCCGCGATAGACTTCGCCATTGCTGCCATGCCATTCCCCGGTGCCATGCCACTGGCCTTTGTCGAATTGGCCGGCGTACCAGCTGCCGTTGGGGTAATCGATGCGGCCCTGGCCTTGCAAGAGCCCATCCACCAGATCGCCGCGATAGCGCCCGCCGTCGGGCAGGCGCGCATCGGGGGGCAACAGCGATTCGCCGTCGCCACAAGCGGTGAGCAATAGGGCCAGAGTCAGGGGGACAAGTGCGCGCATAACCGGATCCAAGTAATCAGGCGAGGAGTATGCCGCAGCTATGCGCGTTGAAGCGATGCGAAACTGCATGAGCGGTTTCGCGACCGCGGGGGTTTACACGAAGCAGAGCGACAGCGGCTCGGCAATGTAGGCCGGTTTGTCCGACCCTTCGATTTCCAGGGTGGCGATGGCCTTGAGCAGCCATTGGCCGGGTTTTTTCTCGGTGACTTCCACCAGGTCGACCTTGAGGCGGACCTTGGAGTCGACTTTTACCGGTTGGATGAAACGCACGCTGTCCAGCCCGTAGTTGACGACCATTTTCACGCCCTCGGGCAGGATCAGGATGTCTTCCATCAATTTGGGCATCAGTGACAGCGACAGGAACCCGTGGGCGATGGTGCTGCCGAACGGGGTCTGCGCGGCCTTGACCGGGTCGACATGGATGAACTGGAAGTCGCCGGTGGCTTCGGCGAACAGGTTGATGCGGTCCTGGTCGATGGTCAGCCAGTCGGAACGTCCAAGTTCCTTGCCGACATAATCTTTGAGCGCTGTTACGGGAACGTAGGGCATTGAGACTCTCCTTGGTTCATCTGTCCTGCTTTTTTGGAACGGGGATCTGCGCCCCCGAGAACCACTGTAGATCAACATGGCGCGCCGGGAAGGTCATCGACCATGCTTTTTACGAATGCCGAACCATAGCGCCGGCGTGCTTATAATGCCGGCGCATTCTTTGAGTAAGTGTTGCAGGGGAGAGAGCGGATGTTGTTACGGGGCCTGACCTGGCTGGTGCTGTTCCAATTGCTGGGCACCGCCTTGAATCATTTGTTCCTGCCAATCCTGCCGGGGCCGATCATTGGCCTGCTGCTGTTGCTGGGCTACCTGATCATCCGCGGAGAAGTCAGCGAGCCGTTAAACCTGGCCGCCAGCAGCCTGTTGCGTTATCTGCCGTTGCTGCTGGTGCCGCCGGCGGTGGGGGTGATGGTGTACGCGCGGGCGATTGCCGCCGACTTCTGGGCGATTGTCGGTGCACTGGTGTTGTCCTTGATCCTGTCCGTAGCGTTGACGGGCGTGCTGATGCAGCGCCTGTCCCGGCGTCACAGTGTCGAGCCGGAGGACGCCCAATGATGTTCGACTGGCAGGGCGCCTGGACTTCGGTGATTCATCATCCACTGTTCGGCATCGGCATTACCCTGGGCGCTTATCAACTGGTCTTGGCGGCGTTCGAAAAGACCCGCTGGGTGTTCCTGCAACCGGTATTGATGTCGATGCTGCTGTTGATCGCTGTGCTGGTCGGCTGCGGCATCAGTTACGCGGAGTACCGCAAGAGCACAGAAATTCTCAGCATTCTGCTGGGTCCGGCCACGGTGGCGCTCGCGGTGCCGTTGTATTTGAACCTGCGGCGAATCCGTCAATTGTTCTGGCCGATTTTTACTACGCTGGTGATAGGCGGGGTGTTCGCCACCGGTTCTGCGGTGGTACTGGGCTGGGCCTTCGGCGCCGAACACATGATTCTGATGACCATGGCGCCCAAATCGGTGACCTCGCCAATCGCCATGCTGGTGGCCGAGCAGATCGGCGGCGTGGCGGCGATGGCGGCGGTGTTCGTGTTGATCACGGGCGTGCTCGGGGCGATTTTGGGCCCGAGCATTTTGACCCGGCTGGGTGTCCACAGTCCTGAGGCCCGTGGCATGGCCCTGGGCCTGACCGCCCATGCGGTGGGTACGTCGGTGGCGTTGCAGGAAAGCGAGGAGTCGGGTGCCTTCGCGGCACTGGCGATGAGTCTGATGGGCGTGGCCACGGCGGTGTTGCTGCCGCTGGTGGTGTCGATGACTGTTTAAGGAATGGGTTATGAGCTTGCCGCTGTTCCCGTTGAACACCGTACTGTTCCCTGGTTGCACTCTCGATCTGCAGATATTCGAGGCGCGTTACCTGGACATGATCGGGCGCTGCATGAAAAAGGGCGAAGGCTTCGGCGTGGTCTGCATCCTCGACGGCGAGGAGGTTGGAATCGCGCCGGACGGCTATGCGCGGGTAGGTTGTGAAGCGCTGATCACCGATTTTTCCCAGCAAGAGAATGGCCTGCTGGGTATTCGCGTGTTGGGCGGACGACGTTTTCTGGTGCACAGCAGCAGCGTCCAGGCCGATCAACTCACCGTGGCAGAGGTCGAGTGGCTCGAGGACGAGCCGGAACAACCGCTACAGGATGAAGACGCCGATCTGGTCGCCTTGCTCAAGGCCCTGGCCGAACACCCCATGGTCGAAGCGCTGAACATGGGTACCGAAGCGACCGGCCAGCAATCGCTGGCCAATCAACTGGCCTATCTGCTGCCGTTCAACGAACTGGACAAGATCGACCTGCTGCAACTCGACGATCCCCAGCAGCGCCTGGATGCGATCCAGGCCTTGCTCGATGAATTGCAGGGCGAACTGTTCGCCTGACACGACTGCGCCGATGCATCAATAGGCATACCGCAACATCGCGTGCGGCAGATGCCGCAGGGCGAAGAAGCTGAACGCCGCCATCAGTGCCGGGAGCACCAGCCACCAGACTTTTGGCGACATGGCGCGAAGCGGCTCCTGGCGCTGGCTCAACCACAGGACCGCGGCGCAGACGGTGGCGGCGAGCATGGCGCCGGCGACAACGTCGCTCGGCCAATGGGCGCCGAGGTACACCCGCGACAAGGCAATGGCCAGCGCCGGCAACGAGGCGAGTAACAGCCAGGTCAGGCGCAGGCGTGGCGGTTGGCCGCGCCCGGCCAGTATCGCCAGGGCCAGGAACAGCGCAAAGGCGCCGGAGGCGTGGCCGCTGGGCATGCTGTAGCTGGTCAATGGCTCGCTCAGGATTTCAGGGCGCACGCGGGCGAAGAACAGCTTGAAGCCAGTGTTGGCCAGGGCGGTGAGCAGCATTGTGCCGCCGGCAAAGATTGCCTGCCGCCATTGTCGTGCCACCAGCAGCAACCCGGTCACCAGGCTGCAGACAATCAACATGTAGCGGAATTCGCCGATCAGCGTGAAGGTCACGGCGATCTCGTCCAGTGTCGCGCTGCGATGTTCCTGGACCAGGGCTATCAGGCCTTGGTCGAACGCCGTCAGGTAGCGAAAACCGATAAACAGGCCGATCAGGATCGCCAGGCCAACCACCGCGATGATCGCCGAGGCGTGGCGATGGCGACGCAGGCTGCTGTTGACGCTGAGTCCAAGCATCACGGCGATGCTGCCGATGACGACACCGGCCTGTGGCCAGAAACCTTCGGGCAGCGGCAGGCGGAACGCCGCTCCGGTGGCCCAGCCCGGCAGCAGGTACGCCACGGTCCAGCCTGCCGCCGCTACCAGGCTGACAGCGGCGAAGCGCAGGAACGGCATGTCGCACATCCCGGCCACCATCGGCAGCATTGGCCGCAGCGGTCCGATAAAGCGCCCCACCAGCAGGCTGGCGATGCCGTAGCGTTGGAAGTAGCTCTCCGCCGCGCCCATCCATTCCGGATGTTGCCGCAGCCCCGGCAGGCGCCGGATGTTCTGGTGGAAATGCCGGCCGAGCAAGTACGACACCAGATCCCCGAGCAGTCCCCCTAGAAGGCCCAGCAGCAACGTTTCGCCCAAGGACAACGCGCCGCTGCCGGCCAGCACCGCAATCGCGAACAACAGCACCGTGCCCGGTACGATCAGCCCGGCGATGGCCAGGCATTCCACGCAAGCGACGACGAACACCGCCACCGCCAGCCATTGCGGATTTACAGTCAGCCAGCCGGTAATGCTATCGAGCCATGGGCCCATAAAGACAACTCCATTGTTGTTCAAGCGGTCTGCAATTTTTGTCAGGGAGCGGTGCTGCGTTCAGGCAAGCAAAAAATAATCACGGCCCTCGACCTGGCCGCGCCGCAACGGATTGCGGGTGCACCACGGTGCGTAGGCGGCATCGACGAAGCGGTAGGGCAGGTGTTCGTCCCGTCCCAATGGGATGCCCAAACGAGTGGTCTGGATCACATTGACCGTCGGCACGCCCACATCTTCCACCAGCAACCGTTCGGGGTCGAAGCGCTTCGCGTCCCAGTCCGGCACTTTCAGTCCCAGCGCCTTGCACAGCAAGGTCTGTCCTGCACAAAGCTTTTGCGGTGTGCGTGGTCGACCCTGGGCGTCGGGGTTGTTGAGCAGCATCTGCGCCAGGCTCGCCGGGCCGCTGATGGCGTCGACCCAGGGATACGCCGATTTGATCAATACCGCGTTGCCCGGGCCCTGGGCGCTGAAGTTCAGCGAATCGCCGCCGCGGGCGTAGTACATATAGATGTGGCCGCCATCCAGAAACAACGCCCTGCGTTTTTCCGTATAGCCCAGGGAGGCATGGCTGCCTTTCTCAGCGAAGTAATACGCTTCGGTCTCGATGATTCGCGCGCCGAGCCACACGTCACCGACTTTGTGGCGAATGACCTTGCCCAGCAGATCCTGGGCGAGTACTTGGGCGTCGCGATCAAAAAAAGCGTGGGGCAAGGCAATGGGCGCGGTTGGCGAATCGGTCATGGCGAGGAACGGAGTAGGGCCAAAGATAGCGCGATGATAACAACGCAAAGCTTAATTACCGCTGAACATTCGCGGGAATACCTGCGAATAGTGCCGGTTTTGCTCCTCCGCCGGTCACCGCTGCGAGTCCATGCTGTTAGTCGAGGGTTACGACAGCTATAATCTGCCGCTTTCCTCTTTGCCAAGACCACACAGACCATGACTGAGTCCGTTCTTGACTACATGACCCGCCTGGGTCGCGCCGCCCGCGAAGCGTCGCGCATCATCGGCCGTGCCAGCACCGCGCAGAAAAACCGCGCCCTGCAGGCCGCCGCCAATGCGCTGGACGCCGCGCGCGCCGAGTTGTCCGCCGCCAACGAACTGGACCTGGCCGCTGGCCGGGCCAATGGTCTGGAGCCGGCGATGCTCGAGCGCCTGGCGCTGACTCCGGCGCGTATCGACGGCATGATCGTCGGTCTGCGTCAGGTCGCGGCACTGCCGGACCCGGTCGGGGCGATCCGCGACATGAGCTATCGGCCGTCGGGTATCCAGGTCGGCAAGATGCGCGTACCCCTGGGCGTGGTCGGGATCATCTACGAGTCGCGGCCGAACGTGACCATCGATGCCGCGAGCCTGTGCCTTAAGTCCGGTAACGCGACCATCCTGCGCGGTGGCTCCGAGGCGATTCATTCCAACCGCGCCATCGCCGCCTGCATCCAGCGCGGCCTGGCTGAAGCCGATCTGCCGGCGGCGGTGGTGCAAGTGGTGGAAACCACCGATCGCGCGGCAGTCGGCGCGCTGATCACCATGCCTGAATTCGTCGACGTCATCGTGCCGCGCGGCGGCAAGGGGCTGATCGAACGGGTCAGCCGCGACGCCCGCGTGCCGGTGATCAAGCACCTGGACGGCATCTGCCACGTCTACGTCAGTGCCCACGCCGAGCTGCCGAAAGCCCAGCGCATCGCCTTCAACGCCAAGACTTATCGTTATGGCATCTGCGGTGCGATGGAGACCCTGCTGGTGGACCAGGCTGTCGCCAAGGATTTCCTGCCATCGATGGCCGCCCAGTTTCGCGAAAAAGGCGTCGAGCTGCGCGGCTGCGAGCGGACCCGGACGATCATCGACGCGGCGGTCGCCACCGAGGAAGACTGGAACACCGAGTACCTGGCGCCGATCCTGTCGATCCGCGTGGTCGACGGGCTCGACCAGGCGATCGAGCACATCAATCGCCATGGCTCCCACCACACCGACTCCATCGTCAGCGAACACCAGGGCGAAACCCGGCGTTTCGTGGCTGAAGTGGACTCGGCGTCGGTGATGATCAACACCCCGACTTGCTTCGCCGATGGCTTCGAGTATGGATTGGGTGCCGAGATCGGCATTTCTACTGATAAGCTGCACGCCCGCGGCCCGGTGGGCCTCGAAGGCCTGACGTGCGAAAAGTACATTGTGGTCGGTGACGGCCAGCTGCGCGGCCAGGAGCCGGTCTGACTTGGGCGATCTCGACCCACTGGCCTCTATGACTACGACCGCGCCAAAGCGCATCGGTATCCTGGGCGGCACGTTCGACCCGGTGCACATCGGCCATCTGCGCGGCGCACTGGAAGTCGCCGATGCCCTGGGCCTCGATGAGCTGCGCCTGACGCCAAGCGCCCGGCCACCTCATCGGGATACGCCGCAGGTGTCGGCGCAAGACCGCCTGGCGATGGTCGAGTGCGCGGTGGCCGGTGTGGCGCCGTTGGTGGTGGACGCCCGCGAATTGCAGCGGGACAAGCCGTCCTACACCATTGATACCCTGGAGCTGATGCGCGCCGAACTGGCCGCCGATGCCCAGGTTTTCCTGCTTCTGGGCTGGGACGCATTTTGCGGCCTGCCCACTTGGCATCGCTGGGAAGAGTTGCTCCAGCATTGCCACATCCTGGTGCTGCAACGCCCGGATGCCGACAGCGAACCGCCGGATGCCTTGCGCAACCTGTTGGCGGCGCGCTCGGTGAGCGACCCGCTGGCCCTCAAGGGGCCGAGCGGACAGATTGCATTCGTCTGGCAGACACCGCTCGCGGTATCCGCCACCCAGATCCGTCAACTGCTGGCCAGCGGTAAGTCGGTACGTTTCCTGGTGCCCGACGCGGTCCTGGCCTACATCGATGCGCACGGTCTGTACCGTGCGTCGAACTGAACAAGGTGTGCTTCGCCGACACGAATCAACGTGTACCGAAGTGCCCGAACATGAGCAAAACGAGTTTTATATGACTGACAAAGACCTGAACAAAGTAAAGCGCAAGGGCACCTTCAAGAGCGCCCCGCTGCCGGTAGAGGCGCATACCGGCGTGGTGCTGGCTGGCGAAGAGCTGGTCAAGGTGGCCGTGGCGGCCCTGGAAGACGTCAAGGCCCAGGACATCCAGGTGATCGACGTTCGTGAAAAGCAGAGCATCACCGACTACATGATCATCGCCACCGGTACCTCCAATCGCCAGATCGGCGCGATGCTCGACAAGGTCCGCGAAGCGGTCAAGGCCCAGGGCGTCAAGCCGTTGGGCGAAGAAGGCAAGGGCGACAGCGACTGGGTCCTGTTGGACATGGACGACGTCATCGTGCACATGATGACCGCCTCGGCGCGCCAGTTCTATGACCTGGAACGCCTGTGGGCAGGCGCCGAGCAGAGCCGTTCGGCCAGCGCCGCGCACCACAGCCCGGAAAACCCCCATGAGCACTTCACCAAGCTCAACAAAGACCAGCAATAAGGGATCGCTGTGCGACTGCGCCTGATCGCCGTCGGTTCTCGCATGCCCAAGTGGGTGGAAGAAGGCTGGCATGAATATGCCAAGCGTCTTCCGTCCGAGCTGGCCTTGGAACTGGTGGAAATTCCGCTCAATACCCGTGGCAAGAACGCTGACGTGGCGCGCTTCATCCGCCAGGAAGGCGAAGCCATGCTGGCCAAGGTCGGGCCGAACGAGCGGATCGTCACCCTCGAAGTCCATGGCAAGCCCTGGAGCACCGAGCAGTTGGCAGTCGAGCTCGATCGCTGGCGGCTGGATGCGCGCACGGTCAATTTCATGGTCGGCGGCCCGGAAGGGCTGGCGCCGGAAGTCTGTGCCCGAGCCGATCAACGCTGGTCCTTGTCGCCCCTGACGTTGCCGCACCCGCTGGTGCGGATCCTGATCGGTGAACAGTTGTATCGTGCCTGGACAGTCCTGTCCGGGCACCCTTATCACAAGTAATCCTGCCCTCATGCCCCAGCCGATTCGCATCAAGGACCACGAAAAAGACGCCCGCCTGGTGCGGGGCCGCGTCGTGTTCGGTGCTATTGCGGTGGTCACGCTGATCGGCGTGCTGATCGCGCGGCTGTATTTCCTCCAGGTGATCCAGTACGAGTACCACTCGACCCTGTCGGAAAGTAACCGTGTACATGTTCAGCCGATTCCGCCGACCCGCGGGCTGATTTTCGACCGCAATGGCGTGGTGGTGGCCGACAACCGGCCCAGCTTCAGCCTGAGCATGACCCGCGAGCGCTCCGGTGACTGGCAGCAGGTGCTCGACGTGATCGTAGAAGTGTTGCAACTGACGCCCGAGGATCGGGCGATCTTCGAAAAGCGCATGCGCCAGGGCCGGCGTCCCTTCGAGCCGGTGCCGATCATGTTCGAGCTGACCGAAGAACAGATCGCCCTGATCGCCGTGAACCAGTTCCGCCTGCCGGGCGTCGAGGTGGTGGCGCAACTGGTGCGGCATTATCCCCAAGGGCCGCACTTCGCCCATTCGGTCGGCTACATGGGACGGATCAACGAAAAAGAGCTCAAGACGCTCGATCCGGTCAACTACAGCGGCACTCACCATATCGGCAAGACCGGCATCGAGCGTTTCTACGAAGCCGAGCTGCACGGCCAGGTGGGTTACGAGGAAGTCGAGACCAACGCCCGCGGCCGCGTGCTGCGAGTGCTCAAGCGCACCGACCCGATTCCCGGCAAGGACATTGTCCTGAGCCTGGACATCAAATTGCAGGAAGCCGCGGAAGCAGCGCTGGGCGGACGGCGTGGCGCGGTGGTTGCCTTGGACCCCAATACCGGCGAAGTCCTGGCGATGGTCAGCCAGCCGAGTTTCGACCCGAACCTGTTCGTCACCGGCATCAGTTTCAAGGCCTACGCCGAGCTGCGCGATTCCATCGACCGGCCGCTCTTCAACCGTGTGCTGCGCGGGCTCTATCCGCCGGGCTCGACCATCAAGCCGGCCGTGGCGATTGCCGGGCTGGACGCTGGCGTTGTGACTGCGTCGAGCCGGGTCTACGACCCGGGTTACTACCAATTGCCGAACTACGACCACAAGTACCGTAACTGGAACCGCACCGGTGACGGCTACGTGGACCTGGAAACGGCGATCATGCGTTCCAACGACACCTACTTCTACGACCTGGCCCACAAGCTGGGGATCGACCGGTTGTCGTCCTATATGAACAAGTTCGGCCTCGGTCAGAAGGTGTCCCTGGACATGTTCGAGGAATCCCCTGGCCTGATGCCATCGCGGGAATGGAAACGGGCGACCCGCCGCCAGGCCTGGTTCCCCGGCGAAACCCTGATCCTGGGGATCGGCCAGGGCTACATGCAGGCAACGCCCTTGCAACTGGCCCAGGCCACGGCCCTGGTGGCGAGCAAGGGCAAGTGGTATCGCCCGCACCTGGCCAAGACCATTGAAGGCCAGAAACCGGTGGACCCGGACCCGGTGCCGGACATCATCCTGCGCAACCCGTCGGACTGGCAGAAGGTCAACATCGGCATGCAGCAGGTGATGCATGGCGCCCGGGGCACCGCGCGCAAGGCGGCCATTGGCGCGCAATATCGCATCGCCGGCAAGAGCGGCACGGCCCAGGTCGTGGCGATCAAGCAGGGCGAGAAATATGACCGCTCCAAGGTTCAGGAGCGCCATCGTGACCACGCCTTGTTCGTCGGCTTCGCGCCGGCCGAAAATCCCAAGATCGTTGTGTCGGTGATGGTCGAGAACGGTGAGTCCGGTTCTGGTGTCGCCGCGCCGGTGGTGCGCCAGATCATGGACGCCTGGCTGCTGGATGAGCACGGTCAGCTCAAGCCCGAATACGCAAGCCCCACCACTGCGGAGGCTACGGCCCGTGAAGAATAATTTCGACCGCATCCTGTCCAGCGAAGACGTGATGCGCCGCCGCGCCACTTTGCTGCAACGCATGCACATCGACGGGCCGTTGCTGATCCTGCTGCTGACGCTGGCTGCCGGCAGCCTGTTCGTGCTGTATTCGGCCAGTGGCAAGAGCTGGGACCTGCTGGCCAAACAGGCCACCTCGTTCGGCATCGGCCTGGTATCGATGATCGTCATCGCGCAGCTCGAACCACGGTTCATGGCGCGCTGGGTGCCGCTGGCCTATGTCGTAGGCGTGGGTTTGCTGGTGGTGGTGGACATCATGGGCCACAACGCCATGGGCGCCACCCGCTGGATCAACATTCCCGGGGTGATCCGTTTCCAGCCCTCGGAATTCCTCAAGATCATCATGCCGGCGACCATCGCCTGGTACCTGGCCAAACGTTCCTTGCCGCCGCAGCTCAAGCATGTGTGCGTCAGCCTGTTGCTGATCGGCATCCCGTTTATCCTGATCGTCCGCCAACCGGACCTCGGCACCTCGCTGCTGATCCTGGCCGGCGGCGCCTTCGTGCTGTTCATGGGCGGGCTGCGCTGGCGCTGGATCCTCAGCGTGATCGCCGCCGCCGTGCCGGTGTCGGTGGCCATGTGGTATTTCGTGATGCACGACTACCAGAAGCAGCGCGTGCTGACCTTCCTCGATCCGGAAAGCGATCCGCTGGGCACCGGCTGGAACATCATCCAGTCCAAGGCCGCCATCGGTTCCGGCGGGGTGTTTGGCAAGGGTTGGCTGATGGGCACCCAGTCGCACCTGGACTTTTTGCCAGAAAGCCACACCGACTTCATCATCGCGGTGATGGGCGAAGAGTTCGGCCTGGTGGGCATTTGTGTGCTGCTGCTGATCTATTTGCTGCTGATCGGCCGGGGGCTGGTGATTACCGCCCAGGCGCAGACGTTGTTCGGCAAGTTGCTCGCGGGCAGCCTGACCATGACGTTTTTTGTTTATGTTTTCGTCAATATCGGTATGGTCAGTGGCCTGCTGCCGGTCGTGGGGGTGCCGTTGCCATTCATTAGCTACGGAGGAACTTCGCTGGTGACACTACTGTCAGCGTTTGGGGTTTTGATGTCGATTCATACGCACCGCAAGTGGATCGCACAGGTTTGAATAAGGTGAAGAGTTCAATGCAAGCAATGCGTGGCTGGTCGACGCGATATGCGCCGTGGGTCGGCCTGGTCGGCTTCCTGGGCTGCGCGCCGCAGGCCCTGGCCGGCGAATACGAGGGCTCGCCGCAGGTGGCCGAGTTCGTCGGTGAAATGACCCGTGACTACGGTTTCGCCGGTGAACAGCTGATGGGCGTGTTCCGCGAGGCCGAGCGCAAGCAATCGATCCTCGACGCGATTTCCCGGCCCGCCGAGCGCGTCAAACAGTGGAGCGAGTACCGGCCGATGTTCATCACCGAGGCGCGGATCGCCCGGGGCGTGGACTTCTGGCGCCAGCATGAGGCGGCCCTGGCCCGCGCCGAGCAGGAATATGGCGTGCCGGCCCAGGTCATCGTGTCCATCATCGGCGTCGAAACCTTCTTTGGCCGCAACACCGGCAATTTCCGCGTGGTCGACGCACTGTCGACCCTGGGCTTCGATTACCCGCCGCGCGCCGAGTTCTTCCGCAAGGAGCTGCGCGAGTTCCTGCTGCTGGCCCGCGAAGAGCAGGTCGATCCGCTGACCCTCAAGGGATCCTACGCAGGCGCCATGGGCCTGCCGCAATTCATGCCCAGCAGTTTCCGCGCCTACGCGGTGGACTTCGACGGCGACGGCCACATCAATATCTGGACCAACCCGACCGATGCCATCGGCAGCGTCGCCAGCTATTTCAAGCGTCACGGCTGGGAGGCTGGCCAGCCTGTGGTCAGCCGCGCCGACGTGCGTGGCGAGCAGGTGGACGAGGGCTTGACCGAAGGTATCGAGCCGACGAAAACCGTCGGGGAGTTGCGAGCGCTGGGCTGGTCGAGTCATGATGCGCTGCGTGACGACATGCCGGTCACCGCGATGCGCCTTGAAGGCGAGCAGGGCCCTGAATATTGGATGGGCCTGAAGAATTTCTACGCGATTACGCGTTATAACCGCAGCGTGATGTACGCCATGGCCGTACATCAACTGTCTGAAGAGCTGGTCAAAGCACGGGGCGTCAAATAATGCGGGCATTGCCTACCTATCAACCCCTGAAAGCCAGGCCCCTCAAGCTGGTGGCATTGGCGGCGCTGTCGTTGTTGGTCGTCAGTTGTTCGACCAGTCGCGCACCGACCCAGAAAACCCCCACCACCGCCGTGCGCGCCACGCCGGGCCTGGACATCAACCGGGCCCACAAGGACGGCGCCCCGTGGTGGGACGTCGATGTCTCGCGCATTCCCGACGCGACGCCGACGCTGCACACCGGTCCCTACAAGGCCAATCCGTATACGGTGCTGGGCAAGACCTATTTCCCGATCGCCGAATCCAAGCGCTACGTCGCTTCGGGCACGGCGTCCTGGTACGGCACCAAGTTCCACGGCCAGAACACCGCCAATGGCGAAGTGTACGACCTGTACGGCATGAGCGCGGCCCACAAGACCTTGCCGCTGCCCAGTTATGTACGGGTGACCAACCTGGACAACAACAAGACGGTGATCCTGCGGGTGAACGACCGTGGGCCGTTTTATTCCGATCGCATCATCGACTTGTCGTACGCGGCGGCGAAAAAGCTCGGTTACGCTGAAACCGGCACTGCGCGGGTCAAGGTCGAAGGTATCGATCCCCAGGAATGGTGGGCCCAGCGTGGCCGTCCGGCGCCTTTGATGCTCAACGAGCCGAAAGTGGCGCAAAATGCCGCGCCGACCCTGACGGCCTCCACCGGTACGGTCGAGCAATGGACCCCGCCGCCGCAGCAACATGCCGCGGCCGTGGTGCCTGTGCAGGTCGACGCAAAAAAAAACGCTTCTGCAACAGCGTCTGGCCAGTATCTGCAAGTGGGCGCGTTCGCCAACCCGGACGCTGCAGAGCTGCTCCGATCGAAGCTGAGTTCGATGGTCAGCGCGCCGGTGTTCATCAGCTCGATCGTGCGCAACCAGCAGACACTGCATCGGGTGCGCCTGGGGCCGATCGGTTCTCCGGGTGAAGTCCAGCAGGTACAGAACAGCGTGCGCCTGGCCAATCTCGGTTCGCCGAGCCTGGTCACCGCCGAGTAACTGATTGAAAGCCCGCTGCGGTTGGAGCGGGTCAGGTTGTTGGCTCCATGAATAACAAAAGCCCGGCAAGGGTTGTGAGTGAGCAACTTAAATACGCGGCAGCTCCTTGATGAGTTGCCTGTTTTAGTTCTGCCTTCGGGCAGTTCCATTAGCGATTTCGAGAGACGGATGAACATCACCACCTTTGCCAAGCGCCTTTGCCTGCTAGTCCCGCTGCTTCTTTCACCGGCCGCGTTCGCGGTCGAGATGATGCCGGCGCCCCCTCAATTGGCCGCCAAATCCTTTGTGCTCATGGATGCCAGCAGCGGCGAGGTCCTGGTAGAAAACAACGGTGACCAGCGCCTGCCACCGGCCAGCCTGACCAAGCTGATGACCGCGTACATCGCGACCCTGGAGATCCGTCGTGGCCAGATCGGTGAAAACGATCCGGTGACCGTCAGCGAAAACGCCTGGCGCACCGGCGGTTCGCGGATGTTCATCAAGGTCGGTTCGCAAGTGACCGTCAGCGACCTGCTGCACGGCATCATCATCCAGTCCGGCAACGACGCCAGCGTCGCCCTGGCCGAGCACATCGCCGGCAGCGAAGATGCGTTCGCCGACATGATGAACAAGACTGTCGCCGACCTCGGCATGACCAACAGCCACTTCATGAACCCGACCGGCCTGCCGAACCCGGAACACTATTCGTCGGCTCACGACATGGCACTGCTGGCGCGGGCGATCATCCACGAAGACCCGGCGCACTACGCCATTTATTCCCAGAAGGAATTCTTCTGGAACGGCATCAAGCAGCCTAACCGCAACCTGCTGCTGTGGCGCGACAAGACCGTCGATGGCCTGAAGACCGGACACACCGAAGAGGCCGGCTATTGCATGGTGTCCTCGGCTGTCCGTGACGGTATGCGCCTGATCGCCGTGGTGTTCGGCACCAACAGCGAAGTGGCTCGCGCCGCCGAGACCCAGAAGCTGCTGACCTACGGTTTCCGCTTCTTCGAAACCCAGACCTTCTATCAGAAGGGCACCGAACTGGCCCAGGCCCAGGTCTGGAAAGGCGCCACCAACCAGGTGAAGGCCGGCCTGGCCCAGGACCTGACCATGACCTTGCCGAAAGGCCAGCTCAAGAAGCTCGCCGCCAGCATGACCATGAACCCGCAACTGACCGCGCCGATCGCCAAGGGCGACGTCATCGGCAAGGTCGAAGTCAAACTGGACGACAAAGTGGTGCACAGCGCCGACCTGATCGCGCTGGACGCGGTCGAGGAAGGTGGTATCTTCCGCCGCATGTGGGATAGCATCCGTCTATTCTTCTACGGCTTGTTCAACTGATTCGAGTGTTGACCTGCATGGCCCCGTTCCTTTCCGGCACGGGGCCATGTTCGTTACCACGGCTTGCGAGGCCGTTACGCCATGACAGACGAAGTAAAGGCGCCAAAGATCGAATTTCCCTGCGCGGATTATCCGATCAAAGTAATCGGCGACACCGGTGTGGGTTTCAAGGACAGGATCATCGAGATCCTTGAGAAGCACGCCACCGTTGACCACAAGACCCTGGCCGAGCGCCAGAGTACCAACGGCAAGTACACGACGATCCAGTTGCACATCATTGCCACTGGCCAGGAACAGCTCTACGACATCAACAGCGAGCTGCGAGCGACCGGTTTCGTGCACATGGTGTTGTGATGCCGGGCACGCTGGGCTTTCGCGAGCTGGGCACCATGGCTTACGAGCCGGTCTGGCATGCCATGCAGCGCTTCACCAACGAACGCGGCACCACCGCCGGCGATGAAGTCTGGCTGGTCGAGCACCCGTCGGTGTTCACCCAGGGCCAGGCTGGCAAGGCCGAGCACCTGTTATTGCCAGGGGATATCCCGGTGGTGAAGGTCGACCGGGGCGGACAGGTGACTTACCATGGCCCCGGCCAGTTGGTTGCCTATCTGCTGCTGGACGTGCGCAAGCTGGGGTTCGGCGTGCGCGAGTTGGTCACCCGCATGGAAACGTGCCTGATTGACTTGCTCGCCAGCTACGGTGTGAGCGCGGCGGCCAAGCCGGATGCACCAGGCGTGTACGTCGACGGGGCGAAGATCGCCTCGCTGGGCTTGCGCATCCGCCATGGCTGTTCGTTCCACGGCCTGGCGTTGAACGTGGACATGGACCTTGAGCCGTTTCGACGGATTAATCCCTGTGGCTACGCAGGGCTGGCGATGACCCAGCTGCGCGATCACACAGGATCGATTGAATTTGCCGAGGTAAGTGCCCGGCTGCGTGCGCAGCTCGTCAAACACCTCGACTATGCTGAGCAGACGACCCTCACGGGCGGAATCGACTGATATGACTACTGATGCAGTGCAAACCATGATCCCGACGCTGGACGTCACCGAACGTCCGGCCCCGCGTGCCAAGGTAGAGGCCGGCGTCAAGCTGCGCGGCGCCGAGAAGGTTGCACGCATTCCGGTCAAGATCATCCCGACCACTGAACTGCCAAAGAAACCCGACTGGATCCGCGTGCGCATCCCGGTTTCCCCGGAAGTCGACCGGATCAAGGCCCTGCTGCGCAAGCACAAGCTGCACAGCGTCTGCGAAGAAGCCTCCTGCCCGAACCTGGGCGAGTGCTTCTCCGGCGGCACCGCGACCTTCATGATCATGGGCGACATCTGCACCCGTCGCTGCCCGTTCTGCGACGTCGGCCACGGTCGTCCGAAGCCACTGGACACCAATGAGCCGCAAAGCCTGGCCATCGCCATCGCCGACTTGAAGCTCAAGTACGTGGTCATCACCTCGGTGGATCGCGACGACCTGCGTGACGGCGGTGCCCAGCACTTTGCCGACTGCATCCGCGAGATCCGCAAGCTGTCGCCAAACGTCCAGTTGGAAACCCTGGTGCCCGATTACCGTGGCCGCATGGACATCGCCCTGGAAATCACCGCGGCCGAGCCGCCGGATGTGTTCAACCACAACCTGGAAACCGTGCCACGCCTGTACAAGGCCGCGCGCCCCGGTTCGGACTACCAGTGGTCGCTGACCCTGCTGCAACGCTTCAAGCAGATGATGCCGCACATTCCGACCAAGTCCGGCTTGATGCTGGGCCTGGGTGAAACCGACGAGGAAGTCATCGAGGTCATGAAGCGCATGCGCGAGCATGACATCGACATGCTGACCCTGGGCCAATACCTGCAACCGTCCCGTAGCCACTTGCCGGTGCAGCGTTTCGTGCACCCGGACACCTTCGCCTGGTTCGCTGAGGAAGGCTACAAGATGGGCTTCAAGAACGTTGCGTCCGGTCCGCTGGTACGGTCTTCGTACCATGCTGATGAGCAGGCGAAACTGGTCAAGGCAGAGCTGTTGGGTTCCTGATCGGTACCCAAATGCAACAATGACTGCAGGGCTCATCGGCGGCCCGTAGCGGTTCACTTATGGAAAAGGCGCTTCTCCTGAAAGGGAAAAGCGCCTTTTTTGCTTTGTTCCGAGGCCTGTGTCTGCCTGTTGGTGAGGGAAAAGGGGCCATTGTCGCGCTGCCGTGTGTACAGCTTGTTTGTTCCAGCCTCCTGTTCACCTAATCGCTGCTTTCCGTATTTCATGTAGTCCTTTTCCTATTTTGCAGTTGAGCCCTCTACTCGACCCCGGCTCTCAGCGAGAATGCCCGGTCGCCCCTCCTGTAGAGAAACGCCGATGTCCGATCCAGCCTGCGAGTTATCATTTCGTCTGGAGATAGCCGGTCTGTCCGAAGCTCTTACCGTCGTGGCCTTCACGGGCCGTGAAGCCATCAGCGAACCTTTTGTTTTCGAGGTGGAACTGGTGCTCGGCGACCTGACCCTGGACTTGGCGGGATTGCTGTACCGCGACGTATGGTTGAGTTTCGGGGCGCCGGATCGGGGCATCCACGGACAGCTTCACGAGCTTGTCCACCGGCATGGCGAGGCCTGTCGCGTGCGCATCGGGCCGAAGCTGGCGTGCCTCGCCCAGCGCTTTAGCCAACGGGTGTTCAATGCTTGTTCGGTGCCGCAGATCATTCGCCAGGTGCTCAAGGGGCATGGCATCAGTGGTCGCAACTTATGCCTGGACCTGAGCGGCGAATATCCGCCGCAGGATGTGTGTACCCAATATCGAGAATCGGACCTGCACTTCCTCCAACGGGTGTGCGCCCAGGCAGGGATTCACTTCCATTTCGAACACGCTCGGGATCGGCAGTGCCTGGTTTTCGCTGATACGGTGGTCGGAGTTCCCATCGCCGCCAAAGCGGTTTGCAGCGATGAAGGGCAAACCGGCGCAGTGCAGGCCTTCAGGGTACAGGTTGACGCTTCGGGAGTGCCGGTGGCACAAGGTCGCAGCGATCTGATGCACTTGCGTGCCGAGCAGGTTCTGTCTCTGACCGCACATTCATTCGAAAGACGGAACCAGCGCTGGCGATTGACCAAGGTGGAGCACCGAGGCCAGTCCGGCCTATATGGCAACCATTTCCGGGCCATTCCCTGGGAGTGGCCTTTCGTGGCGGACAGGGTGCCAGCCAAGCCCGTCATGGTGAGCAGGCAACGCGGATGGGTCGTGGAGGTCGACGAACCACCGCTGGCCGGACGAGTGGCGGTTCAGTTCGACTGGGCCTATCAGGGGGAGGGCGCCAGCCCCAGCCATTGTTGGCTGCCATTGGCGCCCGAGTTGGCGTCGCGCGGTGCGGGGGCCATTCGCGAGGGCACCGAAGTATTGGTGAGTTTTATCGAAGGCGATCCTGATCGGCCTTTGGTCTGCGCATTTCTCGGCGCTTCTGCCGACGCCCAGACGCCACAGACGGCCTCGTCGGCCCCGTCCTCTCAGGCGTCCTCGGAGCCGTCTGGAGTCGACACTTCCTTGTTGTCCGCAATCCAGGCAGGCGAGCCGCTGGTCTTGCTTTGCCTGCTGCCCGGCGGGGGACGCTTCAGTCCTTGTGCCGAGCCAGTGTGTACGTGCCGCATGTTGACGCGGCACGGCGCGGGCGCTGCTCCATGACTGTCGCAATCCTGCCTGGCCCGGCCCCGCAATGGTTGCTGCTCGATGTGCCGGACGCGCCGGAGGCTGCGCAGCGCCTGCGCGAGCAATTCACAGAGGCGCGACGGTTCCCCCTGCTCGAAGACACCGAGTTCGACGAACTGAAGAAGCACGGCCCGTTGTTGGTGGATTTACGCCAGTCGCCCGCGCTGGCCAGCCTGTGCCAATTGGACGCCCAGTCCTGGCCAGGGCTGCTATTGGTGAGCGCGACGCCGGTCGAGTCGCTGCTGGCGCATTTGCGTCGCATGTTGACCGTGACGCTTGGCCTTCACCACAAGGCTTTGTTGAACTATTACAACCCGCACACCGCCAGCTATTTCTTCGATGGTTGCGATCCTCGGGAGCTCAGCTGCTGGCTCGGGCCGATCAGCGTATTGCGATGGTTCGGTGGTACTTGGGCTGACCGGGCGATGGGCTGCCAAGGTTGGCAACAGCTCTCTAATCCAAGGCTGCCGGTGCCGGCGCTGGAGACCGAACATGGTCTCAGCGACCGGCAGCAAATCAGGTTGCAGGAGTGCCTGCTGGAGCGTCACGTCTGGCAATGGTCCCGCTCCACGGGGCATGACTATTGGGTGCTCTGGGAGTATCTGCAACAGGGCCGGGCGCTGGGGTTCAGCGAGCAGGCGGTTGTCGACGGCTGGTTGTGGTTACGTCTGCAATATCCCGATGACCGGCCAGTGCCAGGGCTGGTGGGCGGCTCGCAGCGAGAACGTCTCGATCATCTGCGTCGGCTGTGGCAGGACGATGAAGGCTGAGCCGTCATCGAGCGGCAGCGTCGAGCCAGCCATCACGCCGGTGCAAGCGCCAGGCGACGGCGCCGAGCGTCAGGCTGCGCAATACCATGAACGACAGGAAGCTGATCCACAGTCCGTGGTTACCCAGTCCTTGCAGCGCCCAGGCGAATGGCAACGCCAGCAACAGCGTCAGCAGCATGCCGTTGCGCATTTCCCGGGCGCGGGTGGCGCCGATGAACAAGCCATCGAGCAAATAGCTCCACACCGCAATCAACGGCAGCGCCGCGAGGTAAGGCACGTAGTGGTAGGCGGTGTCGCGCACATCGGGGATGTTGGTTTGCATATCGATGAATAAATGCCCAGCAAGCAGAAACAGCAAGGCAAATCCGACGCTTGCGATGAGCGACCAGCCGCAGGCGACCACCAGCGAGCGGCGCAGGGCCAGGCGATTCCGGGCGCCGATGGCGTGGCCACACAGCGCCTCGACGGCGTGGGCCAGGCCGTCCAGGGCATGGGCGGTCAACAGCAAGCCATTGAGCAGCAGGGCGTTTGCCGCCACCGTCGCATCCCCCAGGCGGGCGCCTTGCACGGTGATCAGGAAAAATACCGATTGCAGGATCAGGCTGCGGATGAAAATGTCCCGGTTCACCGCCAGCAATGGTCGCCAGCTCTGCCACAACCCCAGGGCCGCCCAGGCGATTCGTCCTGGCCAGGCGCGCAACGTGTGGCGGGCCAGGGCCAAGCCCACCAGCGCGCCCGTCCACTCGGCAATGACTGACGCCCGCGCCGAACCGGTCACGCCCCAATCCAGACCAATGACGAACCAGAGGTTCAAGGCGATGTTCACCAGATTGGTGACCAGCAGGATCACCAATGGCGCGCGAGCATTCTGGGCGCCGAGAAACCAGCCCACCAGCGCGTAGCTGGCCAACGCCGCGGGCAGGCCGAAGAGTCGGGTGTGAAAGAAATCCCGCGTCAGCTGATCGAGTTCGGCCGATGGCTGCATGAAATGCAACGCGACGTCGCTCAGCGGCACGCCCACCGCGCCGAGCACAATCGCCAGCCCCATCGCCAGCAGCAGTCCTTGCAGCAACACCTGCCGCAACGCCGCCCCGTCACCCCGCCCGGCTGCCTGGGCGGCGAACCCGGTGGTGCCCATGCGCAGGAAACCCATGGCCCAGGCCAATACGGTATACAGACTCGCCCCGACGGCCACCGCGCCCAATTGATGGGCGTGCGGCAAGTGGCCGATGACGGTGCTGTCGACCAGCGCTACCAGCGGCACGGATATGTTCGAGAGAATCATCGGCGCGGCCAGCGCCCATACCCGGCGATGGGTGAGGCGGTCGCGCCAGTCAGCGATCAGGTTGGACATGGTGGCTCCTGGATGGAGCGCGATTGTAGCGGCTTCCAGTTGATCGTTCCTCTGCGTTCGGACTCATTGTGGCGAGGGGATTTATCGCCTCGCCACAATGGTATGCGGCTCGGGATCGATCAGAGCTTTAGTGAATGATCCAACTCAACAACCACAGCCCCAGTACCAGCCAGATGATGCCCATCACAATCGACGCCCGCATGAACGCGCGGATCGCCGAATACAGCAGCATCAGGCCGAGGATCAGCGCGATGATGCTGATGATCGACGTGTCCATGCCGAGGGTGCGGGACAAGCCATCGACGAAGTTGCCGCCGGCATTGGCCAGGGTATTGAACAGGCCGCTGAGCAGATCGACGATAAAACGGATCACCGAACCGAGCGCCTGGCCAAGCCATTCGAAAAAGCTTTCTACCTGCATGTGTGCATCCTGATGAAGGGGGATCGAAATCGAGCCTGGGCTCCTGATAGTAGGAGCGATGGAGGCTGCGATGGTTCGATTATGGGGTATTTCGCCGCTTCGTACCGAGACGCTTGCCTTCCCCCCATCATCCCCCGAAGCTATGCGCATTCAGGAGAGCCCGATGAACCTTGTTGAACTGACCGAACGCCTGCACGCCATACGTGACCGTAACGATTGGCGGCAATTTCACAGCCCGAAAAACCTCGCCATGGCCGCCAGTGTGGAGATGGCTGAGCTGGTGGAGATCTTCCAATGGTTGACCGAGGACCAGTCGCGCCAATTGCCGGGGGATAAACTGGCCCATGCCGGGCAGGAGATCGGCGATATCGTGTTGTATCTGCTGTTGCTTTGCAGCGAGCTGGGGCTGGACATGGACGCCGTGGTACGCAGCAAGTTGGCCGACAGCGAGCGGCGGTTCGCCAATGAGTGACCGTCATTTCGATCAGCTCGCCACGCGCTTCGCTGAAAAAATCTACGGCGGCGCCAAGGGCGCGATTCGTCTGGCCGTGCTCCAGGCCGATCTGCTTGAAACCTTGCCAGACCGCCCGCTGCGGGTATTGGACATTGGCGCGGGGCTTGGACACATGTCGTTGTGGCTGGCCGAGCGGGGCCATCAGGTCACCCTGGCCGAGCCGGCCGAGCCCATGCTCGAAGGCGCCCGCCAGCGGTTTGCCGAGGCCGGCCAGAGCGCGACGTTCATCCAGGCGCCGTGGCAGGACCTGCTCGGCCAGCTCCCCGAGCCTTACGACCTGGTGCTGTGCCATGCGGTGCTCGAATGGCTGGCCGAGCCTCACGCGATCCTGCCCGTGCTGCATCAACTGACGGTGCCCGGCGGCTGGTTGTCCCTGGCCTTCTACAACCGTGACGCGCTGGTTTATCGCAACCTGCTCAAGGGGCATTTTCGAAAACTGCGCAAAAACGACATGGCCGGCGAAAAACAGAGCCTGACGCCGCAACAACCCCTTGATCCGCGGGAATTGGCGGCGCAACTTGAAGACTTGTGGCAGGTCGAAATCCAGAGTGGCGTGCGGGTTTTTCATGACTACATGCCGGTGGAGTTCCAGGGGCGCGTAGAGCTCGCGCAGTTATTGGAAATGGAACTGGCCCACCGTCGCCATCCGGCGTTTGCCGGTTTGGGACGTTATCTGCACTGGGTCTGCCGTCCGGTGTGACTGGAGAGCGAAATGAAAGGTCGTTCAGGGTTATTGGTGTTGTGCCTGGGACTGGCAGCCTGCCAGGGCAGCAACCCGTATGTGGCGACATCCAATCCGTTGCCGCCGGCTCCGCCGGAGGCCGCCAAGGTGTTCGATCGCAGCGCCTATCCGGCGCCGCCCCGTGACTATGGGCGCTACCGCAGTTGGGCCTGGCTCAATGGTCGGCTGCCACCCGGCACGGCCTGGGCGGATTCGGCCCAAGTGGCCGAGGCGGTGAGCGAAGCCCTGGACCAGCGTGGCCTGCGCCCGCTGCATGACAATCGGCCGGCGGACCTTTTCGTCAGCGCCGACCTGCGCCTGGAGACTCGCATCCGCCAGGTTCGGGAAGATTATGATTCGGGTTATTACGGCGGCTACAACCGCTACGGCCCAGGCTACGGCATGTACAACACCGTTCCGATGGTGCGCACCTACCAGGAACAGGTCGTGGTGGTTCGGGTGGACCTGTTCGATGCCCGCAATGGCCAGCCGGTATGGAGCGCCAGTGCCGAGACGAGCCAGCGAGGCGATCAAAGCGAGCGCACCGACGCCATTCGTGAAGCAGTGGAAAAGGCCATGTCGGCTTATCCCCCCAGTTGATTACGCAACGGAGAAAAACCATGTTTCGCCGTCTTGCCTTGTTTGCCCTTGTCCTGTTGCTTGGCGCCTGTGCTTCCAATCAGGTCAACCATGATTTCGACACCAGCCGCGATTTCGCCGCCTACCGCAGCTGGAGCTGGAAAGAGCCGGCGTTGCAGTATCGCCCCGACGACCCACGCATCCAGAGCGACCTGACCGAGCAGCGGATCCGCCAGGCCGTCGCCGATCAACTTGACCAGCGTGGCCTGCGTCCGGCGCCTGCCGGTGCCCGGGGCGATGTGCAAGTCCAGGCCTACCTGATCGTCGAGGATCGCCAGCAGCAAGTGACGACCAATTACGGTGGCGGTTGGGGCGGTCCTTGGAATGGTTACTGGGGCGGGCCGATGTACAACGAAACCCGCAACGTCAGCTACAAGGTCGCGACGGTGCAGATCGATCTGCTCGATGGCAAGGACGGCAAGCTGGTGTGGCGCGGCAGCGATGAGCAACTGCTGAGCAATTCGCCCAACCCGACCGATCGCAGCACCAAGGTGCGCGAGACAGTGGGGCGGATCCTGTCCAATTATCCGCCGCGCTGACCGTGAAAATTCTTGTCGGGAGCGAGCAGATTCGCTCCCGACAGAGGATTTATCGCCAAAACCGTCTGTTGCTCAAGCCACCGCCGGCCGCCACGTCCCGATCATATGCTCCAGCTCCCCAGCGCCTACCAATCGCAGCTTCCCGCTGGACCCCGCGGCGCTCGCCAGCAGTGTCACTTCGCTGGGAAGGCGTACCGGTTTCTTGAAGGTCACGTCGATCTCGATGTTGGCCTCGGGCAAATGGTCATCCAGCGCCGCCAAGGTCCGCGCCTTGTTCCATAGGCCGTGGGCAATGGCGCTAGGGAAACCGAACAGACGGGCGCTGGCGCTGCTCAGGTGGATCGGATTGTAGTCACCCGACACTTTCGCGTATTGCCGGCCAATGTCAGCCGGTGCGGTCCAGCGCGCCACTTCGGCCAACTCGTGGTCGACCTGCGGAGGGTCTTCGACCAAGGCACCATCAAGCTGGACGCCCTTGCACAACATCTGGCTTTCGGCCTCCCACAGCGGTCCCAATTGATCCTCGATACGGGTCACCAGATCGAACACCGCACCCTTGGCATGGGCTTGCAGGTTTTCGACATTGACGCTGGCCCGTACCTGACCGACCCCGCCCATGGGCCGCAGCACGCGGATGCGATTGCTCAGGTGGATCAGCCCCAGCAGCGGGAACGGAAAGTCCCGGTCGGTCAATAATCGCATTTGCAGGGCGAACGCCAGGACGTGCGGATAAGTCGGCGGCAGCAGCCCGCTTTCAGCGAAACCGCAGACCTTGCGATACGCCGCCAGGCGTTGCTGATCGACTTGGATCATCTGGCGCAGTCCAACGTCCGGCAACGTGGTACCGGTGATCTTGCGGCGTGTCGCGGCCTTTGCGTACAGCCCGGACATCGACGGCGCGGCGGTTATTTCATGCCATTGGATCGTCATGGTCATGCCCCCAACAGGCTTTGTCCGCAGACTCGCAGCGCCTGTCCGGTGACGGCGCCGGTTCCCGGTTGGGCGAGCCAGGCCACGGCTTCGGCGACATCCTGAGGCAAGCCGCCCTGGCCCAGCGAGCTCATGCGCCGCCCGGCTTCGCGCAGGCCAAAGGGAATATCGGCAGTCATGCGCGTTTCAATGAAGCCCGGCGCCACCGCATTGATACTGATCCCTCGCATCTGCAGGGCTGGCGCCCAAGCCTGTGCCAGGCCGATCAGCCCGGCCTTGCTCGCGGCGTAATTGGTTTGGCCGCGATTGCCGGCGATGCCACTGATGGACGCCAGCAAAATCACCCGGCCGTTATCGCGCAGGGTGCCATTGTCGAGCAGGGCTTTGGTGAGCACTTGCGGTGCGTTGAGGTTGACAGCCAGTACTGCATCCCAGAATTCCGGGGTCATGTTGGCCAGGGTCTTGTCGCGAGTGATGCCGGCGTTGTGCACCACGATATCGACGCCGTCGGGCAAATGTCCGATCAACTGCGTGGCTGCGTCTTCGGCACAAATGTCCAGTGTCACGCTGCGCCCGCTCAGGCGCGCAGCCAGCGCTTCGAGATCGGCCTTGGCCTGCGGAACGTCCAGCAGGATCACGTCGGCGCCATCACGGGCGAGGGTTTCGGCAATCGACGCACCAATGCCGCGCGCCGCGCCGGTAACCAGCGCCTTGAGCCCCGTCAGCGGTCGGGTCCAGTCCTGGACCTGGGTCTCACAGGCCTTGAGGCGGATGACCTGGCCGGAAACGTAGGCGCTTTTCGGCGACAGGAAGAACCGCAGGGCGCCTTCCAGCTGCGCTTCGGCACCGTCGCCGACGTACAGCAATTGCAGCGTCCCGCCGTTGCGCAGCTCCTTGGCCAGGGAACGGCTGAAACCTTCCAAGGCCCGCTGGGCGCTGGCAGCAAACGGATCGCCGAGGCTTTCCGGGGCGCGGCCGAGGATGACGACATGGGCGCTGTGGTCGAGGTTTTTCATCAGTGGCTGGAAAAACTCGCGCAGCTGCTTGAGCTGGTCAACCTGCACCAGGTGGCTGGCGTCGTACACCACCGCCTTGATCTTCGGGCCGTGGCCGGGAATCCATTCGGTCGCCAGCGTCGGTTCGCCCCCGTAGATGAAAATGGCGTCAGTGAGGCGTTTGGCGAACGCGCCGACCTGTTCGGTCAACGGGCCGCCGCCCAGCAGCAAGGCGCCCTCGATTGGCCGCAAGCGCCCGGCTTGCCAACGCTCCAGGCGTACCGGCGATGGCAAGCCGAGAGCGCCAACCAGACGCAGGCCAATGGGCGAATTGGCGAAGTCTATGTAACGATCTGACATGGAACACACTCCGGCTGATGAGGTTCCAAGTGTGGACCATGTTTGGCAATCAGTCGTTCGATCGCCTGGATAAAGCCTAAGCTCATGCCGGGGCAGGCTATTGTTGACAGTTTCGGGCATACACAGGGAGTTTTTCCATGGCACAGCTACGCCGCGTCGCGATCATCGGCGGTAACCGCATTCCTTTCGCCCGTTCCAACGGGCCCTATGCCACTGCTAGCAACCAAGCGATGCTGACGGCCGCGCTCGAGGGCTTGATCGAGCGCTATAACCTGCACGGCGAGCACATCGGCGAAATGGCAGCGGGGGCGGTGCTGAAATTTTCCCGGGACATGAATCTGACCCGCGAATGCGTGCTCGGCTCAAGGCTGTCGCCGAGCACTCCAGCCTACGATGTGCAGCAGGCTTGCGGTACGGGTCTGGAAACCGTGCTGCTGGTGGCCAATAAAATCGCCCTGGGCCAGATCGACAGCGCCATCGCCGGCGGCGTGGACACCACCTCCGACGCACCGATCGGCGTCAATGAAGGGCTGCGCAGGATTCTGCTGCAAGCCAACCGCTCCAAGACCACCGCCGACAAGATCAAGGCGTTCTTGCAATTGCGCCCCCAGCATCTGGTTCCCGACCTGCCGCGCATCAACGAACCGCGCACGGGCCTGAACATGGGGCAGCACTGCGAATTGATGGCGCAGACCTGGCAGATTCCCCGTGAAGAACAGGACCAGCTGGCGTTGGAAAGTCATCAGAAAATGGCCGCTTCTTATGCCGAAGGCTGGCACAACGATTTGATGACACCTTTTCTCGGCCTGACCCGCGACAACAACCTGCGTCCGGACCTGACCCTGGAGAAGCTCGCCTCGTTGAAACCGGCTTTCGAAAAAAGCGCCAAGGGCACATTGACGGCGGGCAACGCCACGCCGCTGACCGATGGCGCCTCGCTGGTATTGTTGGGCAGTGAGGAATGGGCCAAGGCCCGTGGGCTGCCGATCCTGGCGTACCTGCGCGATGGCGAAACGGCGGCGGTGGATTTCGTCAATGGCGCCGAAGGGTTGCTGATGGCGCCGGTCTATGCCGTGCCACGGCTGTTGGCACGCAACGGCCTGACGTTGCAGGACTTCGATTACTACGAGATCCACGAGGCATTCGCTGCCCAGGTGTTGTGCACCTTGAAAGCCTGGGAGGACGCGGACTATTGCAAAACCCGCCTGGGCCTCGATGCGCCGCTGGGTGCCATCGACCGCGGCCGGTTAAACGTGAAAGGCAGCTCACTGGCCGCCGGTCACCCGTTTGCCGCCACCGGCGGACGGATCGTCGCCAACCTGGCCAAATTGCTGGACGCGGCGGGGAAGGGCCGGGGGCTGATATCCATCTGCGCGGCCGCCGGCCAAGGTGTGACGGCGATTATCGAGCGCTGACGGTGGCTTCGCGCGGCTGAGTCGCTTGCGCTCGCCTGCGGCTGGCGTAGCGTTCGGCGAGGATCGAGCAAACGATCAATTGCAGCGGGTGATAGATCATGATCGGCAACAGGATCAGCCCAAGCCCGGGGTTGTTGCCGAAGATCAGCGCCGCCATCGGCACCCCAGCCGCGAGGGATTTCTTGCTGGCACAAAACACCGCGGCGATTTCATCGGCGTTGCTGAACCGCAGGGCGCGAGCGGTGCGGGTGGTCATCCACAGAATGACCGCCAGCAACACGGCGCTGCCCAGTGCCGCGCTAAGCAGCACGCTATTGCCTTGTTGCTGCCAGATCCCCGACACCATCGAATTACAGAACGCCGCGTAGACCAGCAGCAGGATGACCAGCTTGTCGATGACGCTGGTGTAGCGTTTGTAGCGGGCGAAAAAACCGCCCAGCCAGCGCCGCAGGAACTGCCCGAGCACCAGCGGCAGCAGCAACATCAGGCAAAGATCGAGCAGTGTCGAACCCAGGTCGATGCCATTGGCACCGCTGCCGACCACTAGACTGACCAACAGGGGTGTCAGGAAGATCCCCAGTACACTGGACAGGCTGGCGTTGAGAATCGCCGCCGGCACGTTGCCGCCCGCGCTGCCGGTCAGGGCTACCGACGAAGAAATGGTCGACGGCAGGGCGCATAGATAGAAGAAGCCCAGCATCAACAACGCCGGCACATGGCTGCGCAACAGCCAGTTGCTGAGCAACCAGATCAGCGGAAATACGACAAACGTAAAGCCTTGCACCATCAGGTGCAGGCGGATGTTCTTGAAGCCATGGCGGATCTGTTCGCCGGACAGATTGACCCCATGGAGGAAAAACACCACGAAGATGCCGATATTGACTACCCATTCAGCATGCATGGCACCGCCAGTGGCGCCGAAGCGGGGGAAAAAGTAAGCCAGCAGCGTGGCGAGCAACATGCCGCAGAGGAACCAGTCGGTCACCATGCGTTTGAGGTGTTGGAGGATGTGCATAGGCCACCGCGCGTTGAAAGAGAAGTCGACTTAGCCTAACGTCGCCTTACACAGTCGTCTTGCGACATAAGGCCAATCAATGCCGACTAACGGACACCAACAGCTC
The DNA here is from genome assembly GCF_014268655.2 of Pseudomonas marvdashtae. Classification (NCBI taxonomy): domain Bacteria; kingdom Pseudomonadati; phylum Pseudomonadota; class Gammaproteobacteria; order Pseudomonadales; family Pseudomonadaceae; genus Pseudomonas; species Pseudomonas marvdashtae. Next base: position 624,833 of record NZ_JABWQX020000001.1, read on the forward strand.
GAACGGCGGATTCCCGACCTGACGGAACTGCCCAGGCCGCTTTATGCCCGGGTCGAAAGTTTGAACGCCGGATCATGGACGCCGGTTCACCGTCACGATTGGGTGCAATTTTCCTATGCGATCAGCGGCGTGCTCGGCGTCCATACCGCCGAGGGGAGTTTCTTTGCACCGCCGCAGTGGGGGATCTGGATCCCGGCGGATCTGGAGCATCATGTCGTGTCCTCCATGCGGGCGGAAATGCGCAGTCTTTATGTCCATCGCCAAGCGTGCCCGTGGGCCGAGGACCGCTGTCGGGTGCTGGAAGTCACGCCGCTGGCGCGGGAGCTGATCAAGATGTTCTGTCAGTTCCCCGCCACGTATCCCGAGGGCGATACCGAGGAAGCACGCCTGGTCCAGGTACTGCTGGATCAACTGGCAGCACTGCCGGAAGTGGGCTTTTCCCTGCCATTGCCCCGTCACGCGCGTTTGCTGGAACTGTGCAATGAATTGATCGAACAGCCAGAAGGCAGCGTGACGCTGCAAGCCTGGGCGGAACGCCTGGGCACGTCGGAAAAGACTGTGATGCGTCTGTTTCAGCGTGAAACCGGTTTGAGTTTCCGCGCCTGGCGCCAGCGCATGCGATTGTTGTCTTCCCTGCAATCGCTGGAAAAAGGCGACAGCGTGACCAGCGCGGCGTTGTCCTGCGGGTATGATTCAACGTCCGCTTTCATCGCGGCATTCAAGGGGCTGTTCGGTTTTACGCCGGGCGAACTGTTCAAGCATTGATCCATTTGTCAGCTCTTGTCGCAAATGCCTGCATATTCATTTAGCAGCGCCGCACCCGGTCTCGGCTATGATTCGGCTCGGTTGACCTGGACCGGCACAGTGTGTGCATCCAAGGTTCATAGGTCGGCCCCCCTCCCCGTGAGGGGAGGATTGCCGTATAACGACCTGTCATTCGCGTGTTTGGTAATAAAGGACCCAGAATAAAAGCTGATGAAGACTCCAAAACGCATTGAACCCCTGATCGAGGACGGTCTGGTCGACGAGGTGCTGCGCCCACTCATGAGTGGTAAAGAAGCAGCTGTTTATGTGGTGCGCTGCGGCAACGAGCTACGTTGCGCCAAGGTCTACAAGGAGGCGAACAAGCGAAGTTTTCGCCAGGCGGCCGAATATCAGGAAGGCCGCAAGGTCCGCAACAGCCGTCAGGCCCGCGCCATGGCGAAAGGGTCGAAGTTTGGGCGCAAGGAAACCGAGGACGCCTGGCAGAATGCCGAAGTGGCCGCGCTGTTCCGGTTGGCCAGCGCTGGCGTGCGAGTCCCCAAGCCGTACGACTTCCTGGAGGGCGTGCTGCTGATGGAACTCGTGGCCGACGAGTACGGCGATGCCGCGCCGCGCCTGAACGATGTGGTGCTGGAGCCGGACCAGGCCCGTGAATACCATGCATTCCTGATCTCCCAGATCGTGCTGATGCTGTGTACCGGCCTGGTGCACGGCGACCTGTCGGAGTTCAACGTGCTGCTCACGCCGACCGGCCCGGTGATCATCGACTTGCCGCAAGCGGTGGATGCTGCGGGCAACAACCACGCCTTCAGCATGCTGGAGCGGGATGTTGGCAACATGGCGTCCTACTTTGGCCGGTTTGCTCCGGAGCTGAAACGCACCAAGTACGCCAAGGAAATGTGGGCCCTGTTCGAGGCCGGCACCCTGCACCCGGCCAGCGTGTTGACCGGTGAGTTCGACGAGCCGGAAGAGCTGGCGGATGTCGGTGGGATCATGCGCGAGATCGAAGCCGCGCGCCTCGACGAGGAACGTCGCCAGGCTGTACGCGCGGCCGACGATGCGCCGCCTGGCAAGACCGAAGAACCGCCTCCGCCTTGGATGCAGTGATCGGTTGATCATGAAACCCGGCCCCGGCCGGGTTTTTTGTAAGGGCAACGCCTGCGCTCAGCGGTTGGTGTCCAGTGCTCAGGCTTGCGCTGTTTCCTTGCAGCATCCAGATGCCAGTTCCTTGAGGATCGGGCAGTCCGGGCGATGGTCGCCGTGGCAATGTTCCACCAGGTCCTGGAGGGTGTCGCGCAGTTCGGCCAGTTCGCGGATTTTCTGGTTTAACTCGTCAATGTGCTGCCGCGCCAGCGTCTTGACATCGGCGCTGGCGCGTTGGCGGTCTTGCCACAGGGTCAGCAATTTGCCGACTTCCTCCAGGGAAAATCCCAAGTCCCGGGAACGCTTGATGAAGGCCAGCGTGTGCAGGTCTTCCTTGCCATAGATCCGATATCCACTGTCCGTGCGATGGGCTGGCTTGAGCAGGCCGATGGATTCGTAATACCGGATCATTTTCGCGCTCAGTCCGCTCTGGCGGGCCGCTTGGCCGATGTTCATCGCTTGTCCTCCAAGTGCTTGGGCGTCCAGAACTTCAACAGTAATGCATTGCTCACTACGCTGACGCTCGACAGCGCCATGGCTGCGCCGGCCAGCACCGGGTTGAGCAGGCCGAACGCCGCCAACGGGATGCCGATCAGGTTATAGACGAAGGCCCAGAACAGGTTCTGGCGGATCTTGGCGTAGGTCTTGCGGCTGATGTCCAACGCCGCCGGGACCAGGCGCGGATCGCCGCGCATCAGGGTGATGCCAGCGGCGTGCATCGCTACGTCGGTGCCGCCGCCCATGGCGATGCCGATGTCTGCGGCAGCCAGTGCCGGAGCGTCGTTGATACCGTCGCCGACCATCGCCACCACCGAATGGCTTTTCAATTGCTCGACGATGGCGGATTTATCGGCTGGCAATACTTCGGCGTGGACGTTGGTGATGCCCAGCGCCTGGGCGACAACCCGGGCGCTGCCGCGGTTATCGCCCGTGAGCAAGTGGCTGGCGATATGGCGCTGGTTCAAGGCTTCTACCGCAGCGAGAGCACCCGGCTTGAGCGTGTCGCCAAAGGCAAACAGGCCCAGGACCCGAGGTGCCGTGCCTTGTTCGATCAGCCAGGACAGCGTCCGGCCTTCGCTTTCCCAAACCTGCGCCGACTCGTCCAGCGAACCGGGGCTCAGCGCGAGTTCGTCCAGCAGACGTCGATTGCCCAGGGCCAGGCGGCGCCCATCCAGGCTGCCGGCGATGCCGCGTCCGGTCAGGGATTGGCTATCGCTGACATCCGGTACGTTCAAGCCCCGCTCGGCACAGGCGTCCAGCACCGCTTTGGCCAGCGGATGTTCGCTGCCCCGCTGCAGGGCGCCAGCCAACCTCAGCAGCGTGTCCCGGTCGCCGTCGAGCGCGCTCAAGTGAGCGATGCGCGGCGTGCCGGACGTCAAGGTCCCGGTCTTGTCGAACACTACGGTGTTGACTGCGTGGGCGCGCTCCAGCGCCTCGGCGTCCTTGATCAGGATCCCGTGACGCGCGGCGACGCCAGTGCCGGCCATGATCGCCGTCGGCGTCGCCAGGCCCAGGGCGCACGGACAGGCGATCACCAGCACGGCAACGGCATTGATCAACGCCGTCTCCAGCGGCGCACCGTACAGCCACCAGCCGAGCAACGTGGCGAGCGCCAGCACCAATACGACCGGGACGAATACCTGGCTGACTTTGTCCACCAGCTTTTGAATGGGCGCCTTGGCCGCCTGGGCGTCTTCCACCAGGCGGATGATGCGTGCCAGCACGGTCTCGGCGCCCAGCGCCAGCGTGCGGACCAGCAGTCGACCTTCTCCATTGATGGCGCCGCCGGTGACTTTGTCGCCGGGTTGCTTGGGCACCGGCAGGCTTTCGCCGCTGATCAGTGCTTCGTCGGCGTGGCTCTGGCCTTCCAGCACCTCGCCGTCCACCGGAAAGCGTTCGCCGGGCTTGACCAGCACCTGATCATTCAAACGCAGGGCGCTGATGGCGACGTCGCGTTCCTCTCCGTCAATGACTTGGATCGCCCGTTCCGGTCGCAAGGCTTCAAGGGCGCGGATGGCGCTGGCGGTTTGCCGCTTGGCGCGGCTTTCCAGGTATTTGCCCAGCAACACCAAGGCAATCACCACCGCCGACGCCTCGAAGTACAAGTGCGGCATGCTGCCCGGCCGGGCCATCGCCCATTCGTAAAGGCTCAGGCCATAGCCGGCGCTGGTCCCCAACGCTACCAGCAGGTCCATGTTCCCCGCGCCGGCGCGGACGGCTTTGAACGCTGCAAGGTAAAAACGCGCACCGAAGATGAATTGCACCGGCGTCGCCAAGGCGAACTGCGCCCAGGCCGGCAGCATCCAGTGCACGCCAAGCGGTTCCAGCAACATCGGCAATATCAGCGGGATGGACAGCACAATCGCCAGGACCAAGGCCAAGCGCTCACGCTTCAGGTGGTCGGTTTGTGCTGTGCGAGGAGGCTGCTCGGCTTGCCAGACGCTGGCGTCGTAACCGGCGCGCTTGACCGCATCGATCAGGCTTTGCGGATTGACTTGCCCGAGCAATTCGAGGTGCGCGCGCTCATTGGCCAGGTTGACGCTGGCACGGCTGACCCCGGCGACTTTAGCCAACGCCCGTTCGACGCGGCCGACGCAGGAAGCGCAGGTCATGCCTTCGATGCTCAACTCCAGGGTTTGGACCGGAACGCTATAGCCTGCCTGCTCAACCGCTTGCATCAAGGCCGGCAGGCTTTCCCTGGGTGCCTGGATCCGCGCCTGTTCCGTTGCCAGGTTGACGCTGACGGCGCTGGCGCCGGCGACTTTGCTCAAGGCACGTTCGACCCGTCCGGCACAACTGGCGCAGGTCATGCCGGAGATCGGCAGATCGAAGGTGGTGGATTCGGGCATGGGGCAGGCTCCCTGTAGTGGATGACCACAGGATCAACCTTGCCATGCTGGCAAGGTCAAGCGCCAGTTTCAACGAGTGACCCAAACCCTGGGGGCGGGGCAAACCCGCACCGTTCGCTTATGACGGGTCAGTAACCGAGCCCAGCCTGCTTGAGGTACATGCCTTGATCATTCATGGCGATGCGGAACTTCAAGATGTCACCGGCCCTGAGGGTGATGTTCTGCGATCCCGGCGCGAGCATGCCCGGGTTGCAACCCGGCGCCTGTCCCGGCAGCAATTTCAGGCGCAAGGAAAACTGTCCCGGTGGCAGGTTGAACGAGGTGCTTTGCTCCTGGAACAGCCTGGCCGAGAGCTGATCCTGGATGTAGATGCCGATTTCGCAATTGGTCGACACCTCCAGGCGCTCGCGAGAAATGATCAACACGCCGTAATCCTCGCCGGCGGCCGATGCCTGGGGCGCCACCGCTGAAAAACCGAGCATGCAAAACAGACTGAACGCTGACCAGCGCATGGCTGAACCTCCGGTGTGAAATCCTTGATAGGTGCAGCTTGGCCGAGCGCGACGCCGATTGCCAGCCCGGCAGTTTTCGCCAGAACTTGACCTTGCCATGATGGCAAGCTTGAAACTGCGGGCAACCTCAAGCCAAGGAGTCATTTTCATGCAAATCTTCAATGTTCAGGGCATGTCCTGCGGTCATTGTGTCAAGGCCATTACCCAGGCTCTTCAGACCAAAGACGCGGGAGCCGAAGTAAAGATCGATCTGGGCGCCAAGACCGTTGAGGTCGAAAGCAAGTTGTCGTCCGAAGCCGTGATCGAAGCAATCCAGGAAGAAGGATATGAAGTCCGTCCTCTTGAAACATTTTAATCGTTAGCGACCTATCGGAATGTTCAAGAGCGTCGAGCCCGGCTAGACTGTCGGGCTGCCGACTGACGCCTGAGCTGGACGCCTGATGAACCTCCGTACCATTCTGATTCTTGGCGCCTTGAGCGCCTTCGGTCCCTTGGCGATCGATTTCTATCTGCCGGCCTTTCCGGCGATGGCCCTTGCCTTCGGGACCGACGAAAACCATATCCAACTGACCCTGGCGGCCTATTTTCTCGGGCTGTCCCTCGGGCAATTGGCCTATGGGCCGGTGGCGGATCGCTTTGGGCGGCGTGTTCCGTTGCTCACCGGCGTTGGCTTGTTCACCGTGGCTTCCCTGGCCTGCGCTTATGCGCCGAGCCTCGAATGGCTGATTGGCGCGCGCTTCGTCCAGGCCTTGGGCGGATGCGCGGGGATGGTGATTTCGCGGGCGGTGGTCAGCGATAAATGCGATGCGGTGGGCTCGGCCAAGGTGTTTTCGCAACTGATGCTGGTGATGGGCCTGGCGCCGATCCTCGCGCCGATGCTCGGCGGCCTGCTGGTGAACTTGCACGGCTGGCAATCGATTTTCATCTGCCTGACAGTGTTCAGTGCGCTCGCGGCAACGGCGGTTGCCTTGTGGTTGCCTGAAAGCTTGCCGGACCATGTGCCTCGCCAACCGTTGTCCGGTGCGTTGCGTCAATATGGCCGGCTGCTCAAAGACTCGGTTTACCTGGGGCATGCGCTGACGGGTGGTATTGCGATTGCCGGGATGTTTGCCTACATCGCCGGTTCGCCGTTCGTTTTCATCAAGCTCTATGGCGTGCCGGCCGAACATTTCGGCTGGTTGTTCGGCACCAACGCGGCGGGCTTCATTTTGGTTGCGCAGGTCAATGCGCGGTTGTTGTCCAAGCGCGGACCAGCGTTCCTGCTGACCCGCGCGGTATGGGTCTACCTGCTCGCCGGGCTCAGCCTGTTGGCTGTCAGCGCCATGCAACCGGAGCAGTTGTGGCCGCTATTGATTCCGTTGTTCATCTGCATCGCCAGCCTGGGTTGCATCATTCCAAATGCCTCGGCGTGCGCCATGAACGGGCAGGGCGCCCGGGCCGGGAGTGCTTCGGCAATGCTCGGATGCTTGCAGTTTTCGGTGGCTGCCGGGGCCGCTGCCCTGGTGGCGGCGCTGCATGATGGGACCGCCGTGCCGATGGCGATCGTCATCAGCCTCTGCGGACTATTGGTGGTGGGCGCGGCAATGCTGACCCGCCGTCTGCAGGATGCCCAGGCACTCGCTCAGGCGGGCCAGCCGGATTGATTCAACCGGCCGCGCGCTGCTGATGCTCGGGAAAATGATGCGGCGCATGAATGCGCGCTTGCAGGGTATTGGCGAAAGCCTGGGCTTCGGCCTCGGTGCGAAAGGTCACGACATGCTGGTCAAGGCGCACTTGCCATTGGGATTTTGCCACTTCTTTTATCAGGATCTTCATTGCTGACCTCCTCGTGTAAAAGACTGCGTTGCAAAGGCCTCGAGTGTAGACCGGAATGCGGGCGCAGTTGTGACGGCGGTCAATTGTCGGACTGACGGTGCAGGTTTTCCATACGGGGATCGACAAGCCAGATATCTGGCTTGCCAATCCCGGCAATCAGAACCCCTCTAGCACAATCTTGCCCTTGGCCTTCCCGCTTTCGAGCAATGCATGAGCCCGGCGCAGGTTTTCGGCATTGATGGTGCCAAAATGCTCGCCGACGGTGGTCTTCAGCGTGCCGGCGTCGATCAGCCCGGCGACGCGATTGAGCAGTTTGTGTTGTTCAAGCATGTCGGCGGTCTCGAACAGTGAGCGGGTGTACATGAATTCCCAATGCAACGACAGGCTCTTGCGCTTGAGCTTGGTTACGTCAAGCGACTTGGGATCGTCGATCAGCGCCAGTTTGCCTTGGGGTGCCAGGGCTTCGACCAATTGGTCCAGATGCTGGTCGGTCTGCGTCAGGCTGGCGACGTGGGTTACATGGCCCTGGCCCGCTTTCTTGAGGACCTCGGCCAACGGCTGGCTGTGATCAACCACAAGGTCGGCGCCCAGGCCTCGTACCCATTCCTCTGTCTGTGGCCGGGAAGCGGTACCGATGACCTTCAGGCCGGTGAGCTGGCTGGCCAATTGCGTCAGGATCGATCCCACGCCTCCCGCGGCACCGACAATCAGCAGGCTCTGGCCCTGATCGTGCTGGCCTTCGTTGATTTGCAATCGGTCGAACAGCAGTTCCCAGGCGGTGATGGACGTCAGCGGCAGCGCGGCGGCTTCAGCAAAGCCGAGGGTCTTCGGCATATGACCGACAATGCGCTCATCCACCACGTGCAATTCGCTGTTGCCACCGGCGCGGGCAATGGAGCCTGCGTAGAACACTTTGTCACCCGCCTTGAACAGCGTGACGTCGTTGCCGACCGCCTTGACCACGCCCGCCACATCCCAGCCCAGCACCTTGGCCGCGCCGTCCTCGGGCTGTACGTTTTGGCGGACCTTGGTATCCACGGGGTTGACTGAGATGGCTTTGACTTCCACCAGCAAGTCCCTGGGGCCGGCGACGGGGGTGGGCAGCTCGATGTCCTGCAGCGATTGCGAATCGCTGATGGGCAGGGATTGGTAGTACGCGATGGCTTTCATGAAGCGGCTCCGTGAGTGGGTATGTTGGCGCCCATGTTTGGCCATTTGGGATCGAGATAAAAGTGGCTAAACCAACAGGGTCTTTCAGCGATTTTTTGATAATGACCATTTGTCGCGGACAAATAGAGACTTTTCCCTCACCAACAATCGCCTCCAAAGGTTTCCGGAGGACAGGCAACCTTGACCCACGCGCTTATACTAGCGACCGCCTGTATCGGCGCGGCAACGAGGATGGCGGTAACCCGGTTTGGATCCCCGCTGTCTCCGCCGGCACAAGGCGACGCCCGGACGGGCATGCCGGCCATCCAGGCGGTCAGCCGCTTTGGGCGGCACCTTCTTATGGGTCGATATGCCCCAAGGCAGTAGACGAATGATTCAACAGGGAGTGAATACATGGAACATGCACCTTGCATCAGCCAGATTGCCACGCTACTGGCCGACCCGAAGCGCAGCGCAATGATGTGGGCGTTAATGGATGGTACCGCCCGACAAGCCGACGAATTGGCTTTGCTGGCTGGGCTTTCGCCATCCTCGGCCAACGCCCACCTGGGACGTCTTTTCACCGGGGGCCTGTTGAAAGTTGAGGTTCGCGGACGCAAGCGCTTCTTTCGCCTGGCGGCGCCCGAGATTGGCGCAGCCGTCGAGGCGCTGGCGAGCGCAACCCTCGCCAGCACGCCGCGACAGGTTCCGGACGTATTCAAGCGCGGCCTGCTGGCCACCAAGGCGCCGACGGCTCCCGCTTCGTTGATGCGCGCCAGGCTTTGCGATGACCATCTGGGGGGCACGCTGGCGGCGGACCTGTATCAGCAGCTATTGGATGCCGGGTGGCTTGAACAATGTGAGCAGCGGGTGATTGTGACCCACAAAGGTGCCAATCAATTGGCCGAACGCGGTCTGTTCATCCAGGCACTGGCCCATCGCAATGCCCGAGTTGCTTGCGCCTGCCCCGATTGGAGCGAGCGGCGTCCGCACTTGGGGGGCGCGCTGGGAGCGGCGCTGCTGCAATTGTTCATGCAATCCGGCTGGCTGAGCCTGCCCAATGACTCAAGGGCCTTGCAGGTAACGGCGCTTGGTCAACAGGAAATCCATCGGTTCGCCAGGCAGGAGTCTCTGGAAATGGCGCTCTAGGGCGGTAGACAGGTCGCAATCAGCAATCGCTGCTTGCAAGGTTCGCGCACACTCGGTCCGGGGAACTATCGGATTGGGGAGCGCAACATGAACACTCACGCCTACAGTGCAGCGGAAAGACTGGAACGGTTGCCCATCAGCGGCTATCACCGGGTCATTTTCATCATTATCGCCTTGGCTTTTTTCTTCGACTCCATGGACCTGGCAATGATGACGTTCCTGCTGGGCTCGATCAAAACCGAGTTCGGCCTGAGCTCCGCCGAGGCTGGGTTGCTTGCCAGCTCCAGCTTCTTCGGCATGGTGGTGGGGGCTTCATTGTCGGGCATGCTGGCCGATCGTTTTGGCCGCAAACCGGTGTTCCAATGGAGCATCGTGCTGTGGGGACTTGCCAGTTATCTGTGCTCCACCGCTCAGGACGTCGAGACCTTGACACTGTTTCGGGTCCTGCTGGGTGTCGGCATGGGCATGGAATTCCCGATTGCCCAGTCGATGCTCTCGGAGCTGATTCCTGCGAAGCGCCGAGGGCGTTACATCGCCCTGATGGACGGCTTTTGGCCGCTGGGCTTCGTGGCGGCCGGGGTGCTGTCTTATTTTCTGCTCCCCGTGATTGGCTGGCGGGACATCTTTCTGGTACTGGCGGTGCCGGCGGTGTTCGTCCTGGCGATTCGTTTTTTCATTCCAGAATCGCCGCGTTGGCTTGAACAGGCCGGTCGAGGTGACGAGGCGGATGCCGTGCTCAAGCGGATCGAAGAGAAGGTCCGGGCTTCGCTGGGAGGGCGCGACTTGCCTGAGCCGATTCGCCTGCCAAGACTGGCGACCGTTCCCGGCAATTTCTTCTCGGCCCTGACGCAGATCTGGTCACCGCTGTACCGCCAGCGCACGATGATGATCTGGAGTGTCTGGTTCTTTGCCTTGCTCGGTTTCTATGGCCTGACGTCCTGGCTCAGCGCGTTGTTGCAGCAGTCGGGCTTCGCCGTGACCCAATCGGTGTATTACACCGTGCTGATTTCCCTCGGCGGGATTCCCGGTTTCCTGATGGCGGCGTGGCTGGTGGAACGTTGGGGACGCAAGCCGGTGTGCGTCATCACGCTGCTGGGAGGCGGGGCGATGGCGTTTCTTTACGGCCAGAGCGCGGTGTTCGGCGGCAACATCGGCCTGCTGATCGGTACCGGTCTGCTGATGCAGTTTTTCCTGTTCGGCATGTGGGCGGTGCTCTACACCTATACGCCGGAGCTGTATCCCACCTCAGCCCGAGCCACCGGTTCGGGCTTCGCCTCTGCGGTCGGGCGCATCGGTTCGTTGCTCGGGCCCATGGTGACCGGACTGGTATTTCCTATCACCGGCCAGGGCGGCGTGTTCGCCCTCGGCGCACTGTGCTTTGCCGTGGCGGCGGGCGTGGTCTGGTTGTTTGGCATGGAGACGCGAGGCAAGACGCTGGAAGAGTTGAGCGAGGGGGGCGCGCAATAGAGCTTCCTCGCCACAGGTGTTCTCAGTGGCGAGGGGGTACTCGCTACATGACTTAGGATTTCACCAAGCGCGCATCCAAGCTGTTCTGCGCGAGCCGCTTGGCCTGGTCCTGGGTCATGCCCAAATGGGTATGCAACGCGTGGAAGTTTTCGGTGACGTAGCCGCCGAAGTACGCCGGGTCATCGGAGTTCACCGTCACCTTCACGCCGCGCTCGAGCATGTCGAGGATATTGTGCTGCGACATGTCATCGAACACGCACAGCTTGGTGTTGGACAACGGGCACACCGTCAACGGGATCTGTTCGTCGATGATCCGCTGCATCAGCCGCTCGTCTTCAATCGCCCGGACACCATGGTCGATGCGCTGGATCTTCAGCAGGTCCAGTGCCTCCCAGATGTACTCGGGTGGGCCTTCCTCGCCTGCGTGGGCGACGGTCAGGAAACCTTCATGGCGAGCACGGTCGAATACGCGCTGGAACTTGCTCGGTGGATGACCCATCTCCGAACTGTCCAGGCCCACGGCCACGAACGCATCGCGAAACGGCAGCGCCTGGTCGAGGGTTTTTTCGGCCTGTTCTTCGCTCAGGTGGCGCAGGAAACTCAGGATCAAGCCGCTGGTGATCCCCAACTGTTGCTCGCCGTCCTTGAGCGCTGCGGCGATGCCGTTGAGCACCACTTCGAATGGAATGCCTCGGTCGGTGTGGGTCTGCGGATCGAAAAACGGTTCGGTGTGGATGACGTTCTGTGCCTTGCAGCGCAGCAGATAGGCCCAGGTCAGGTCGTAGAAATCCTGGGATGTGCGCAGTACGTCGGCGCCCTTGTAATACAGGTCGAGAAATTCCTGCAGGTTGTTGAAGGCATAGGCCTGGCGCAGGGTATCCACGTCATTCCAGGGCAAGGCGATCTTGTTGCGCTCGGCCAGGGCGAACAACAGCTCGGGCTCCAGCGAGCCTTCCAGATGCAAATGCAGTTCAGCCTTGGGCAGGGCGTTAAGCCAGTCGTACATGTTTTTTTCTCATCAGCGAATCGATGGCGGGCATTCTACAGGGACGGGCGCCGATGTCGGGCAAAACCTGACCGGCTGATCCACTAAGTGTTCATGCCTGGAGGACAGCTACGTCACATCTGGAGGAAACGTTCCCGGCACGTCACAGTCTAGTAGCTCATGACCCATCCATGGCGACAGGCCCACGATGCTCACGTTGATCAAGCAAGAAAAACTGTTGTTACTGGCGCTGCTTGCCGCATTCGTCGCTTATCCATTGGAGCATTGGCTGCTGGGTAACGGGCGGGTCGTGGCGCTGGTTGGTGGATTGGTGTTGATCGGTTTTATCGTTTCCGCCTCCATGCGTGTCGCTCACCACGCTGAGCTGTTGGCGGAAAAGGTTGGCGATCCCTACGGCACCATGATCTTGACTTTGTCCGCGGTGCTGGTGGAAGTCGTGATCCTGGCGATCATGATGAACAACGAGGCATCGCCGACCCTGGTGCGGGACACGATTTATTCAGCGGTCATGCTCGACATCAACGGTATTCTCGGGCTGGCGGCGCTGATGGGCGGGCTCAAGCACGGCGAGCAGGTCTATAACGACGATTCGGCGCGCACCTACAGCGTGATGATCCTCACCGCCATGGGTGTATCGATGGTGGTGCCGGAGTTCATTCCGCAAGAAAACTGGAAGCATTATTCGGCATTCACCATCGGCGCAATGATCGTGTTGTATACCTTGTTCGTGCGCATGCAGGTGGGGCCCCACAGTTATTTCTTCAGCTACAGCTATCCGGAAAAACGTCGCAAGAAAGAGCCGGTAGAAAACGAGCCGAAGCCCATCAGCCTGGCGTTTTCCATCAGTGCGTTGGTGTTTGGCGTGGTGGTGATCGGTGCGCTGGCGGAGGTCATGTCCAAGGCCATTGACCTGGGACTGGAAGGCTCGGGCGCGCCGCCGGTGGTGACGGCGATCCTGGTGGCGGCCATTTCCGCTGCGCCGGAGATTCTCACCGCCCTGCGCGCGGCCCTCGCCAATCGTATGCAATCGGTGGTCAACATCGCACTGGGGGCGTCGCTGTCCACCGTGATCCTGACCGTGCCGGTGATGGAGGCGATGGCGCTTTACACCGGCCAGCCTTTCCAGATGGCGATGACTCCGGTGCAGACCGTGATGATCTTCATCACGCTGATCGTCAGTGCCATCAACCTCAACGATGGCGAAACCAACGCCATCGAAGGGATGACTCACTTTGTGCTCTTTGCCACCTTCATCATGTTGTCGTTGCTGGGACTCTAACGCCCGGGCAACGCACATATGGGTGGGATCAGGAGGCTGCGATCAGCTCCCGCGCCGCTTGGCTGTGGTCGGCGATCAGGCCCCTCAGGTCCAGCCCCTCGACCTGCCCGTCAATCACTCGCCATTGCCCGGCAATCATCACTCGATCCGCCCGGTCGGCGCCGCATAGCAGCAGCGCTGAAATCGGGTCATGACTGCCGGAGAAACGCAGTTCATCCAGTTTGAACAGCGCCAGGTCGGCCTGTTTGCCCACCGCCAATTCACCGATGTCGCTGCGCCCCAGCAGTTGCGCCGAGCCCCGGGTCGCCCAGCCGAGCACACGCTCCGGTGTGATCGCTTGCGCGCCATAGCGTAGGCGCTGGATGTAGAGCGCCTGGCGGGTTTCGAGGATCATGTTCGAGGCATCGTTGGACGCCGAACCATCCACGCCCAGGCCCAGCGGTGCGCCGGCGCCGATCAGCTCAAGCGTCGGACAGATGCCCGAGGCCAGGCGCATGTTGGAGCTGGGGCAATGGCAGATGCCGGTCCCGGCGGCGCCAAGGCGGGTGATTTCGTCAGGGTTGAAATGGATGCCATGGGCCAGCCAGGTGCGTGGGCCGAGCCAGCCGACACTGTCCAGGTAGTCCACGGTGCGCAGGCCAAAGCGTTGCAGGCAGAAGCCTTCTTCGTCGAGGGTTTCGGCCAAATGCGTGTGCAGGCGCACATCGAGTTTTTCCGCCAGTTCGGCGCTGGCGCGCATGATCTCGGGCGTGACGGAAAACGGCGAGCAGGGCGCCAGGGCGATCTGGATTCGCGCGCCGTCACCGCGCTCATGGTATTGAGCAATCAGCCGCTGGCTGTCGTCGAGAATCACCTCGCCCTGCTGCACGGTCTGCTGCGGCGGCAAACCTCCGTCCGCTTCGCCCAGGCTCATGGAACCGCGGGTCAACATTGCGCGCATGCCCAGTTCACGGACAGTTTCCACCTGCACGTCGATGGCGTTTTCCAGGCCTTCGGGAAACAGATAGTGGTGGTCGGCCGCCGTGGTGCAGCCTGACAACAACAGTTCAGCCAACGCCACTTTGCTTGCCAGCGCGAGTTTTGCCGGGGTCAGTCGCGCCCACACTGGGTAGAGAGTTTTCAGCCAGGGGAACAAGGGTTCGCTTACCACGGGCGCCCAGGCGCGAGTCAGGGTCTGGTAGAAATGATGGTGGGTGTTGATCAGTCCCGGCAGGATCGCATGTTCGCGAGCGTCGAACACGCTGTCGCAAGGTTGCGCGGGACTTTGCCCGGCGCTGAGCAGTTCGACGATCACACCGTCCTGCAGGACGAGACCGCCACGGGCATCGAGGCCGTTGGCGGTGAAAATGGCGAGGGGATTTTTTAACCAGGTACGGGTCGCAGGCATGGTGGCCGGCTCCTCTGAAAGTGGGTTCAGGTAAGCCAGCTCAGTGATGCCCTGTCTGCTGATCCAGGGTCGCCGGGGAAGGGCGAGGTTCGGAGTTTACTCAGGTTGGCGGGCACTTATCCAGTGCCCTGCCGAGCGCCTTGGTATTTACCAGGGAATCGTTTCGCCCTTGTAGTTGACGAAGTGGTGGCCGCCCTTGCCGGCATAGGCATTGACCTGGTCGATCAGCCCACGGGTACTGGTCTCCACGTCCAGGTCGGCGCCTTCACCGCCCATGTCGGTCTTTACCCAACCCGGGTGCAGCGACAGCACGGTCAGTGTCTGTTCACCCAATTGGCTGACAAAACTGTTAGTCATGGAGTTGAGCGCGGCCTTGCTTGCTTTGTACAGCGCCAGTTCTGGCGCATCGGGCATCGTCACGCTACCCAGCACCGAACTCATGAAGGCCAGTACACCGCTGCCTTCGCGGATCTGCCCGACGAAACGCTGGGCCAGGTTGATCGGCGCCACGGCGTTGGTGAAAAACAATTGGCCGACCTCGGCCAGCGTCGCGCCCCCCGGGTTCTGGTTGGCGGGGCCCTTGACGCCGGCATTGATGAACAACAAGTCAAAGGTCTGACCCTTGAGCCGCTGGCTCAAGGCAATGACGGCTTGCTGGTCATCCATGTCGAGCTTTTCGATCCGCACCGCGCCCAGCGCTTCCAAAGCCTGCGCGTTCTGCGGGTTGCGCACGGTGGCGGTCACGTTCCAGCCGTCGCTGGCGAGCGTCTTGACCAGACCAAGGCCCAAGCCTCTGGAGGCGCCGATGATCAATGCGTTTCTTGCCGAATTCATGAATGCTTTCCTTGAAAGAAAAAGTCACGGATTTAATGGACAACGGTGCCCGAGCCGTTGTTTCAGCTCGTGACGCAGCGCGTCGAGTTCGGTCATGCGGGTTTCGATCAGGTTCAGCTTGTCTTGGAGTAATTGCGTCACGGCGACGTCGGGATCCGGGGCGTGCCACAGGGCGGCGACACTGTTGCCGATTTCGCCAAGGGTAAAGCCCAGCCGCTGGGCCGTCTTGATATAGAGCACCAGTTGCACCATGTCGGCGGGGTAGTCGCGATAGCCGTTGGCGGTGCGTTGCGCCGCGATCAGGCCTCGCTGCTCGTAAAAGCGCAGCGTGTCGCGGCTGACCGCACAGGCCTGGGCCAGTTCACCGATACGCATTGAAGTCTCCGAGAGGACGCTTGACCTTGGAGCATACTCCAGGCTTTAGCCTCTTTGCTTCCCGATTATCCGGAGTAAAAAGCGAATGTGGACTTCTGGGCAATATCGCCGATTGGTGCGGGCCAGTGCCTGGTACGACTTGGTTGTCATGGCTGCGTTTGTCACGCCGTGGAGTTTTGTCGCGCTGCACGGTCTGCTGGCAAGCATTACCCGACTGTTCGACCTGCCAGGCCAGTTGCCGCCATTTGAGCCCATGCATTTGTTGATGGCGAATCTCCTGGGTTCGATTGTCTGCGTATGGGCGGTCTTGCGGATCCGTGATCCGCAGCCGGTCTACGGTCGTTATGATGCGGCGGGGAGGGTGCTGTTTGCTGCTTGGCAGCTTTATGCGGTGTTGCACGGTGCCAGTGCCGTGCTCTGGGCTTTTTTGTTTTTTGAGCTGGCATGGGGCGTCTCGCAACTATTGCCTGTTCGCGGTGAAGGACACACCCGAGTGCAGACGTCGGCTCTCTCGTAATGTTTGGTTAAAAAATGAACAAGCGGCTGCAACCCATGCTGTTCTTGGCGCCGCTTGAGCCATGAACGGGTTATCCACAGGTTGCTCCACAGTTATTGTGCGCAAGGTTGAAACTCAGGCATAAGCCCCGTGCGGCTTTCTTCTAAAGGTGATAAAGCGCCGCAAGCGTTTGTTTTTTTGATGGATTCAAGGTGTTGAGCAGTGTCTGTATGAAAAATGAACAATGCTCAGAAACCCGCATGACAGAAGGGTTACAGCTTGCTACGCCCAGGTTATCCACAGGCGGGTGCACAGCGCATGTGGGCAAAACCGATACCGCTGAGGCGGTTATGGGGCTTCTTGGCATTCGAGCACTATCTGTCCGCGACTCAGATCGGCGAGACGCGCTTGAAGGTTTTCAATGTGCTGTTCACCCACTGCCAATTGGAGTTTCACGCCGTTGGCTGTGAACTCCTCGGTCTGGACCAGGCCACCGCATTCGGCAATTCGCAGTTTCACCAAGGCCAGCTCGGCGAAACTGCACATACAGTGCAGCGCCACGCGGCTGATTAATTCAACTTTGTTGGCGTTTTGCAGGCATTTGTTGGCACCGCCGCCGTATGCGCGAGCCAAGCCGCCGGTGCCCAACTGGATTCCGCCGTACCAGCGAACGACCAGCACCACGACCTGGTCGCAGTCCTGGGCCTGGATGGCGGCCAGGATAGGGCGCCCGGCGGTGCCGCCCGGCTCGCCGTCGTCGTTGCTGCGGTACTGGTCACCCAGTTTCCAAGCCCAGCAGTTATGCGTGGCATCAAGGTCGCTGTGCTGTTCGATAAAGGCCTGGGCCTCGGCGGGGCTGGTGATGGGGGCCGCGAAGGTAATGAATCGGCTCTTGCGGATCTCTTCTCGGTATTCGCAAAAGCCGGCGAGGGTATAAGGCATGGAATCCTAGAGGTCTGGTGTCAGGCCGCAGCCTTTGAGGATGATGCGGATCAAGTTGTCGCCGGCATCGATCATGTCTTGCTTGGTCAACTTGCTGCGTCCCGTCACGCGGCAGATCTGCGTGGCGAAATCGGCGTAATGCTGGGTGCTGCCCCACAGCAGGAAGATAAGGTGCACCGGATCGACCGGATCCATTTTTCCCGCATCGATCCATGCCTGGAACACGGCTGCGCGGCCTTTGAACCAAGCGCGATAGTCCTGGTTGAAATATTCGCTCAGGCATTCGCCGCCGCTGATCACCTCCATGGCAAAGATCCTCGACGCCTGGGGATGCTGCCGGGAAAACTCCATCTTGGCGCGGATATAGCGGGTCAACGCTTGCGCCGGATCATCCTCGGCCGTCAGAGAGTTGAACGTGCTGTCCCACAACTGAATGATGTTGCTCAGCACCGCCACGTAGAGCCCGAGCTTGTTGGTGAAATAGTAATGCAGGTTCGCCTTGGGCAATCCGGCTTTCACGGCGATGGTGTTCATGCTGGTGCCCTTGAAACCGTGCCGGGCGAACTCATCCTCGGCGGCCCTGAGGATAGTCTCTTCATTCTTTTGACGAATGCGGCCGGTAGGCTTGCCACCATGGGCGGGAACTTCAAAGGTCATGGACGTTTCCGGGCTAGGTCTGTGGGTGCGGGCAAATGCGTTCATAGCGCACCGGTGCGGATCCGACAAGTGCCACCGCTATTAAAGCCATGCGTTGGAGAAATCTCAGCGGGTTGCCGCCAGGCTTTCGAGGAAGCTTTCCAATACCAGGTGCGGGCGACGACCCTTGCGCGTGACCGATGCCAGGCTCAGATCGTAGAAGCGCGCCAAGGGTTTGAGTGCTCGCAGCCGGCCTTGCTGGACCCAAAGATTGGCGTAGTGATCCGGCAGGTAACCGATATAGCGCCCGGTGAGAATCAGGAACGCCATGCCTTCGCGATCCGAGGCGCTGGCGGTGCAATTGAGCGCCTGGTAATGAGCCTGGATTTCGGTGGGCAGGCGGAAGGTCGGGGCGATGGCGTCCTGGCTGTCGAGACGCGCATCTTCGAGCTGCTGGTCATCGACATAAAACAGCGGATGTCCCACCGCGCAGTACAGCAGCGAGCGTTCGCTGTAGAGCGGTTGATATTCGAGGCCGGAAAGAGCGCTGGCCTGGGGGACTACGCCGACATGCAGGCGACCGTCTAGCACACCTTGCTCGACTTCGTTGGGCGCGATCATGCGGATCTGGATTTGCACTTCTGGACCGCGCTCCTTCAACTGGGCCAAGGCATGAGTGATGCGCATATGAGGCAGCGTGACGAGGTTGTCCGTCAGCCCTATGGTCAGTTCACCGCGCAGGTGCTGGTGAAGACCGTTGACCTCGGTACGAAAGCTTTCCAGCGCGCTCAATAACTGCAGGGCTGATTGATAGACTTCGCGGCCTTCTTCCGTCAGGGAAAACCCCGCTCGCCCGCGCTGGCACAGGCGCAGGCCGAGGCGCTGTTCCAGATCATTCATCTGCTGGCTTATGGCTGAGCGGCCGATCCCGAGCACCGTCTCGGCGGCAGAGAATCCCCCGCACTCCACCACGCTTCGGAAAATGCGCAGCAAGCGGATGTCGAAGTCGCTGACTTGGGCCAGGGGATCGGAACGACGGACGCTCATAGTTTAGTGATCTGCTGACTGAAGGTTAGAAAAGTTGGATTTCACCGACTTTATCCCCGTGGCAATTTAGCTGCAAGAATGCTTTTGACTTCATGCCGCTTACGCCCTGCGAGGTTTTTGTCGATGAACATGCCCGAACACGCTCCCGGTTCCCTGGCCAGCCAGCTCAAGCTGGATGCCCACTGGATGCCCTACACGGCGAATCGCAACTTCCAACGCGACCCTCGGCTGATCGTTGCCGCCGAAGGCAGTTGGTTGACCGATGACAAGGGCCGCAACGTCTATGATTCGCTGTCAGGCCTGTGGACGTGTGGCGCCGGGCACACCCGCAAGGAAATCCAGGAAGCGGTCGCCAAGCAACTGGGTACGCTCGATTACTCACCGGGCTTCCAATACGGGCATCCGCTGTCGTTCCAGTTGGCGGAAAAAATCACCAGCCTGACCCCAGGCAATCTTAACCATGTGTTCTTCACCGACTCCGGTTCCGAGTGCGCCGATACCGCGGTGAAGATGGTCCGCGCCTATTGGCGCCTCAAGGGACAGGCGACCAAGACCAAGATGATCGGTCGCGCCCGTGGGTATCACGGCGTGAACATCGCCGGCACCAGCCTTGGCGGCGTCAGTGGCAATCGCAAGTTGTTCGGCCAGGCCATGATGGACGTCGATCATTTGCCCCACACTTTGCTCGTCAGCAATGCCTATTCGCGGGGCATGCCCAAGGAAGGCGGTATTGCTTTGGCCGATGAGTTGTTGAAGTTGATCGAACTGCACGACGCTTCCAATATCGCTGCGGTATTTGTCGAGCCGATGGCCGGGTCTGCCGGTGTATTGGTGCCGCCGGAGGGATATCTGAAACGCCTGCGCGACATCTGTGATCAGCACAACATCCTGCTGGTGTTTGACGAGGTCATTACCGGTTTTGGTCGTACCGGCTCGATGTTCGGCGCTGATAGCTTTGGCGTGGTTCCAGACCTGATGTGCATCGCCAAGCAAGTCACCAATGGCGCGATCCCCATGGGTGCGGTAATTGCCAGCTCCGAGATCTACCAGACCTTCATGAGCCAGGCGACACCTGAGTACGCCGTCGAGTTTCCCCATGGCTATACCTACTCGGCGCACCCAGTGGCGTGCGCGGCAGGATTGGCGGCACTGGACCTGTTGCAGAAAGAAAACCTGGTGCAAAGCGTGGCCGAGGTCGCGCCACATTTCGAGAACGCCTTGCATGGTTTGAGGGGTTCGAAGAACGTCATCGATATTCGCAACTATGGCTTGGCCGGTGCGATCCAGATTGCTCCGCGCGACGGTGATGCCATCGTACGC